>CALIRD010000037.1 GCA_938042355.1 uncultured Thiotrichales bacterium
TGGAACATCAGTTATCGACTGCACCAACTTGATCGCTTTGGCTAATATTGCCGGCTCATCCGCCAGCGGAATGCCCGCATTGACATCCAGCATGTGCGCACCTGCGGCCACTTGTGCCAGTGCGTCTTTTTCTACCCGACTGAAATCATCATTTTTCATTTCTTCAGCCAGAATTTTTCGCCCGGTTGGGTTAATACGCTCGCCAATAATGACAAAAGGTCGATCAAAACCGATCACGACTTCTTTGCTTGCCGAACTTATTACTGTATCTGTCATTTCAACTCCGAACAATTAACTCTAATTGATATCTATTATACGTTGGCTAGCTAAATAGCCTGTTCTACAAGCGGCTTTGGTTGCCACAGTTCGCGACCTCCAAGTACACCGGATTGCTTGACTATTTCTGCAACTCGATGCTCTTGCTTATAGGCCATAATGTGTACTCCGGCAACGCCTTCAATCTGCTGCAGTTGCTGCATCATCTCGACGCAAATCTTGACGCCTTCTTCCTTTTGATTTTTGGCACCTTTGAGCCGATCGATAATGGCATCAGGGATATGCACGCCAGCGACATTATTACGGATCCATAAGGCAGATTTTGCTGAAGCCAGCGGCCCTACGCCTGCAAGGATAAATGCTTTTTCATGACCGCCATGATCTCTCACCACAGACATATACTCTTTAAACAAATCCAGATCGAAAC
Organism: uncultured Thiotrichales bacterium; assembly: GCA_938042355.1. Lineage (GTDB taxonomy): Bacteria > Pseudomonadota > Gammaproteobacteria > CAZUMV01 > CAZUMV01 > CALIRD01. The sequence goes on from CALIRD010000037.1 coordinate 704, forward strand.
AGTATTGCGTCTGGATAAACTGCGCCCCGGCTTTGATTTTTTTCATCAAACGCAGTGGCCGGTAATCCAGCGGTGGGCCGAAAGGGTTAGCCGCAGCTCCCAGAAAAACGCGCGGTGGACTACTGATTTTTCTCCCGCTTAGAAACTGCGATTGTTCACGCATGCCGGTTAACATCTCCAGAGTCGACATACAATCAAGATCAAAAACCGGTTTTGCTTCAGGGTGATCACCCGCCTGCACTCCATCACCAGTGAGGCACAATATATTTGAGACCCCCATCGCAGAAGCTCCCAACACATCGCCCTGAATTGCAATCCGGTTTCGATCACGACAGGAAACCTGCATCACCATGGCATAACCGCGACGCGTCAATAATGAACACATACCAACACTCGACATATGACAATGCGCACCTGAGCCATCAGTTGCATTCATGGCATCGACATAGCCATCAAACATGGCTGCACGCTCATAGACAGCATCAGGATCAGCAGAATCAGGTGGCGCAATCTCGGCCGTAACTACAAATTCACCGGCGCGCAATACGCGCTCAAGACGGCCAGGTGAAACATGACCCGGCAAGACGGGATAGTTCTCACCATCTACTAACGGCTCGTCTTCAAACCTCATGCTGCATCCTTTGGGAAAACGTCACGCTCACCGGTATTCTCGCGTAATTTCCGGAGCCATGCGGAGGTATTCCAGAGCCTGTTATCAACCGGTCGCTGCACGATTTGGATCGGATATTCTTTGACACCCATGTTTTTATTACCCTGCCATGCCAACACCCAAACGCAATCCATGTCTGCGTCAACCTCACACTTACCATTCGCACGCACGCCACCGCAGGGACCATTACGTAATGACTTGGGGCAGTTCATAGGACAGGAAAGTCCAGTTTCACCAACCACACATTGACCACAACTTTGTGAATCAACCAACACACCTTTCGCCAGTTTTTCTACTGCCAGTATGGGTTTATCCAGGCGAGCATAACCAACCCGCTTGATCACAGGGTTAAGCTTTAGAATGATTTGTTCCAGCAAGGAATATAGCTTTTTAAGTCCACGTGCGTGTCGCACGGACCATCTGCGCATAGTTCTCATTCGGAATCTGGCTTTTCGACAAAACCATGCTTACGAATCAATTGCTTCAGGTCATCATCTGAATACTGCGATTCAATCCGGGCAGCTTCATCATCTGCCATTTGCTGCATTTCACCTTCGAGTTTCGCTTTGGTGGTTTCACGCCGCCATTCAGCTATATAGGCATCACTGGTCCCTTTACCAGCTCGCATCGCTGAACGATCGATCGCGTCCTGAAAACGATGACTCAGCTGCACTTTTTTTCGTACCCGACCTTTTTGCACCAGTATTTGGGACGGGATATCACGCCAGTAGATTAGTACTTTTTTAACCATTGACTGCACCACTGAATTTAATCTGGAGTTCTGTTTCCAGTTCACCGTAACCACAATGTTGATGCTTGAACTCCAGACCAAGTCGTACGGCAGCCGCTTTGGCGCTCGCGAGAAGTTTCTCGTTTGAAGTTTGTGATAAGAACACCAGTCGCTTGTAATTACCAAAATACATCGCTTCCAACTCCGGATGCTGGTCAATCTTGAGCGGCTCAATTACAAAGCGATGAAAGTGTTGAGCGAGAAAGTCGGTTAGATAAAACGTACCTGGTTCTTGCTGCGCAAGCTCCGCAAAAGATTCTGTGCCAGCAAAGAACTGATAACAGTGCGCGCCTGGCAATCGTTCAATATTAGCGCCTTCTTCTTCAATAACTTTGTCAATACCACCCTGGGTGCCACAGTCAGCGTAGGCGATATAAATATGCTGGTATTGATGACGGTATTTTTGAATACGCTTTCTTAATGCATCCGGTATCAGTGCCGGCCGGTGATGCAATCCCGCATCAATACAACTGAGATGTAAATGCTCCCAGCCATAGGTCTTTTTCAGATCATTGATCTCGCGTGCCAATGCACCGCAAGCGATGACCAGAATTTGGTCAGCCTTGTGCCGCACGTCGTTCGCCGATCAGTTCCTGCGCCATTTGCGCCGCTTGAGCCGCATCTCGACAATACGCATCAGCTCCGACCGCCTCGCCAAACTCTTCATTCAATGGCGCACCACCTACCATCACAATATAATCATCACGAATGCCTTTGCTGACCATCTCATCAATGACTACTTTCATGTAAGGCATGGTGGTTGTTAGCAGAGCGGACATTCCTAAAATATCAGGCTTATGTTCATCCAGTGCCTCGAAGTACTCCTCCACCGCATTATTGATGCCAATATCGATTACCTCAAAACCCGCACCTTCCATCATCATTGCCACCAGGTTTTTACCGATGTCGTGAATGTCGCCTTTGACCGTGCCAATCACCATCTTTCCAATCGGCTTAACACCTGTTTCGGCTAATAAGGGCCGCAGTATTTCCATACCGCCTTTCATCGCATTGGCAGCAAGCAACACTTCAGGCACAAATAAAATACCATCACGAAAATCAACACCCACAATTTTCATGCCGCCAACCAGGGCTTCATTCAATACTTTTTCAGCTGACCAGCCGCGTTCGAGAAATATATTAGTGCCTTCTTCAATCTCTTCTTTCAGACCGTCATACAAATCATCATGCATCTGCTCGACCAGTTCTTTATCGTCGAGCTCGGAAAGAACAATGTCTTCCTCATCATCAAAATCATCTTCTGGTTTATCATTCATGTTTAATAGTCCCGGTCTTCAAATTCAGATTTTCGTCGGTTAACAAATTCCTGCAACTGTTCGTCTTTGGCCGCATCCAGTGCAGGTGCTTCGTATTCATTCAGCATTTTTTTCCAGATGCCATTGGCGCGTTGAGCCGCATCCATAGAACCGTCCTGTTCCCATTGCTCAAAGCTATTATTGTCAGCTATTTCAGAGCGATAAAACGCCGTTTCAAAATTAGCCTGAGTGTGATTTGAGCCCAGAAAGTGCACTCCGGGCCCAACTTCTCGCATCGCATCGAGTGCCAAGCCATTGTCAGATAAATCAACACCTTGAAGAAGGACCTGGATCATATTCGCTTGATCACAATCCATGATGAATTTCTCATAACCCATCGCTAGCCCGCCTTCTAACCAGCCTGCGGTGTGCAGCATAAAGTTAATGCCAGCCAGTGCAGCAGTTTGTAAGGTGTTGGCTGATTCGTAGGCTGCCTGGGCGTCTGGGATTTTAGACGCACACAAGCCACCACCACTTCTAAATGGAACGCCCAGCCGCCTTGCCAATTGCGCACAGGCATAAATAACATGACTCGGTTCAGGCGTACCGAAGGTTGGCGCACCTGACTGCATTGAAACGGCCGCCGCAAAAGTACCAAACACAACCGGGGTACCTGGACGCACCAACTGCGTAAATGTAATACCAGCCAATGCCTCGGCAAGAATTTGAGTGACGGTGCCAGCGGTCGTCACTGGCGACATTGCGCCGGCCAAGATAAATGGCGAGATCACAGTCGCTTGATTATTCTCCGCATAAATTTTTGCTGCACCCAACATCGTTGCGTCAAACGTCATCGGTGAGTTTGCATTGATCAGACTGGTAGTAACACAGTTCTGATCAACAAATTCCTCACCGAACAATATTTTGCACATATCTACAGTGTCTTGCGCTCTCTCTGGTCTCGTCACTGAACCCATGAACGGTTTATCACTGTATTTCATGTGACTGTAGATCATGTCGAAGTGGCGCTTGTTAACCGGAATATCCACCGGTTCACAGACTGTACCACCGGAGTGATGCAACCCCGGACTCATATAAGCGAGCTTTACAAAATTCTTGAAATCCTCAATGGTGGCATAACGGCGCCCTTCATCAAGATTACGAATAAATGGTGAACCATAAGACGGCACCAGCACGGTACGCTTGCCGCCAATAATTGTATTTCTTTCCGGATTTCGTGCATGTTGCACGTATTCTTTTTGCGCGGACGCCTGAATGATCGAACGACATAAACCGCGCGGGAAACGCACCCGCTCACCATCAATCTCGGCACCGGCTTCCTTGAATAACTCAAGTGCTTCGGGAAACTCCAGAAAATCAATACCAATTTCTTCCAGGACTGTGTCTGCTGTCTCTTCTATTTTGACCAATGCTTCTTCATCAAGCATCTCAAAATAAGGAATCTTTCGATCTATAAATGTGCTTATCTCGGTTTGGGACTGCTCTCGTGCAGCACGCTTTGCATCACGTCCACCACCTCTTCTTCTTCGTGCCATAGATAACCCCTAATGATCAAAACAGAACCAAACCATAATCCCACCGGCGTAGCTCAGTATAAAAAAGTGATATCAACCGAGGGTAATGTTACCCGAAAGATCAATCTACCAAAGTACTCTTATCGAATGCACACGACGTAGCAATGCATACAAGCGACACAATGATTACTACACCTTATAAGAACCGGTAGATTGTCTCGTCTTGCTTGACGATACGTTGAAAACGAGTAACGTCACGCCAATCAAAAATGTCATTCAACCTTAATCAGGGGACCAATATGAGTAAATATCCTTCAGATCTGGAAATCGCCAGTGCTGCCAAAATGGAACCGATTTCTGACATTGCAGCCAAACTGGGTATTCCCAACGATGCCTTGGTTCCCTATGGTCATGACAAAGCCAAAATCACCTACGATTACATTGATTCGGTACAAGATAAAAAAGACGGCAAACTGATATTGGTCACCGCCATCTCGCCAACACCAGCCGGCGAAGGCAAGACTACGACGTCGGTTGGACTCGGTGACGGACTCAATCATATTGGTAAAAACGCGATGGTTTGCTTACGTGAACCCAGCCTTGGGCCCTGCTTTGGCATGAAAGGGGGCGCAGCCGGCGGTGGTTATGCTCAGGTAGTTCCCATGACTGATATCAATCTGCATTTCACCGGTGACTTTCACGCAATAGGTGCAGCACACAACTTGCTCTCAGCCGTTATCGACAACCACATTCACTGGGAAAACCAACTCAA
>CALIRD010000038.1 GCA_938042355.1 uncultured Thiotrichales bacterium
ATGAGAATATATAAGTTACCCGATGGAGAGGCCCCGCTATTTTCATTGGCAGGTCTGCCAATTGCGTTACTAATGACCTTGGTATTACTTTGGCCCATGGCGGCGACCGGTAATCTTGTTGGTTTTATGGATAGCAACAGCTATTTGAAAGGAGGCGATGCAATCTGGCATAAAATAGCCGCGTCGATTTCTGACCAGTCAAAAGCTGAGCCCGCTGTAGACAGCAATCAGACTGTAGCAAAAGTGCCGTCACTAGACGATACCTCTACAGTTTATGGGCGGTCAATTACGTATGCGGCTTTGTTGGGTGGGCTGGTTCGAACGATTGGGCCGTTTTCAATGGCTATTTTGCAAACCTTTCTCGTTGTACTAGCCATTCTCGCGATGATTAACCGTGCTGCCTTAGAGCGCCCAGGATTACTCGCTGCTGGGATGTTGCTGGTGATAGCGTTTAGTCAGGTGGCATGGCTATCTGTGAGTCTTATGCCGGATATTCTTGGAGCGATTGTGCTAATTTTCGCTTCATTGCTGATCGCTCGCTTTGATAGTTTTAGTCACAAACAGAAAATAGTTCTCACATTATTGGCGGCTTTTTCTGTGTCTTCACACTACGGCAATATTCCACTGGCATTTGCAGTTGTTATTGTCGTGCTTCTTTGGAGGTACTTCATCAGAGGCACCCAAGTTGAAAATTTTAGAGGAATTAATCTGGTCGTGGTAGCTGGTCTATTTGTAGTAATTTCAGCTCCGCTATTAAATACTGTGTCGAGCTATGTTGTGCTCGGTGAAACGAGTATGACACCACTGCGACCACCAGTTGTATTGGCACGCTCTCTCGAAGACGGTCCTGCTCGCTGGTATGTTGAGGAGCAATGTGCCGAAAATATCAATGCCAGTAGTTATTGCGATGCATTCACTGACGGTGTCCCTGACAATCATTTCGATTTTTTATGGGGTGATACCGAATCTGAGGCTGTCAGAAAAGTACGCGAAAGTGAGTGGAAGATTGTGTTTTCTGCCGCACTTGAATATCCACTGGAACAGTTTCTTGCGATAGTAAAAAATACCGCCAAACAGTTTATTCTGGTACATGAAACAGCCAAGTGGATGAACTGGAATGGGTCTGAGTTTGAGATTGATTACAAGCAAACATCTGCCAGTAAAATTCGGTCGATTGCTGAATCGACAATGATTATGCTTACTGCTTTGTCCGGCGTCATACTGGCAGGGTTGTTGTTAGGCGGCAGGCTCAATCGGTCACAGGTTCAAATCTTGGTGATTGTCGTTTTCGGTCTTTTTATAAACGCATTGATTTTCGGAGCATTGTCAGCTCCAGCCTGGCGCTATCAAGCAAGAGTAGCCTGGTTACTACCACTGTTAATGGTGCTGTTTCTTGTTGAAAATCTATCGCGACAACGCTCCAGAATTGATCAATAGTAAAAGGCGCAGACCATGGCAAACTTTAGTGAATCCAAATTTTTCATTGGCGGAATCTTTGGCTTAGATGGAGCGAAGAAAATCTACCAGTTGTTTGCCAACTACTTCGGTTGCAGCAATATTGAGCACATGCCTTTTCGCAACTTCACCCATCGCAATTCTTCGTTCATCATCAAGCAAAAGAGTGGCGATATTATTTGCCAAAGCGCGACTATCACCGACAGGTACAAGCAAGCCGCCAGAAGCTTCTTCATTTTCAAGCAAATCAGCCGCACCCGGTGCGCGACTGAGAATGGTTGGCAGGCCACAAGCCATGGCTTCCATCGGAGCCACCGAAAAACCTTCATGCCTGGAAGCTTGTACGTGCAAGTCCGCTACAGAGAGCTCACGGCGCATTTCTGCACGATCTTGGGTGAAGCTGTCCATCCAGCGAAGGCCAGTCACAGGTGCTCGCTTAATTTCTTCTCTAAGTTTTTTTGCATCCGGGCCATCGCCAACCAAGTGCAAGCGCAGATCCTTTTCTGGATATTGTTTTGTCACGATACGCCAGGCAGCAAAAAGAACATCAATGCCTTTTCTTTGAATATCAATTCGAGAGTGACAAATGATGATTCGAGCGTCTTCAGGAAGGTTGAGTGTTTCCCGGCAAGTTTTTCTATCTTCGGTAAACCAGATAGTGGGATCTATCGGATTACAAATGGTACGAATAGGCAAGTCGGATCCATAGAGGCTGCGCATGCGCTCAGCTTCAACACTGGATGCAATAATGAGTCCTTTTGCAGCATGAATAGAGGATTGTCGAATTCTTTGAGTGAAGATAAACCGAGGTTCGGTTTGACCACCTTGAAAAGTTGGTATAACCGGCAAGTTAAGACGTTTTGCTACAGATGTAACAGAGTCAAACCTCGGGTCAGCATATTCCTGCATAATGATGTGTGTACACTCTTCTTCTTGAAGCGCATTAGCAAGAGTATTTTTTGGCAAAGCAGTGTAAGCGGCGATTTGTTTAATCTTTGGCACGTTATTGAGAAGAGAGTAGATATCAGGGCTTGGCAAAACAATAGTAACAGTACCCGAATTCGGGTTAATTATACGCTGAGTGATGTTTGTGTTTCGGGATACAACAATAATACATGCATCGCTGCCAGCTGCTTTCAAGGCATCGGCGTATCCAAAAAGCCAGCCACCTTGCATCTCCGTTGCAAATTCTTCGGCGCTAATGCCAATTCCATCAAGGTAATCCTCGATCACATTTCCCCATGGAAGAATCGCAACTTTCAAAATATTCCTCTCGTAAATACTTTCGCGCTCACAGCATGACACAGGTTTCTGTAGTTATTCCAGCCTATAATGCTGTGGCAACATTGGAGCGCACGATTGATTCCGTGCAGGCACAAACTCATAAAAATCTGGAAATCATAATAGTAGATGATGGTTCAAGAGATGAAACTTTAGCGCTTGCAAATCGTTGTGCTGAAAATGATGTAAGAATTCAAGTTATCAAAAAACAGAATGGTGGTGTAGCTTCAGCTCGAAATCATGGTGTTGAAGTGGCGACGAGTGACTGGGTTGCGCCGCTCGATGCAGATGATATTTGGCACCCGGATACTGTGAAACAATTTCTTGCTGCAGCAGAGACTGCTCCAGAGCCTCTGGTATTTGTCTATACGTGGTCGCGTCGTATTGACGAGAATGATCATGTGATTTCTGATTTAGGTCGAGCTCGTTATGTTGGTAAGATTTATCGGAAACTCCTTGCTTCAAATTTCATCAGAAATGCAAGTGCGACAATGATCAAGCGTTCATATATTCAGTCTGCAGGAGGTTATGATTCGAGTTTAAGAGATCAGGGTTTTCAAGGGGCTGAAGATATTGACTTGTACCTGAAGCTCGCTCGCGTTGGCTATGTTGCGGTCG
>CALIRD010000039.1 GCA_938042355.1 uncultured Thiotrichales bacterium
CAGCGCCAAAGTCGCGAGTTGTTTCAACGTTACTCCTGAGTCCAGATACACAAACGGGATGATCGGCGCCAGCCTTCATCCCGTCTTTTACCCGTATCATTTATTCTTCGGGCTAAGCGTCAGTATTCTAATTGCTTGGCAATTAAGAGTCCAGCTTCTTATCGCAAACCGAGCACATCTTGCATGTCGTACAGCCCGGCGGGTTGTTCTTGAACCCATAATGCCGCCCTGACAGCGCCATTGGCGAATGCTCGACGGCTGGATGCCTTGTGCGTGATCTCCAAACGCTCGCCATCAGTCGCAAACATCGCGGTGTGGTCACCCACTATGTCGCCCGCTCTAATAGACTGAAAGCCAATGCTGTTCTTTTCTCGCTCGCCGGTAATACCCTCGCGCGCATAAACAGCACACTTGTCCAGATCACGCCCCAGCGCATCGGCAATCACCTCGCCGATCTTGAGAGCAGTCCCTGAAGGAGCGTCGACTTTATGGCGATGATGCGCCTCGGTGATTTCTATATCAAAATCGTCACCCAGCGTTTTGGCTACCAGCTCGAGTGCTCCCAGCATGGCATTGACACCAATACTCATGTTCGGGGCAAACATAATCGGTATGAACTTGGCCGCTTCGGCGATTTTCTGTATCTGGTCGTCGTTCATACCCGTGGTACCGATCACCATAGGCTTACCGAATTCGACACACTGCTGTACGTGTGCAGCGGTTGCATCCGGGCTGGTGAAATCAATCATGACGTCAAACTCATCGGCAACATCTGCAAATGTCTCGGTGATAGTGACATCACCGACCGGTATACCTGCTAACAGATAGGCATTGCCACCTATGGCATCACTGCCCTTCTCGTCTGTCGCGGCACCGACCACAATAGACTCATGCTCATCGATAACATGTATGAGGGTTTGACCCATTCTTCCTACAGCGCCGGCAATTGCTGCTCTCGTCATCACTCTGGTCCTGTGCCATCTTTAAATCGGTCTTTCATGGTATCAAGAAAACCCTTGGCGTTGTCCAACCAACCAGCTTCTTGAGGATTATGTCGCTTACCACCATCATGCAGAGAATCATCCAGTTCCTGCAACAGCTTTTTTTGCTGCTTGGTCAAATTTACCGGTGTTTCAATATTTGCGCGGCAAATCAGGTCACCTTTCGGGCCGCCACGTACCGGCGTTACACCCTTGCCGCGCAGTCTGAACAAGGTGCCGGACTGGGTACCTGCAGGAATCTTCATTTTTTGACGACCTTCCAATGAAGGCACTTCCACCGAGCCACCCAGTGTCGCCAGTTTATAACTCAAGGGCACATCGCAATAGAGATGATTTTCATCACGCTCGAAGATGGGATGATCGATGACATTGACGCGTACGTACAAATCTCCGGCAGGCCCGCCATTGATCCCCGCTTCACCATCACCGCTGCGACGGATTCGATCACCGGTGTCAACACCGGCTGGAATATTGACACTGATGCTTCGTAACTCAGGCATTCTTGCCGAGCCATTACAAGTAGTGCATGGATCCGAGATTACTGTTCCAGCACCACGACAGGCTGGACAGGTTTGTTGCACCGAGAAAAAACCCTGCTGCATGCGTACCTGACCTACCCCGCCACAGGTATCACAACTGGTTGGACTGCTGCCCGGTGCCGCGCCGCTGCCCTCACAGCTCTCACAGACGGACTGCAGTTCAATCTCGATTTCTTTGTCGGCGCCGAAGACCGCCTCTTCCAGGGTCAGCTCCAGTTCATATTGTACATCCTGACCGCGATAGACATTTTGCCCTCCACCACGACCACCAAATATATCACCAAATATATCGCCAAAGATGTCGCCAAAACCACCCGCACCAGCGCCACCTCCCATGCCAGCACCTTCCAGCCCGGCATGACCAAACTGGTCGTAAGTCGCGCGCTTTTGATCGTCACTCAATACTTCATAGGCTTGCTTGGCTTCTTTGAATTTCGCCTCAGCGTCATCATCATCCTGATTTCGGTCAGGGTGAAACTTCATTGCCAGACGGCGGTAAGACGATTTAATTTCAGCTGCGGTAGCGTCTTTGGCTACATTTAATATTTCGTAATAGTCTCGCTGTGCCATTTACTTATCTCTAGATGTACAAAAAGGTGTGGCCGGTAACCGGCCACACCTGTGGTGTTGCAAGCCAGCCTTTAGCTAGCTTTGATCTTCATCAACCTCTTCAAACTCGGCATCCACAACATCATCGTCTGCCGCAGCCGTTTGCTCACCGTCGGCCGCACCTTCCGTAGCCTGACCTTCAGGTGATTCAGCGTAAGCCTGCTGTGCGATAGCACCAGCCGCAGCCGTCAACGCTTCGGTTTTCTTTTCAATGCGATCTTTGTCGTCGCCTTTCAGCGCTTCCTTAACCTCATTGATGGCCGCTTCAACCTTGACGCGCTCTTCAGGATCAACTTTATCACCCAAATCACTTAAGGCTTTTTCGGTGGAGTGAATCATGCCATCTGCCATGTTGCGAGTGTTCACCAGTTCCTGGAACTGACGATCTTCCTCGGCGTGCGCTTCAGCATCCTTGACCATAGCTTCGACTTCTTCATCAGACAAACCACTGGAGGCCTTGATCACAATTGATTGCTCTTTACCGGTTGCCTTATCTTTGGCACTCACATTCAAAATACCGTTCGAATCAATATCAAAATTAACTTCGATTTGTGGTGTACCACGTGGCGCTGGCGGGATGTCGGTCAAATCAAACTTACCGAGTGATTTGTTACCCGCTGCCTGATCACGCTCACCTTGCAAGACGTGTACGGTAACCGCACCTTGATTGTCTTCAGCGGTCGAAAACACTTGATTCGCTTTGGTAGGAATGGTCGTATTCTTTTCAATCAGCTTGGTCATAACACCACCGAGCGTCTCGATACCCAGAGACAATGGCGTCACATCAAGCAGCAGTACGTCTTTAACGTCACCTGACAAGACACCGCCCTGGATTGCAGCACCGACAGCAACCGCCTCATCCGGATTAACATCCTTGCGTGGCTCTTTGCCAAAGAAATCCTTAACCGCTTCCTGCACCATCGGCATACGGGTTTGACCACCAACCAGAATCACATCATTGATCTCGGAAGCGCTCAAGCCGGCATCCTTCAGCGCGACTTTACACGGCTCGATAGTGCGGGTAACCAAATCCTCAACCAGTGATTCGAGCTTGGCTCGTGTCAGCTTGATGTTCAAGTGCTTTGGACCACTGCCGTCAGCCGTAATATAGGGCAGGTTAACGTCGGTCTGCTGGCTGGATGACAATTCGATCTTGGCTTTCTCGGCACCTTCTTTCAAACGCTGCATTGCCAGTGGATCACCTTTGAGATCCATGCCCTGCTCTTTTTCAAACTCGCCAGCAAGATATTCAATCAAGCGCATATCAAAGTCTTCACCACCAAGGAAGGTGTCACCGTTCGTCGCCAACACTTCAAACTGATGCTCGCCATCAATTTCAGCGATTTCAATAACAGATACATCAAACGTACCACCACCCAAATCGTAAACCACGATCTTGCGATCGCCGCCTTTCTTGTCCATACCGTAAGCAAGTGCCGCCGCGGTAGGCTCGTTGATGATTCGCTTAACCTCAAGACCGGCAATACGACCGGCATCTTTGGTTGCTTGACGTTGTGAATCATTAAAGTAAGCCGGCACGGTAATGACTGCCTCGGTTACTGACTCGCCCAGATAATCTTCGGCGGTCTTCTTCATCTTCTGTAGCACGCGTGCCGAAATTTCAGGCGGGGCCATTTTAGTACCATTAGCCTCAACCCAGGCATCACCATTGTCTGCCTTGACGATTTTATAAGGCACCAGACCAATGTCTTTTTGCACTTCTTTTTCATCAAAACGACGACCGATCAAACGCTTTACTGCATAAAGCGTGTTGTCGGGATTAGTGACCGCCTGACGCTTGGCCGGCTGTCCGGTTAATACTTCATCTTCAGCAGAAAATGCAACGATTGAAGGGGTCGTTCGATCGCCTTCGCTGTTCTCAATAACTTTAGCACCATCGCCTTCCATCACAGCTACACAAGAATTGGTGGTACCTAAATCGATTCCAATAATTTTTCCCATCTTAAAAATCTCCGTAAAAACGTATTCGCATGACTCAATTGATTGGGGCAGGATTGAGTAAATCAACCAGCCCGATAATTATTCTTCCTCAGGTGCTTTTGCTACCACCACCATGGCAGGACGCATCAGCCGGTCATTCAATAAATAACCTTTCTGCATCACCGTCATAATCGTGTTTGGCTCGTGTTCACCCGATGGCAACATAGACATGGCCTGATGATGTTCCGGATTGAGCTTTTCACCGACTGGATCCAGTTCGGTAACACCGATTTTTTCCAACGCGTCGGTAAACATTTTTTCAGTCAACTGCATACCTTCTGCAATGGCATCAACCTCGGTGGCTCCGGCAGCAACCTGAATACCCATTTCCAGACTGTCCTTCACCGGAAGCATGGCTTTGACGAAGTCATCCGCGCCGTATTTATGCGCCTTTTCCAGGTCACGGCTATGACGTTTACGCAAGTTATCCTGCTCGGCTTGCATACGCAGAATACGGTCCCAGTGCTCGTCAATTTTTGCGTTAGCCTGTTCTAATTGAGCTTCGAGAGAATCATCTGATTCATCTTGTTCAGCTTCAGGGGTGTTTTCAGCGTCAAGCTCGAGCTCTTCCGCCTCGTCCTCTGGATACATATTTTTCCTTATTATTCGGTAACTTAAAACAGCTACTTGAGGTTAGCTTTCAATCAAATAGCGCCCTAACGCGATGGTTATGGGGGCGCTTAATCTGATTTCAAGGCACTTCCAAGGATTTGTGCCGTTACATCCACTAGCGGGATAATGCGGTCATAGGCAATGCGGGTGGGTCCAATCACGCCAAGTACTCCCAGCACCTCACCATCGGCAGAATAAGGTGCGGTGACAACACTGCAATCATCCATGACATCGTAGCCAGACTCATGACCAATAAAGATCTGCACCCCGTCACTGTCTGCACAGCGATCCAGCACATGTAAAATGTCTCTTTTTTCATTGAATGCTTCAAACAACTTGCGCAGCTTTTCAACATCCGAAAGCTCGGCGTACTCCATTAAATGCGTCTCCCCGGAAGTCACCAGCGTTTCCTGAGGCTTGTTGCTTTGAAACGCCTCCTTACCCAGATCAATCACCGAGGTCATCAGATCATTCAAACTGGTTTTCATAACCTCGAGATCATCCAGCAAACGGGTTCTGGCTGAATAGATATCCATCCCGGCAAAGTGCTCGGTTAAATAGTTACCGGCCTGCTCCAACTCACTGTGATTGTACTCTCGCTCAAGTTGCAAGATCCGATTCTCCACTTTGCCATCCATCATCACCAACACGCCCAGCACACGTTGTTGCGACAACTTAACAAAGTCGACTTTAGTAATACTGGCAGGTTTTTGATACGGCAAAGAAACCACTCCAGCCAGCTGGGTCAGATTCGACAACATACTGGAAGCAGATTTTAAAATCTGATTGGTATCAACCTCACGATCTATTTCTTCTCTTAGCTGAGACATGACCTGTTCTTCAATCGGCTTGGTTTGGATCAAGGTATCAATAAACAAACGATAACCCGCTTCGGTAGGCACCCGCCCCGCTGAGGTATGCGGCGCCGAGATATAACCCAACGCTTCCAGGTCTTTCATCACATTACGTATAGTCGCAGGACTGACACTCAAACCAGACGATTTGGCAAGCTTGGTCGAACCTACCGGCTGCCCTTCAACTATGTGGGTTTCAATCAAGGCTTTGAGTAAAGCCTGGGCACGCTCATTGGGCGCTTTAGTCGAGTCAGGCATGTTGTGTACTGTTCATCATGGGCAGAGGCACTCTGATTGAGGAACAAATAATACGTAGAACTTCATGTTCTTCAACCGTTACCTCATGGTCATGGGTGATGGTCGCTACCAGGCCTTTGATGAGTGACTCTTTGCCGCGCGGCGACAAATCGTGTAATTGCTCAAGAGACTGGTCCAGCATCTTGCGCCAGTCAGTTTCTCGATTACTTTCGCTACGGGTATCAACCCCGGCTTCCTCAAAACCTGCTTCGGCCGCCGCTGCCGCCGCCTGCAAGTCTTCATTACCGAGATTGGCAACCACTAATATCAAAGAGGCCGCGTGCTTACGCAGACGTGCCAGAGACTTATTACCGCCAGTCAGTATGGATGGTGGTGACACCGAATCCTGAATCTGCATATCGAGCATTTTGGCCAGTGCATATTCAAATACATCAACACGCCCGTCTACCATCACAATCTCGTTAATCGTTTCTCTAAACTCTTCAAGTTCAGCGGGTGGGCGTCTTTTTAATGCCGGGAAGGTCATTTCCGCCAGCGGTAAACGTTGTTGCTGATCAATGGTCGGAGAATCTTTCAGCAGTTGCTCCACCTGTTCCAGACTCTCATGACCCATACGTTTCGCGACGATCAGCAATTGTTGTTGTCTCAAGTCCGGATCATCATCCAGCAGTGTGTAACAAATGACTTCTTTCGCCCATTGGGTGGAATGAGCCGAGGCATACAAATTCTCGGGGATAGACGCCGCAATCAAGGCAGCGAACATCATCTGGTTTTCACTGGGATTACCGATTTGATCGACGATGTTGGTAAAGTCCATATTGCCTTTGGCTTTACCCTTCTTGCGCTCACGCTCCTCTTTGGCTGCCTGTTTGCGCTGGTTTCTTTCTACGTCACGCTTCATTTTTTCAGACAAATCGTTGAGCTGTTCAGCTCTGAAGGTTGGCTCAATGCGCGTAATGCGATCAATGATAGGTGGGTGGGTAGCCCATAGACCGCGTAAGCCGGATGAGCCAAACATCATGTGACTGACTTCTTCGGTATCCACGTGCAATTTTGGATGCGAACCATCAATGGCAATTTTCTTCAATGCCCCACCAATACCGAGAGGGTCTCGCGTGAATTGTACGGCTGATGCATCAGCAAGATATTCACGCTTACGAGACAGCGAAGCCTTGATGAGCCGGGCGATAAACAAACCAACATAACCAATAATCATAACCGCAAAAGCCGCCGCAAGAATGCCGGCCGCATTATCATCTCGAGATCGATGGTGATAACGCGTACGCCTTGAGTTGTTTAATATCGATCGACCGATTAATGAAATCACCGTAATGCCAAACAACAAACCGATCAGGCGAATGTTCAGGCGCATGTCACCATTAAGGATATGACTGAATTCGTGTGCGATTACGCCTTGCAGCTCATCACGATTCAGCTTCTCCAACGTACCTCGTGTCACTCCTATAGCTGCACTACTGGGCTCATAACCTGCAGCAAAGGCGTTTATGGCATCTTCCTGCTCCAACACATAAATTTCAGGAACGGGTACGCCGGATGCCAGCGCTATTTCTTCCACCACGTTACGCAGGCGTCGGCGCAATGGATCTTTATCATCAGCATCCACTCGCACACCACCCAGTTCAGTCGCGATCTTTCCGCCTCCCGCGCGCAGACTCATAGTTCTGAACAAACTGGAAACACCAATCAAGCCTATTACTGCAACCGATGAAGCACCAATCACTGGCAGGTTTTCAATCGCAACAAGATTAGACAGTGTTGCCTTATCATCCATACTCATTATTACCAGCACCAACAAATCAATCGCAACTGTGATGGCAATTATCGCAAGCACAAAAGCTATGATTAAATAACGGGTATCTCGCTTGGCCCGCTCTTGCTGGTCAAAGAAGTTCATCAGCGCTGGTTCTCGCTAAATTTGTGGCTTATGTTTCGAAGTTAACTTTAGGCACTTCTCGTTTAACATCGTCTTCGATCTGTAACATTTCCGCCAGATCAAAACCGAAGTTATTGGCCACGACATTGGAAGGTACTTTCTCACACATATCGTTATAGACCTTGACCGCATCGTTATAAGCCTGCCTGGCGAAGGCAACTTTGTTCTCGGTACTGGTCAACTCTTCTGTCAGCTGCATCATGTTCTCGTTGGCCTTGAGATCCGGGTAGGCCTCACTTAATGCAAACAATCGACCCAGTGCACCACTCACGCCCTGCTCGGCACTGGCAAGCTGCTTCATGTTTTCGGCATTGGAAGGATCTTTGGCAGCATTGGACAGACCAGTAACCGCCGCATTGCGAGCGTTGATCACATCTTCAAGAGTCTGTTTCTCGTGTTTGAGGTAGCCCTTGGCAGTATCAACCAGGTTAGGAATCAGGTCATAACGACGAGTCATCTGCACATCGATTTGTGCAAAGGCATTTTTATACTGGTTACGCTTGGAAACCAGACCGTTATAAAGGGAAAATACGTAGAACGTAAGTGCGATTAGCAAAATGATAGCGATCCATCCAAAACTCATAGAACTGACCTCCGTTAAATAGGTTAGAGCTCTATGTTAGCAAGGATTCATGCTAAGGCTAGCCCCATATTGAATATATGGTGACTCTGCCCGATATTTCAAGCCTTTCGGCTGTCACAGCCTCAATTCATGGCTGTAAGTTTCTGCCGACATACATCGCCAGAAGTTATATCAACAAGTACCCGCGAGAATTAAAAGATCAGTGTATCCATTAAGGGATCAGATTCACTTTCTTTCAATGCCAGGCGCTCACGCAACTGTTCAATCTTCTTGCGCGCTTCAATACTGGTCATTTTTTTAGGCTGAACTTTTTCAAGCAATTCATCTACGCGTTGCTCTTCTTCAGACCACTCATTTTCAAATTCATCAGACATTTTTTTTACCTCAAATTAGCCCGCCATTTAATTGGCGTGGAATCTTTATAGTCGAGTTGATCGATGCGAGTAAAGTAAATAACTGTGTCCCGATTACCAGGATGTGACGTAGCTCAATAGTCGTAAAACCAGTGGTAATTAAGCCCTGTTTAACGGTAGATTCAGACTCGCTTAAAGTGTGAATCAGTAGCCATCACAGGTTAGAACTGCATCACAGTTGTACGTAACCCAACAGTTAGTCGCAGCTAAAGTTTTTTTGCCCATAAGCCGCATGCCTGCAGTAATGGCTAAAACTATGTCTACGCATTTCAAATGAATCAGGCTAAAATAAATTTAACAATATTTAGTCATCGACTATGGATCTAATCCTGGTTGCCACATCATCAACTTCAGAACACCAAACATCCATGAACGTACCAAAACTCAATGATTCTTCATTACTAAAAGCCAAAAACTATATCGACGGAAAGTGGGTAGATGGAGGCGCTGGCACTATTGAGATAGATAATCCTGCAACCAGCGAGGACATTATTACTATAGCCAATGGCAATGCAGCCGATGCGATCACTGCTGTTGAGGCGGCTAACACAGCATTCAAAAGCTGGAGTAAAACAACGGCAAAAGATCGCTCTGTGCTACTACGCAAATGGTTTAATCTCATGCAAGAGCATGCCAATGACCTTGGTGCAATCATGACTGCAGAACAAGGGAAACCTCTAGCAGAAGCTGTTGCTGAAGTTCAATACGGCGCAGGTTTTATCGAATACTACGCCGAAGAGTGTAAGCGCAGCATGGGCAATACCATCCCCACTATCGCAGCTGACCGACGCCTGCAAACCTATAAGCAAGCCGTAGGTGTGGTGGGATGTATAACGCCATGGAATTTTCCAAACGCCATGATAGCTCGCAAAGCTGGTCCAGCCTTGGCAGCTGGATGCACTATCGTGATCAAACCAGCTACCGAAACACCCCTCTCTGCACTGGCGTTATGTGAACTTGCCGACAGAGCAGGTATACCCCCAGGTGTTATCAATGTCGTGGTCGGCACAAACAGCAAAGATATTGGATTGGTCTTAACACAACATAAAGCTATTGCGAAATTTACCTTTACCGGCTCAACTCCGGTTGGAAAAATACTTATGACTCAGTGTGCGACAACAGTAAAGAAAATTTCACTGGAGTTAGGTGGCAATGCACCATTTATAGTATTTGATGATGCTGATCTTGAAGCAGCCGTCAATGATTGCATCGCAACCAAATTTCGGAACTGTGGACAGACCTGTGTTTGCACCAATCGTATTTATGTACAAAGTTCTGTTGCCAAGGAGTTCACGGCAAAGCTGAAACTAGCAATTGAACAGCTACAAGTGGGCAATGGCTTTGCAGAAGATACTATCATCGGCCCTCTGGTAAGCGACTCTGCCGTCAAAGAAATGGAAGTGTTAATGAATGACGCGGTTAAACAGGGTGCGGAAGTATTAGTTGGTGGAAACCGCCATGAATTAGGCCATACATTTTTTGAGCCAACCCTGATAAACAATGTATCACCTGCCATGAAACTGGCAAACGAAGAAATATTTGGACCAATTGCAGCAGTACAAGAATTCGAAACCGAAGAGGAAGTAACAACAAGAGCCAATGATACCGAGTATGGACTGGCTGCTTATTTCTTTACCCGCGACGTTGGTCGTGTGATGCGTATGTCTGAAAACCTTGACTATGGAATTGTGTGTTCAAACTCTGGCGTGTTCTCAACCGAGGTTGCTCCGTTTGGTGGTTGGAAGCAATCCGGTATTGGTTCTGAAGGTGGCAAAGAAGGAATAGAGGAGTATTACGAAACTAAATTTCACTCAATGGGTGGTATTCTAACTTAACTCATAACCAGACACGATTTTCAATTAGTCTTTGAACACTACTGTCTTGTTATGATTCAATAACACTCGGTCTTCCAGGTGATAATGCACTGCTCTCGCGAGTACTCGACGTTCGATATCCCGACCTTTACGCTCCAGACTTCGGGGCGTATCGCTATGACTGACCGTTTCAACATCCTGAACAATAATTGGCCCTTCATCGAGATCTGAATTCACGTAGTGTGCTGTAGCACCAATCATTTTTACACCCCTGTTATAGGCCTGATGATAGGGACGACCGCCTTTGAAACCGGGTAAAAAACTATGATGGATATTTATGCAACGGCCTTCGAGATAGGCGGTCATTTCTGCTGACAATATTTGCATATACCTTGCCAAAATCACGAGCTCTGTACCACTCTCATCAATAACCTGTTTAAGTAGCGCCTCCTGTTTGAGCTTGCTGGATTTAGTAATCGGCAAATGATGAAACGGTATATCACCCAGCATACTGGTATCAACCGATTCTCTGGGATGGTTAGACACGACGGCTACAACATCCATGGCCAGCTCGCCAATACTGTTACGATAAAGTAAATCAACCAGGCAATGATCCAGCTTTGACACCATGATCAAGACCCGCTGCCTGTGTGACTTAAGGCGCAAGGTGGATCGCATAGAAAACTTGGTTTTTACCGGTAGTAAATGCTCTTCAAGTAACTCATTCCCGAGCGTTTCCCCTGCTACAGTAAATTCAACGCGCATAAAAAATACGCCTTGCTCTACATCATCAAATTGTTGAGCTTCAACGATGTTGGCACCCGCTTCATATAAAGCAGTCGTGACCGCCGCCACGATACCGGGTTGATCATTACAGGAAAGCGTCAGGTAATAGGCTGTATTCAAGAGTGAGCTCACTAATCAATTAATATCGCATAGTGTAACGTCTAATTGACTGGGAAATCATCAGGAAAAACTTCTCTCGAGACACTTTAAATACCAGGAAACAAACTTCATGCACAGTTCTTCATATTCAGGATGATAAGGGCCCGGCGTGTAGAACATGGAATTAACCCCGGCGCTGTTTCTCTTTACTATGTACTCATCCTCCAGCGTTGTCTCATGCCAAAGCCAGGTCAAGCGTTCGAGATTATAATCAACCTCCTCCTGCGCATCCCCTTGAACAAACCAGACCACCTTCATTTCAGTTTTCTTCAGACCTTTGGGAATAAAACGATATAAAACGCAATGGTCTGGATAGTTCAACATAAACGTAACCGGACCCAATTGAAAATCTCCCGCTCCACCGTCATACCCCTGCATCGAGCCCATCAAAGGGGCAAGTGCTTTTCCATCTTCACTACCCGTTTCATAACCATCATACAAGGCGTAACGCATATGACTGACACAACCACCAAAACTCAACGCTTGCTCATAAACCATGTAAAGTTGTTCGCCGATACCGGTTACTCCCGTTATTTGCTCGGCACGCGCTAACATTGCGCGATTGAGTGGCTCAGTTTTCTCACTCGTTTCTTTCAGGCTGTGTGAACGCGAGTAATATTTATGTGAGCTGGCGCAGTGATAACACTCCAGATAATTTTCAAGACAAAGTTTCCAGTTAGCATCGACTGTATATGTTTTTTGATGCGCTATTCTGGCATTAGCAAGATCATAGGAACCCAGAGGCTTGGCAATTAAATCCAGTGCCGGCACAAAAGACTCAGCCTCGGTATTGATATTAATAAATATCAACCCCATGTACTGCTGCACCGCAACTGTTTTCAGCCCATATTCGGCTTTGTCAAAATCAACGTAGGCTTCTGACGCTCTCGGAGTACGTAAGGAACCATCATTTGCATACACCCAGCCATGGTAAGGACAGACAAAGGTTTTACTATTGCCTGACTCGTGACGACACACACGTGAACCACGGTGGCGACAAATATTGTGTAGTGCACGAATCTCCCCCTGATCATCATGCGAGATAATGATCGAATCTTCACCGATATCGAACAACACATAATCACCAGGCTCCGGAATCTCGGAGATATGGGCTGCGAATATCCAACTCTTGAACAAGATCTGTTGCAGCTCCTTTTGATAGATTAACGGTGAACGGTAAAACCCGGATGCTAGCGAAATCCCGGGCATATTCTGCTGCCTGTTAATCATATCTTTGAGGCTTTGCAAATCTTCATTGTCAGTATTTACGATCATTATTATGAACACCATTAAGTGCTGATATGATAGTGACAGTATAAAGCTTTTTATGCGGACATCGTGGTAATAACCCTGACGTCCAATGACATTAGTGACTAACGAATCAGAGAATTATCTAGATGCTTCCACAACGAATTCTAATGGGCCCGGGTCCATCCGATGTCAGTCCTGAAGTTTTACAGGCAATGGCTCAACCCTGTATCGGACATCTCGATCCCGAATTTGTCAGCTTCATGGATGAAGTAAACACCCTCCTCAGAAAAACATTTCTGACAGAGAATGCAGTCACCTTACCGATATCCGCTCCTGGATCAGCCGGCATGGAATGCGCCTTCGTTAACCTCCTGGAAGCTGGTGATAAAGTGGTTATTGCCATTAATGGTGTATTCGGTATGCGTATGGTTGAAAATGCCAAGCGCTGTGGAGCTGTGCCAATAGCGCTGGAATTTGAATGGGGCACACCGGTAGATCCAGATAAAATTGAATCTGCGCTCAAAGAAAACCCCGATACCGTCGCCCTGGCATTTGTCCACGCTGAAACGTCAACCGGAGTTCGCTCTGATGCACAAGCACTGGCTGCTTTGGCCAATAAATACAACTGCCTCTCAATCGTGGATGCTGTAACCTCACTGGGAGGTATAGAATTACGTGTTGATGACTGGGGTATCGATGCAATTTACTCCGGCACACAAAAGTGTCTCTCCGCACCCCCGGGCCTTTCTCCAGTATCATTTAATGCTGCAGCAATGCATCGCGTCAAAAAACGCAAGCATGACCCGCAGAGTTGGTTTCTAGACTTGAATCTACTGACAGGTTACTGGGGCGCGGGCGCCAAGCGCGCGTATCACCATACCGCACCGGTCAACACACTCTACGCGCTGCATGCCGCGTTAACACAATTACATAGCGAAGGTCTGGAAAATTCGTGGGCACGACATGCCAGTAACTACGCCAAACTGCGTGATGGTCTGCAGCAGCTAGGGCTGGAGTACGTCGTTGATGAAGAATATCGCCTGCCCGAACTCAATGCGATAAAGGTTCCCGAAGGTGTTAATGAGGCAGGCGTACGCAGCCATCTGCTGGAACAGCATAATCTCGAGATTGGTGCGGGGCTAGGCCCGATGGCAGGAAAAATCTGGCGTATTGGCCTGATGGGCTCTTCATGCACTGAGCGACATGTTGATCTGTGTTTGTCTGCCTTGGCAGAAGGCATCGAAAACAACAAAAGCTGAGCTGCCGCTAATACTCGACCACTATTTTCCCAAAGTGTTGACCGGTCTCTTGATAGCGAAAGGCATCAGCAAGATTTTCCAGCGCAAAACCCTGATCTAAAACGGGCTTGAAACCAGCTACATCTATCGCGCTGACCATCTCTTGCTGCATGCGCCGAGAGCCAACAGCAATTCCATGTAGGTACGCATGTTTGAAAAACACTTTCGGCAAAACAATGGTCGCATCACGACCACCCAGCACACCCAGCAGTGATATCCTGCCACCATAGCCAATGGCCTCGATAGATTGTGGCAATGTACTGGGACCACCCACATCCAGCACATGATCAACGCCACCTGTCATTTTGTTGATAGTTCGCCCCCAGCATTCATCTTCCTTGTAATTAATCACGGAGTCAGCGCCAAGTTCTTTCAATCTGGATGCTTTTTCATCACTGGAAGTGGTTGCATAGACAGTTGCTCCTGCTGCTTTGGCCAGTTGTAAACCAAAAATAGAAACACCCCCACTACCTTCAACTAAAACCTTGTCACCTGCTTTTAAACCACCCTCTACGATCAAACCCCGCCAGGCAGTCAGTGCGGCACAGGGCAAACTGGCCGCTTCAGCAAACGTATAACCATCGGGTATAGCCGTCAGTGACTGCTCAGATACACACGAATACTCCTGAGCAAAACCATCGATATTTTCACCAGCAATCATTGAAGTTCCCACCGCAGTAGCTTCACCATCCAGCCAGTCAGGAAAAAATAACGACATCACCTTGTCACCAGTTTGCCATTGCGTAACATTTTCCCCAACGGCTTCAATAACTCCAGCACCATCTGACATTGGCACCCGATCATCGTCTACGGGTATTGCACCGGCAGCTACTAGATAGTCATGATAATTCAAGGAGGTTGCATGCCAGCGAACGCGCACCTCATCAGCTTTGGGTTCTGACGGATCAACATCGACTAACGTTAGGTTATCAAGCCCACCCGATTTTTTTATCTGCATTGCTTTCATGAATTTTCTTCCTAGTAATCCCAGCGGTAGTTATCGTCGAGTATTTCGCGACTAATAATAAGCTTCATAATTTCAGAGCTACCCGCATAAATACGACTCACTCGTGCATCCAGAAACATCCGGCAAATATCATACTCTTCCATATAACCAGCGCCGCCGTGTAACTGCACGCCCAGGTCAACCATCTGCCATTCAGCTTCACTCGCCTCCAACTTACCCCGCGCTGCCAAACCTGCACTCAGCTCACCTTTGTTGTGCAGCGCCACCAGATGGTCAAGATACACCCCAAGGATATTGATTCGGGTTTCAGCCTCTGCCAACTTGAATTGCGTATTTTGAAAATCGGCGATACGTTTACCAAAGGCTTTACGTTGTAATACAAACTCACGGGTGACTTTAAACGCAGCTCTGGCAGAGGCGTAATAGCCTACTGCGCCGATAAGTCGTTCCTCAGCCAGCCCCTCCATCAAATAATGAAACCCCTTGCCAGGAGTGCCTAGTACGTTTTCTTTGGGTACTTTTACATCCTTAAAAAACAACTCCGCCGTGTCTTGGCCTTTCAGTCCCATCTTGTCGAGATTCCGTCCGCGCTCAAACCCTTCCATACCGCGCTCTATTATCAACAGCACCATGGCATGACGACTTTCCTGACCGTCGAGCTTGGCCGCCGTAACCACATAATCGGCATTAATCCCGTTTGAAATATAGGTTTTGGAACCATTCACTAAAAAATGATCACCCTTGTCGACCGCTACCGTACGGATACCTGCCAGATCACTTCCGGCATCCGGCTCAGACATACCAACAGCTAACACTTTATCTCCAGAAACACACTCGGGAAGAAAGCGCTGCTTTTGTTCTTCAGTACCAAACCGATCTATATAGGGTCCAACCAGTCGACTGTGTAAGGTATTAAACCAATCAAAACAATGTGCCCTGCCGGTCTCTTCTATGATGATTTGTTCATAACGAAAATCAGAATCACCCATACCACCGTATTTCTCATCTGGCCAGATCATTAAAAACCCCTGATCACCGGCTTTTTTGAAAATTTCGCGATCGACAATGCCCTGCTCACGATAGCGTGGCATATGAGGCGCCACTTCTTGCTCAAGAAACTTGCGAAAAGCCTCTCTGAACATCACCTGTTCTTCTGTAAAATCTCTCATCTGCTCTCTTTAATCGTTAACCGTCAATTTGACTGACCATATTGCGTTATTCATGGCCGGATTCCAATGCATAAACTGCATTATATTGATCGACCTGAACATACATAACCAGATCTTCGAAAGTACTTTCCAGCTAAACGAAATGCTCCTTAAATTAATACCCAACGCTTCTCCGGTAGACTGGCTAAATGCTACACTAAACACTCGTTGAACGATCTGGAGAGAACTGAAAATGCGCATCCTGTTACGGCTATTTGGCGCCTTGCTGCTGCTTGTCTTGTTCGCAGCTAGCTACATATATTTCTCATCACTGGCAAAAATACCGGATAGTCGTTTTTCGCCGGGCACCAGTTCAACCACATTAACCGATCAGGCTCCAGTTTTACTATTTGGAGCAACCCGAAATACCGGGCTTGAATTTGCCAAACAACTCAGTGCGCGCGGCGAAAAAATAGTCGCCTTTGTTCGCCCTAGTTCGGATGTAGCCGAGCTTGAAGCTCTGGGAGCTGAAATTTTACAAGGTGATGCAATGGATATCACAAGTATTCAAGCCGCCTTTGCCAGTCAGCCGTTTCGTGCGGTAATGAGTACAGTGGGCTGTTTTAGTTGCGACCCACCGGTAGACTTTACCGGAAATAAAAATATCATTGATGCGGCCAAAGCGGCCAACGTGCCAAAAATGATGTTCATCAGCACCATTGGTGCGGGTGATAGCAAAGACACATTGCCCCGACTACCCAGTTATTTTCTGCGCGGTGTATTACCACTAAAAACTCAGGCTGAAGACTATTTAAAGGCCAGCGGACTTGACTACATCATAATCAGACCCGGCGGCCTTGGCAGCGACCCCGCTACCGGCGCAGGCCTGCTCTCGGAAGATCCCAAAGCTTTCGGGTACATAGACCGAATTGAACTGGCCAGTCTGATGCTTGCATGTCTAGATGCACCATCCTGTACCAATAAAACTTTAGCCGCAATTGATGAGCAGAAAAAACTCCCCTGGTAATGCAACTACTGATTCGTTTATTGATTTGTGCAAGCCAGGGTTTCTGGTTATCGGGCTGTCTTAATCACGCAGTGCCCAATCAAATACCGGTCAACTTTAAACCACTGTCAGGAGCACAAATTAAACAAGCCTTTTATGATGTAAGAGATCAGGCACAAGTCCAGGACAGCTTGAATACAACAGCCAACAATCAGTGGCACTCGGACGGGAAATTTATAAGCGTCTGGAGCAACTCACAGGAATCAGGAACAGTGACAGGCAAGTGGTTTGTTACTGAGAATGCTCGCTGTGTGGTTATAGAGTCCGGGCTACCAACCATGGTCAATCAAACTAAATGTGGACCCATCTACCGACACAATGAAAAATATTATACAGTCAACGAAGACGGCAGCATACATGGCATCCATACTGTTACCAAATTAGCTCAAGAAATTAATTGAGAACGACAACAGAAACATACATTCCGTTTCTTGAGGCATTTTCTTTCAGTTCACACTAAATGAAACATCCACGAAAAAAATACAAAGGATCGGGCAATAAAAAATATGCGATGGAGCAGATGTAGCAACATGGGCATAGAACAAGCACTGTATCAAACAAAAATAGACATTCTGTTTTCAAATACACCGCATTTAATCTTTTTATTGTGATTAACTCAGTCTATTTACTATCATGAGAATGAGAGAAGCACTTGTTAGGCGAACAAGTAGCCAACAAACAGGTAGAACTACATGGATATAATTAATCAGGGCACATTACTCATGGTGTATGGCATCGGAACGGTATTTGTTTTTCTGTGCACACTCATTGTTGCCATGTCAGCTATGTCATTGCTACTGAATCGCTTTTTTCCTCAGCAAGAAAACATCGAGCCTTCGACATCTGCTAACAACACCATGTCTGATAACGCCAAGATACTTCCTATACTTCAAGCCGCTATCGATCAACACCGCCAGCAAAAATAACCAAGATAAGAAACAATGAAAGCAACTAAATCAATTGGAATCACCGACGTCGTGCTACGCGATGCCCATCAATCTCTGCTAGCTACACGCATGCGCATCGATGACATGCTACCTATTGCCAGCAAACTTGATGAGATTGGCTACTGGTCACTCGAAACCTGGGGCGGAGCAATTTTTGATTCTTGCATACGTTATCTTGGTGAAGATCCGTGGGAGCGCATTCGCGAACTTAAAAAGGCCATGCCAAAGACACCAATGCAAATGTTATTTCGAGGGCAGAACATCCTCGGCTATCGGCATTACGCAGATGATGTTGTAGAAAAGTTTGTTGAACGCTCGGCGATAAATGGCGTTGATGTTTTCAGAGTATTTGATGCCATGAACGACATGCGCAATATTGAACATTCCATGAAAATGGTGCGCAAAGTTGGTAAACATGCACAAGGCACGCTCTCGTATACCCAAAGCCCGGTACATACGCTTGATACCTGGATTGAAATGGCGAAAAATATCGAGAGTATGGGTGCTCATTCCATTTGCATCAAAGACATGGCGGGACTGCTCAAACCTTATGATGGCTACGATCTGGTCAAGGCACTCAAGAAATCCTGCTCCATACCCATTCACATGCATTGTCATGCGACTACCGGATTGTCCACTGCAACCGCGGTGAAGTGCATTGAAGCGGGCGCTGATAATATAGATACCTCTATCTCATCCATGTCCATGACTTACGGACACAGCGCTACCGAGTCTCTGGTAGCCACACTGGAAGGCACTGAATACGACAGTGGACTCGACCTCAAAAAACTGGAAGAGATCGCCACCTACTTCCGCGAAGTGCGCAAGAAGTATCGCAAGTTCGAAGGCTCATTACGCGGTGTAGACTCACGCATACTGATCGCACAAGTGCCGGGCGGCATGCTGACCAATATGGAAAATCAGTTACGCGACCAGCAAGCCGAAGATAAATTCGATGAGGTACTGGCTGAAATTCCTCGCGTACGTAAAGACCTGGGTTACATTCCGCTGGTTACCCCCACCTCACAAATTGTCGGCACCCAGTCCGTTCTGAATGTATTAACCGGTGAACGCTATAGTAACATCACCAAAGAAACCGCCGGTGTACTTAAAGGTGAATATGGTGCCACCCCGGCACCCGTGTATAGCGAGTTGCAAGAAAAAGTTCTGGAAGGTGCCGAGGCAATCACTTGCCGACCCGCCGACCAGATAGAACCCGAGCTCGAATCGCTGCGTCGGGAACTGATGGGGAAAATCAAGGAGCACAATATCACGTTGACCAAAGGGGAAGGTGAAATTGATGATGTACTCACCTACGCCCTCTTCCCACAAATTGGCTTGAAGTTTCTGGAAAATAGAAACAACCCTGACGCCTTTGAACCTGTCCCAACCGGTAAAGAATCAAGCGCAGCCACTACTGAGACCGGTGAAGAAATTTACACCGTCAATGTAGCTGGCGACTCCTACACGGTTACGGTGAGCGATGGCGGTGATATAACCGGTCTGGTCCCGGTTGGATCTTCAGCGACAACTGCTGCCGCACCTGCAGCATCTGCTGCCAGTAACAGTACTGCTGAAAAAATTGGCGCCCCACTGGCTGGCAATATCTTCAAAGTCAATATCAAATCAGGCCAGACAGTGAGCAAAGGTGAAACGATCCTGATATTGGAAGCCATGAAAATGGAAACCAATGTTAGCGCTACTCGTGATGGCACCGTGGGTGACGTCACCGTCGCGGTAGGTGATGCTGTCAAAGTTGGCGACACCATGTTGACGCTGATATGAACCAGCT
>CALIRD010000040.1 GCA_938042355.1 uncultured Thiotrichales bacterium
GGTTTACCGGTTACCTGTGTCATGTTGCCACTAGCCTGGTTGATTCTTACCCGGGTGCTATTCAGGGTAAATTTCTCAACGAAGGATGCACGTCAAACTCTGGTCGAAATGCAGTCATCGTTAGGTTCAATGACGCGCGAAGAAAAAATGATCGCCTGTATTTTCTTTATTACTGCGATGAGTTGGGCATTCCGTCCTCTGCTCGATAACCTGCCCGGGCTAAGCAAACTCAGTGACACCGGTATTGCTATGCTGGCCGGGCTGTCATTGTTTTTGATTCCTGCTCCATCAAAAGCCGGCGAACGTTTGCTGGAATGGCAAGACACACGCCGACTGCCATGGGGAATTCTTATTTTATTTGGTGGTGGTCTGGCACTGGCTGCCGCGGTTGGTTATAGCGGTCTGGCAGAAGCCGTCGGTAACTGGGTGACGTCAATGGGTATCGTTAAGGTGGCCTTATTAGTCGTCGTGGTCGCATCCATCATCATTTTTATGACCGAGCTAACTGGCAACCTGGCGGTGGCGGCCACTTTCTTTCCGATCATCGGTGCAGTGGCGGTTTCAGCCGGGCTTGATCCGGTCACCTTAATTGTGCCAGTAGCGTTGGCGGCCAGTTGTGCCTTTATGTTGCCGGTTGCTACGCCGCCAAACGCAATCGTTTATGGCGCAGGTGTGATTACCATACCCCAAATGGCAAAAGCCGGCTTCTGGTTGAACGTCGTAGGAATAACCGTCGTATCATTAATCTCGATATTCGTGGTGCCTATTTTACTGACCGCAGGAAATTAACCCGGTTGTTTGGTCGTTCGTAAATAGGGCTTGATCGTCGTATAGCCAGGAAACAAGTCTTTGGCTTCGTCGTCAGATACTGCCGGCGTAATAATCACATCTTCACCATGACGCCAGTTAACCGGAGTTGCCACTTTGTGTTGTGCCGTGAGCTGCATGGAGTCCAATACACGCAAGATTTCGTCGAAATTTCTGCCTGTAGTCATCGGGTAGGTCATCATCAGTTTAATTTTTTTATCCGGACCAATGATGAATACAGAGCGTACCGTGGCGTTGGTCATGGCAGTCCGACCATCACTCGCTTCTTCGTCCTGTGGCAGCATGTTATAGAGTTTGGCAACCTTCAAATCGGTGTCACCAATCATGGGATACTTGACCGCATGACCCTGGGTTTCTTCGATGTCATTGGCCCAATTGGCATGGTTTTCAACCGGATCAATACTCAGGCCGATTATTTTGCAATTACGTTTGGCGAATTCAGGCTCGAGTCCAGCCATGTATCCAAGCTCAGTAGTACACACCGGCGTAAAATCTTTCGGGTGTGAAAACAGCACGCCCCAGCCATCTCCTAACCAGTTATGAAAATCAATGTCTCCCTGAGTTGTTTGGGCAGTAAAGTTGGGTGCTTCGCTGTTGATGCGCAAGGTCATGTTGCTCACTCCTGTAATGTGACTTTACGACATTATAATCAGAAATGACTGAGCTATCCTGATTTCATTTCAAGCTATATCGTTGATTGATACACAACAAGAACAAACCGCATAGCAAGTACCAGTGTAGCGAACCACCCGAATATCCCGGCTTGTGTTCAATCTTGATGACTTTTTCTTCTCTCACTCGTTTCGTAAAATGCTCGAGCTCGGTCTCAAGATTGCTGGTCATATTGGTAAATGCATTTTCAAAACCATCGAGCGCTTTTTGATCTGATATTTCTCTCAGTTCAATCGCAGTAGTGCGATCTCTTGACTGACTGGCTCCCGGAGCCCTGAATAATAAGGTTTGCGAGTGAACATCGAAGACAGCCGTATCAACGAAAGTCCGTGTGGTATTTTCATTGCCTTGCACTAAATACATACCAACGATAGTCCAGTATAAAAGCGAGGCTTCCTTCTCATAATTTCGTAACAGTTGGTCGTACGAAACCAGCGCCATTACTTCTACGTCATGCATTCTGGCGACTTGATTCAAGGTGGTGAAACCCTTTCCTTGTTTGAGATAAATTGATGGAATTATTGCAATGCGATTCACGTAACTATGTTCTTCAAATCGGCTTTTAACTTTTCTCAATAATATCATTTGTGTTTTTTCATCCAGTACCGTACGCCAGTTATTTGATGGCACAAAAACAATGCCAACATTAACGGGCAGCTTGATCACAGGGACATCATCTTCATGAGTGATCCTGACTGTGCCCTCTGGATATAAATAATCGACCAGACTACTCGAGGTAGTTTTTTCTCGGTCAGGGTTGTAACCAAGTACGCTACACCCGGTCAGGAATAATGAAATCGAAATGAGTATTACCAGGCGAATCGTCATCGGTTATCTCCGTCTGCACAATCTCACAGTGTAGGTTTTGGTTTATGCGCTCAACACCAAATCTCGAGTAGTGCTTCCAGAGATGTCCGGGGGTACAAAAAAACAACACTGGATCGTCAAAATTATATTATTTTGTCTGCGAGGCTCCGGGTGATGTGTTATTCGGAGTTTGATTCGTAATTCCTTAGCGCTTGCAGAGTGGTTCGCTGTATATTACTTATCTAACAACAATTTCTGGCAGTAGCAGATGAAAGCGCTGGTAAAAAAGGAAGCAAAACCCGGCCTGTGGCTTGAAGAGGTAGATCAACCTGAAGTCGGTATCAATGACGTGCTGATCAAAGTCAAACGTACGGCGATTTGTGGTACCGATATGCACATCTACAATTGGGATAGCTGGGCACAAAAAACGATCCCGGTGCCAATGACCGTCGGTCATGAATTTGTGGGTGAAATCGTCGATGTGGGTAGTAACGTTAATGATTTCAAGCCCGGACAAATTGTTTCGGGTGAGGGCCACGTTGTTTGCGGTCGTTGTCGCAACTGTATGGCAGGCAGGCGGCATTTGTGTGCCGATACCAGTGGTGTCGGGGTTGATCGAGCTGGTTCATTTGCCGAGTATATGAGTTTGCCCATGTCGAATGTCTGGGAACATCGCGAGGGCATAGATCTGGACATTGCTTCCTTGTTTGATCCGTTGGGTAATGCGGTGCACACAGCCCTGCAATACGACTTACTGGGCGAGGATGTCCTGATCACCGGAGCTGGCCCGATAGGTGTTATGGCAGCGGCGGTCTGTAAACATGGCGGAGCACGTCATGTAGTAGTCACCGATGTAAATCCCAAACGTCTGCAACTGGCCAGCACACTGGGTGCAACTCGCGTCGTTGATGTTACTGATGAATCAATCAAAGATGTTATGCAAGAATTGGGTATGAGCGAAGGATTTGATGTGGGTCTTGAGATGTCCGGTAATCCGTCTGCCTTTCGTGATTTACTTTCCAGCATGTGCCATGGCGGTAAAGTATCCATTCTGGGGATTCCCAGTGAAGAAGTCGCCATCGACTGGAACCTGGTGGTATTCAACATGCTTACCTTGAAAGGTATTTATGGTCGAGAAATGTATGAGACCTGGTACAAAATGTCGGTCATGATTGAAAACGGTCTGGATATCTCAAGAGTCATCACGCATCGCTTGCCGTATACAGAGTTTCAACAGGGCTTTGATTTGATGAATGCCGGTGAAGCCAGCAAAGTCATTCTAAGTTGGGATTAGAGATTAACAAGAGAGT
The DNA here is from genome assembly GCA_938042355.1 of uncultured Thiotrichales bacterium. Taxonomy (GTDB): domain Bacteria; phylum Pseudomonadota; class Gammaproteobacteria; order CAZUMV01; family CAZUMV01; genus CALIRD01. The sequence continues at coordinate 3,618 of CALIRD010000040.1, forward strand.
TAGCTATGTATGAGCAGTTTCAGGAACACTTGAGTAACGAGCTGGCCGAGATAGACGCTGCCGGGTTGCTACGTAACGAAAGAGAGATCAATACCCCGCAAAGCTCGCGAATCGGTGTGGGTGAAAAATCTGGTCTATTAAACCTCTGTGCCAATAACTATCTGGGTCTGGCACAACACCCTGAAATTCAAAAAGCCGCTGAACAAGGTTTGCAACAGTGGGGCTATGGCATGGCTTCAGTACGTTTTATCTGCGGCACACAAACCTTGCATAAAGAGCTTGAGCAAAAACTGAGTGACTTTCTGATGATGGAAGACACCATTTTGTATCCTTCATGTTTTGACGCCAACGGTGGATTGTTTGAAACCTTGCTTACCGAGAAAGATGCCGTGATTTCTGATGAATTGAACCACGCCAGCATCATTGATGGTATTCGTTTGTGCAAAGCGTCCAGATACCGCTACAAAAATAATGACATGAATGATCTGGAGACAAAACTGCAACAGGCCGATCAAGAGGGTGCCCGTTTCAAGCTGATTACCAGCGATGGTGTGTTTTCGATGGATGGTTATATCGCGCAGCTCGATAAAATTTGTGAGCTGGCAGATAAATACAATGCAATAGTGCACTTCGATGATTGTCATGCCAC
>CALIRD010000041.1 GCA_938042355.1 uncultured Thiotrichales bacterium
CGAACCATTTTCCAGCCTGGACACACACCATCGCAGAAAACTGGCGTATGAAGTGGCCAACATTTTACGTCTGGAAAAAATCACCAGCTTGCTGGTTACCCACGACCAACGCGAAGCGTTCACTGTGGCAGACAATATCGGTGTGATGGATAGTGGCAGCATAATGCAATGGGACAACGCCAATACAATTCATGCTTCACCCGCGAACAAAACGGTCGCCAGTTTTATTACTCGCGGCCATTGGCTTGATGGTACTGTCACAGCTGATGGTCAAGCAGATACTATTTTTGGGTTGATTGATCTCGGACAACACAGTCTGACAGCAGGTACCAACATTGAATGTCTGGTCAGATCTCATGATCTGGTGGTTGATGAAAACAGCCGGTATCAGGCAACCGTGATGGGCCGTTCATTTGCCGGTGATTTTACTCGCTATAGAATCAAAGCCGGCGATAAGCCGTTCATGCTGACTGCCATGGGCGATGTGGACTATCAAAAAGGCACCAGCATAAAGGTTCATTATCGGCCTCAAAATCTGGTGTATTTCACACAATAGAAAAGCCTTAACTTGTTCGATCCCCTCTTTTGCTTATAATGAGAATCATTCTCATCTGTAGCTCGGATAATACCTATGTTGTTTCGTTCATGGTTGATGTTGTTGCTCTTCACTCTGGTCGCGTGTGAACAATCCGGTAACGCACCATCTACTAATGCAACCGACTCCTCTGTTGATCGTGAGGCAGTGGTTACCCATTACGCCGATATGGCCCACGCGATTTATAATGACAGCCTGCATAGCGTGATTGTTTTGCGTGAGAAAGTCGAAGCCTTGATTGAGAGCCCTTCAGCAGCCACCCACCAGCAAGCAAAAGATGCCTGGCTGGACGCGCGCCTGGTCTATGGCCAAAGTGAAGCCTTCCGATTCGGCAATCCCAATGTTGATGAGTGGGAAGGACAAGTCAATGCCTGGCCATTGGATGAGGGTCTGATTGATTACGTTAACCAGAACAACTATGACTTTACTGAAGCCAATCAATTTGCACAGGCGAACATCATTGCCAGTAATGAAGACATCAATGATTCAACTCTGCGCGCCTATCATGAGCGAGGAGGTTCTGAAGCGAATGTTGCCAGTGGTTATCACGCCATCGAATTTTTACTCTGGGGACAAGACCTGAATCAATCGCCTACGGATAAAGGCAGACGTCCCTGGACCGACTATTCCAACACACCAGCATGCACCGGTGGCAACTGTGATCGCCGCGCCCAGTACTTACGCGCAGCAACGACAGTCTTGATGACCGATCTGAAGTACATGACCGATGATTGGTCAACAGAATTTGATAACAACTATCGTGCTGAACTACTTTCAGCAACCCCAGACGAAGGCTTGCGTCGTATGGTGTTCGGGATTGGAAGTTTTAGTCTGGGAGAACTAGCCGGTGAGCGTATGAACGTGGCACTACTGGCACACTCACAGGAAGACGAACACTCCTGCTTTAGTGATAATACCCATAATGATATCGATCAAAACATTGTCGGCATCGAAAACATTTACCTCGGACGATACACACGCCTCAATGGGGAAATATTACAAGGCCCTAGTTTGCACGACTTGCTACTGGACACTGATCCTGTACTGGCCGAACGGCTTGCCAACAGTCTTGTGAATACCAAGGCTAAATCAGAAGCCCTCGTTAACACCGTTGAAGCCGGTGAACATTTTGATCAACAGATTCTTAACGGTAATCAAGCCGGAAATGCACGTATCAGAGATATTATTGAAGCACTACGAGAACAAACCAAATATATTGAAGCATTAAGTAAAACTTTGGCACTACCGAACGTTTGATTCAGTCATGCTGCGACTACCCGTATTCGTTTCCATTTTTGCTTTGCTCTACGCCTGCCAGCCGGAATCCACTCATGAGCTACCGCTAGACAAACGTTTGAGCGGTGGTGCTACCACCGTCTTTGATCAAAGCACCAACGCCTACTCTTTACCCGCAGCCAACACCAGTATTACCCGCCGTGATAATTTTTTTATCGGCAACGCCTTTTTCAGGCAACCATGGGTCACTGCGCCAGCCTCTACCGGTAGTCGTGACGGGCTGGGCCCATTATTTAACACCAATTCCTGTCAGGGATGTCATATTAAAGACGGCCGTGGTCACCCACCTATTAATGATGAAGAGAACTTTATCTCGGCACTGGTAAGAATCAGTATTCCTGCAGACGATAGTGACGATCATCAGGCACAACTGAAAACCTCGGGCGTCGTAGCTGATCCGGTGTATGGAGGACAAATACAACCGCGAGCCATCATGGGGGTCAAAGCAGAAGCGCAGCCACAACTCAGCTACACAGAAATTCGAGGCGCCTTTCCTGATGGTGAGCCGTACAGCCTGATAAAGCCGGTGCTTGAACTCAGCGATTCAGCCTATGGCACTTTCCACCCGCAACTACAAACCTCGGTACGGGTTGCCCAACCCATGATTGGTCTGGGTCTGTTAGAGGCAATTAAAGAACAAGATTTACTCGACCTGGCTGATCCTGCTGACACAAATGGTGACGGTATCTCCGGTCGTAGTAACCAGGTGTGGGATCGGGTAAAACAACAAACGGTAATGGGTCGTTTTGGCTGGAAAGCCAGTCAACCGAATGTGGCACAACAATCCATGACCGCCTTCGCCCACGACATTGGTATTACATCAACCTTGGTCAACAATAACGACTGTACAGCAACACAAAATGCTTGTCTCAAAGCACCGCACGGTGGCGAACCTGAAATCTCCGATGAAATTGCCGAGATGGTTATTTTTTACGCCAAGCTACTGGCTGTACCAGCCAGACGTGACGTCGATAATCCTGAGGTAATGCTGGGTGAGTCATTGTTTCAGAAGATCAATTGCAGTGGCTGTCACACAACGACTTTTACCACTGGCAATATACCCGGTTTTCCTGAGCTGGAAAATCAGTCCATTCAACCCTTTACCGATTTATTACTGCATGACATGGGAGAAGGGCTGGCCGATAATCGCACTGATTTTCTGGCCAATGGCAATGAATGGCGTACTCCGCCATTATGGGGTATTGGTTTGACCAAAGTAGTCAATGAACACACGCGTTTTTTACATGATGGTCGAGCACGAAATTTGCAAGAAGCTATTTTATGGCACGGTGGTGAGGCTCAAGCTTCACGTGATGCTTATATGTCGCTCGATGTTAGTGAAAGACAGGCTCTGATAACCTTTCTGGATTCGTTATAAATGAAATATTTTTCGCTGTTATTACTATCGTTGTTGATGCTCAGTGCTTGCCAACCGGTAAGCGAGCCATCAGAAGATATTTCGACAACTTCAACGAATATCAATAGTGAGCGAGTGCAAATCTGGTTAACCGATTACACAGATCGGGTAATCATTCCGAGCTACACCAGACTGCATATGAGTACATTACAAATGTTACGTCGTAGCGAAAAATTTTGTCTTAACAACACCGACGAATACAACTTGCAGAGCTTACGGGCTAGCTGGGTTCAATTACTCAATGACTGGCACCATACAGAAGCTTTTCTATTTGGCCCTGCAGTTGAAAATGATCGTGATTTGCATATGTACTATCGTTTTCCCAAAGCAAAAGTAATCAAAAGAGAATTGTCAAAATCGAGGCCACTGACACTGGATGATATCGATGAAGCCGGTATAGGCGCACAGGGTATTGCAACCCTGGAATACTTACTGTTCAACTACGAACAGGACAGTATGCAATTTACTGCATCATTCACCAACCCTGAAACCGGTCAACAACGATGTTCACTGTTAGTCATGGTTGCCAAAGATCTTGAAGTCAGAGCTGCTGACTTGTTACAGTCCTGGATCTCGCCAGAAAACAACTTCAGGGAAGCACTACTGTCTGCCAATGAGAACAGTGACCACTATACTTCTCAACAGGAAGTAGTGGATCAGGTGCTCAGCAAACTTTATCAATCGGTTGAAACCTCGGCCCAGCGTAGACGTAATGAAGTACCATTCCGCAGTGGTATGGGGTTTGTCAGCGCGGATGCCACACTGAATCTTGCACAAAATGCTTTTAACAATGGTCTCGAGGATGTATTAATCGATTCCGGACATTCCGAACTGGCTAATAAATTCGAAACACAATTTGCCATTATCAATTCGATCAGTATACCCAAAGATATGTTTAACCGACGAACCGGCTATCCGCACTTTGAAGAAGTTGATCAATACTTCGGCGCTGCATTGGCGATTGCAAAGCTGATTCGCTACGACCTTGCCGATGCTTTCGGTTTACAGTTGACCCTGTTTGATGCCGATGGAGATTTTTAATGAAGCGACGCGATTTTCTTAAAACGTCAATCGCCCTGCCGACGGCGCCATTGCTGAGCTGCAGTAGCACTGACATAAATAGCACTAACACTATAATCTCGGCCACTTATGACCACAGTGGCGGTCATCAATTATTGGTGCAACAGCTAAACAATACCGTTGAAGCCGCCTATTCCATGCCCTTTCGAGGTCATGATGTATTACTTGATGAACAACGTATTATTGTCTTTGGTCGTCGACCCGAAACGCGTTGCTTTGTCATTGACCAACAATCCCGCCAAACACAGATCGTACAGGCAGCTAAACATAGACACTTTTACGGGCATGGTGTGCTCCATGAAAATGTCATACTGACCACCGAAAATAACTATGAAGATGGTATCGGTGTGATTGGAATTCGTGATCGGGTTAGCCTGCAAACACTCGGTGAGTATTCCTGTTATGGCATCGGCCCACATGACTGTCAGTTGCTGGCAGATGGCAATACGCTGGCGGTTGCCAATGGCGGCATGCGCACCCATCCGGAAACCGGTTATCGAACACTCAACAAAGATTCGATCTCACCAAGCCTGGTGCTGATTGATTTGCAGAATGGAGATAAAATTGATGAGTTTCGTCTGAATGACAATCTACTGAGTATCAGACACTTGAGCGTTAGTGCAGACGATGGCATTGCTGCAGCATTGCAGTATCAAGGCAACGCCTATCAATCGACGCCTGAATCATTAGTGGCTTGGTTAACACCTGCCGGAAATTTTCGTTTGCTTGAATCCGAACCCTCTGCCATCCAAGCCATGCACGGTTATATGGGCGATGTTGCCTGGCATCACACTAGCAAAGTATTGGCGGTTACCTCTCCGAAAGGTAACCAGGTTACTTTCTGGAACCAGGAACAACACCGTCATAGCTGGAGCCTGAATATCGCTGAGGCGTGCGGGATTGTGAGCAATAAAAACGGTTTTATCGTCAGCACCCAACACGGTGCTTTGCACTACATAGAAGCAAGTCATACGCCGGTTGCGGCGCAACAACTACTGGCAAGTAATGAAACATTTGCCTGGGATAATCACGCTCAACTTCTGAGTTGATCCTCTATCCATTCCGGAATACGGTGTTCTAACCAGAATCGACGCGTTCTATCTTGGTGAATAAATCCAACATGTCCACCGTGTAACGACCACTCCAAGGTCGTGCTGGTTGATAATTGTTTTTCGTCAGGCACGCTGTGTGCGTACATGAACGGATCATCCAGAGCCTGGATAATCAATGTTGGTTTCTCAATCCCTGACAAAAATTGCTTGCTGCTCGATGCTGTATAATAGTGTGCCGCCCCCTCAAAGCCGTGTACCGGTGCTGTCAACACATCATCAAAATCGGTAAAGGTTTTCATCTTGTTCAGATCCGGAAAACTCATCTGTGCATTAATGAGTTCTCGTTTTTCAATCGCCAGCGCTTTCATCTTTTGTAATAAATGGTGTTGGTAAAATCTGGAAAAACCGTGCTCCATACGTCGTGCACAAGCGGACAAATCGAACGGTACCGAGACCGCCACTGCCCCTGCCAATGGATTCGTTTTACCCGTCTCACCCAACCACTTGAGCAAGGCATTGCCTCCCAGAGAATAGGCAACCGCATATAAGGGTTGGTTTGGCCAGCGTGTTAAAATCAATTCTGCCACCCTTGCCATATCGTCGGTACTACCCGCATGGTATCGACGTAATAAACGGTTCGGTTCACCGCTACAACCCCGGCTATGCATCAGGACGGCATTCAGCTTTTGACCGGAGCAGGATTTCAAAATTCCCGCCGCATAATTGGATTCGCTACTTCCCTCCAGTCCATGCAAAATCAAAACAGTGGGTTTACCCGGAAAATATTCGGTCCAGTCAAGATCAAGAAAATCACCATCGTCCAGTTCCAGCCTTTCTCGCGTGAGCGCTACCTTCGGGGTTTTTCTAATACTGTTTGCCAGGATGGTTTGTGTGTGTGGGCTTCGACAAAAAACTGCTGGTCTGAACTTACTCTCAATTAACATTCAGTTGGGACAATATTAATGATGCGTCATTATAATCAATCCGAATTGGACGTTGTGTCGTTTCCGTTTTCAACACCAGACTTGGAAACCCGGCAGAAGAATATTCTCGATAGATTGCGATATTTTCCAACAGTTGTTGCTCGACCTGTTTCGATTGAAATTCTGTCGTAAAAGATTCTTTCTCAAGTCCTATATCAACTGCGCATTGAACCAAAACTTCAACATCGGACGGGTTTCTTGCCTGACAATAATACGCGTGCTGAATGGCACATATCATGGCCTGTTCTTTTTCGGGCGTCAGGTTCTTTGTTGCCAGTACAGCCCGACATGCCGGGTAGGTAGAACGACGTGGCTGACATTGACTCCAGAATTCAAAATTGAAAGTGGTACCTGGTATTGAATCCTGAATACGCTGCCAGGTTTGTTGTAACTTGAATTGCATCTCTGCCGACATGGGCTCATCGTTATCGGGTGCCAATCCGCCGACGATATATTCCAAAGCTATGTCACTGGAAAGATGATCACGCACCTGTTGCCAGACTGGCACAAACCCCCAGCACCAACTGCACATTGGGTCATGAAAGTAATAGAGTTTCTGCATTACGATTCGATAGATTGGTTTTGAACAAGATAATATCCAATACTGATGCTACTAAAAATAAATACTAGAATAATAAACTCGACGATCAGCACTAACGGTATCAAGGATTTATATTGATAGCTGTAACTGACGGGTAGCAGTAACACGAGCGGGATAAACAAAATAAGAAACATTGGCCATTGAGTTACTTTGGTACTCTCCCAGACTTCGGCAACCGCTACAAATTGATCGGTAGCTGCAGCTGGTAGTAAACAATAAAAACGACTGAAAAATGCGGCAAAACCCGCCAGACCGATAACACTACTGGCTATGACGATATAAAATAACCGGGTTTGAATGGCTTCTGGCGCCTCATATTCACTTAAACGAAGGTCTTTCGGTAAGGGATATTCAGCGGGTAACAATACTCCGGTCAATGCGTACAAACTAAAATATTGAATAAACGCAAAAATCAGGAAACCAGTTGCGACCATGGCAATAAATACCAACAGATAACGCACTTCACGCATGCCCCATTGAAGATTGAGTCGATGGTCTTCCAATAACAAACTGCGATGAATCAAAATGGCCAGAGTTACCACCAACGCCAATGATACGAAGTGAAGTGCCGGTGCGATTGAGGACATGCGTTCCATTAAACTGATGTAATCAATCACACCGATAGCGAGTCCCGGCGCGAGTAAACTTTTTCGGTTTTCCCAGGCACTGCTAATGCTGGCAAGCGCAACAATTCGGGAAAACTGCCAATTAATACTCAATCAAATAATTTCTTGATGATTCGTATTTAGTCTCATCAACACCTAGCGCTTGATAAATTTAAGAGTCATTCGATTGGATTCGCCGATAGCCTTATTAGCTGCCTTCGCCGCCTCTTTTGCTTCACCCTCTAATGGACCTGTATTCAAGGTAGGAGGAAGACGCCACACTACATCGTTTTCGCCTGGCAGATCTTTTGGATTGGCATTGACCATGCTTTCACCCACCAAATCAAAACCAGCCTTATCAAACATGGCTACCAGCATCGATTTTTTTAAATAACCATTGCTACCATCAGTCCATTCGTCAGGCTTTGTCTCTGCTGCTTGATGTTGTACCACACCCACTATGCCACCGGTTTTAAGCAGTATAGCGGTATCAGTAATTGCCTGACTCATCGTGCCGCCACGTTCTTCAAATCGCTGCAAGTTGTGTAAAGCACGAATGAACAATATCGCATCCAGTGTGCCTTCAACACTTTGGTTAAGTCTGCCAAAACTCATGCCACTGGATTTAACCGGCTGGCCGGCAAATTCGGCAACTGTTTCGGGAAACGCAGCGATTCTTGCCGCTCTTTCAGCGATTTGTTCTTCGCTAAAAAACCCGAACATTGGCCAGGTTTCATTGGAATAATTAATCGCGTGTAATTCTCCATCTTCAGCCAGATAGGGCGCCAGTATTTTTGTATACCAACCACCACCTGGTAACACTTCAGCGACTGCCATATCTGGAGTAATACCGAAAAACTCCAATGTTTGTTGGGGATTTCTGGATGTATCACGGGCTTTTTCTTCATCGCTACGTGCGGCAATAATACTGGCCAGTTTGGCCTTGTCCGCTGCTGAAACCATATCACTGCTAATGGTGAGAGTTGCACAAGCACTCAAAATGAGGGCAGACAGTAGGGTTGTTAAGAATGTTTTCATAGTGAGCTCCTTTTGAGTATGTATTATCAACAGAGTGTGCCAGATTCAGGCGCACAACTCTAATTACCAGAGTGGTTATTCGTTGGATATCTTATGAGTGTGCCAGGCACGAGTCGGATCGCGTTCTACCAGATTTATGGCAAAGCCTTCCGGGTCTCTGAGCATGGCTTCCTGCTGAGATTCATGAGGCATCTCAAAACTTAAGGGTGGGCATAATTCAGTTGCCCCGAGACTTAATGCCTGCCTGACAACGTCTTCAAGGGCATCACAATAAAATACCAGTACACTTTCTCCGAGTGCAATATAGTTATGACGCTCAATGAAAGATGCAGGTAATGGATCGAGCTGAAACAAACCAATCATCCCAAGATTGGGATGTTTACCACGTACGATACAGCAATCCATGGTGGTGTTGGTCGGCGCCCCTACGATCGCTGGTGCAGCCGGTGCATCCAGACGACCTTGAAAATAGATTTGATCAAACCCTAATGCTTGCTGATAAAACCGGGTTTGATTTTCAAGGTCTCTGACAAACAATGCAGATCGAATAATTGGGCTGACGTTAGGCATGCATAAACTGCTTAAATCATCAGTATACGCCAGTTGATCGAGTTAGCAGGATTTCGCGTTATGATATTTGCTTGAGATAGTTTTCTGCATTTTCAAGATGCATTTGTTGTTTTTCAACGGGCATTTTGTCATAGGTGTGAACCAACATTCCTATTCTGGGATTGCTTAAAAAGAAATCACGATGGACGTGCATGAAACGCCAGAACAAACCATCCCATACATTTTGCCAGTGTCCCTTTTTATAATCGCTCATTTTCAAAACGTAATTACTACCACTGATATAAGGCTTGGTAGACATTAAGCCACCATCAGCAAACTGACTCATCCCGTAGACATTCGGTACCATGACCCAGTCGTAGGCATCGATATAAAGCTCCATAAACCAGCGATAGACTTCATTAGGATCAAATTCACATAACAACATAAAGTTTCCCACTATCATTAGTCTCTCAATGTGGTGGGAGTATGCTGTTTTGAGTACTTTTCTAATCGTCTGATCAACAGGATCAATACCTGTGGTGCCATCATAAAAAGAGGTCGGGATTTTTCTCTTGAAGCCCCAATAATTCGTTGTTCTTTGAGTTACACCACGGCATGCATAAATCCCTCTGATAAATTCGCGCCATCCTATGAGCTGACGAATAAAGCCTTCGCAAGAATTAATCGGGATATTGTTCTTGTCCGCATACTCAAGACTTTTATCAACCACCTGTTGTGGACTTAACAAACCGGTATTCAACATCGGGGTAAGCATACTGTGATGAAGAAAATGCTCTTCTCTGACGATCGCATCTTCATAGGTTCCAAATTCCTGAAACCTGAATTCTAGAAACTCTTGCAGAGCATTATCTGCACTCTCAAAATCAACCGGATAAAGCGGGCTACTCGAAACACTCCCCGGATTTTTAGCAAAGTGTTTTTCAATATAATCTATCGCTTCGGAATAAAATTCGTTTTGCTCTGGAAATCTGATCGCTGGAGCAATTTTATTCCTCGGATATTTTTTTCTGTTTTCCGCATCAAACGACCATTTGCCACCGACCGGTTTTTGATCGACATCTATCAAAATGTCGCGTTGTTTTCTTTGCTCTGTATAAAATGTACTTTGTCGGTATACCTTCTTGTCAGGTCTAAAGAAAGCGGCTAAATCATCGGTCTTATTTAAAAATAATGGTGATTGAAATTGTTTTACCTGGAAATCATATTTTTTAGCTGAAGAATGTATTCTTTGTTCCAACCAGTCGTCCGTTGTGTCTACATACTTTAATGACGTTATTTTCTTTTTGTGAAAATCAGTTAGCAACTTTCTAACATCTGCCAGCATTGAACCAGACTCAATATAGACAACATCTATATTTCTGCTTTTTAAATATGCGGCATACGATTTCATACTGGCTCGATGAAATACCAGCTTTTGTTTATGAAACGCAAATTGCTTAAAGAACAAATCTTCTTCAACCAGATAGGCGATTGAGGTTTTAGTTAGTGCGGGCGAGCTTTTGAAAAGTTGATGAGGAAAGATTAACGTGACTGTGGTTGCTGTCATTGTTTGTTTCTATTTTTGTTCATTCTGCATTTTTGACTACAGAATTTCACCTGCTCCCAATCGCGCTCCCATTTCTTTCTCCAGCTAAACGGCTTTTGGCAAGTGAGGCAAATTTTGGAGGTTGCTTGAATACCGGATTTTTTCAAAACAGCTTTGCGTAATCGAAGTTGCTTATCTTAATCTATCCCGGCTTGGTTATTCTGTTTTTTTAAGCCAACCTATCTCTTGCGCGGTAGTATTGCCTATTACTGTATCTTTGAGTCGCTCAGGCATCTCGGCGCTGGTACGAGTAATGGGAATTCTGCCACCCATAATTTCGGCATAACGCTGTGGGTAGAGTGGGTTTTTTTCCGGTTCTGCAAAGCCATCCGGGTGGATAGGTTGGTTATCGGTAAAACTGTATTTGTCGGTTGCACCCAGGGTATGCAGTATTTCATGGAGGATGACGAAATTATTTTCTTCATCCATGTTGGTAGTTGCAAAGGCATTAACCAATGCAACACGACCTTTTTCCAAGCCGGTTGAGTGACCAAGTTGCGAATATTTTTCTGGATCAAAAAATAATACAAATACTCTGATGTCTGGTCGCAGACCATCATAATCATCATTTTTCCAGACCCAATATCGCAACATTAAACTCCAGATGATAGTTTGCGAAATACTCTGTTCTTGCGGCGGCTGTGGTGGAACAGAAACCACCGGATCGGTTAGTTCGATATCTATCAGGTAATCCAGTTTTTTTCCGTATTTCTCACCCTCTCTAATCATTAAATCCTGTATGGGCTCCAAACGGGACTGGGTAAAGTTGGTGATATGTTCGGCAGCCGCAGTGCTTTGATCAGCATTGACCGGGTAGACTACTATTTTCAGCGGAATATCCCAGTCTGATACAAGACCATCACTCAAAAACATCTCGGATAAAAAATAGGTCAGTATCAGGAGCAGGATTAATATCCTGATAGATTTAAATTTCATAGTATCGATACTTCAGCACGGGTCTGTTGTAGATTTTACTTCAAGAGCCTCTTTGAAAAAGGATTGAATATATTAGTTGTGATTTAAATAAGTGAATTACAGGTAGATTGAGAACTGCTTCAACTACGATAAATAACTACAGCCATAAAAATACTAAAAATAATCAGGCCCACACCCCAGGTCCACATCCACAACTGTTTACCATGACGCCCCAGGACGATTAACACAAAACCTACTAACACTCCTATCACCGCCGTAAACAACAACATACCGTCCATGGAATGCAGTGGTAAATTTCCGGGGTTAAGACCTTCTGGATATCGTTGTGCCATTTAAATCCCTGCTGTCATTCAATTACGTTACAAATATTGTGAGTCCATTGTAACCGGAATCAGAGAGGAGTGGGTCTGCTCTGCTGTCTTTGATTATTTTGGTTAACCAAAAACCAGCTTGCTTAGATCACAAATAATGTCGGTTTTTAGTATAAATGTGAACAAAGTATCACCAACACAAGTAATTGATAAACTCATTATTTGCGACAGATTTGTCTCGGGAGTACAATCACCAGCGCGAACACTCACTAACAAGGAAAGAACATGGCATGTACATTTGAGATCTACAAGGACAAGGCGGGTAAATTCCGTTATCGCATGCGTGCGGCTAACAAGGAAATCATCCTCAGTGGTCAAGCATACAAAAGCAAAGCCAGTTGTAAGAATGGTATTGCTTCGATTAAAAAGAATTCTAAAAATGACGCTCGTTATGATCGTTTTAAAGCCAAAAACGGCAAATTACATTTCAACCTGAAAGCAGCGAATCACCAGGTAATCGGTGTGAGCCAGGGCTATGCTTCAGCGTCTGGTTGTACCAACTGCATCAAACGCATCAAAAGCGATGCCGGTAGAGCGAAAATTATCGATCTCACCAAGTAAATAAATAGCGTTATCAAAACAAGCCCGGCTCTCAATGCCGGGCTTTTTTGTTTGTAAAATCACAATTCTTTGATTGCCTGATTTTTTTCTGAAGAGTAGTCTATCTTGATCAGCTATGGAGTAATCTATGAAGATCGCGGGTCTGTCTGTTGTTGGTACATTGATTGCCACCCTGCTCTATTACTTTTTTGAATTTGCCTGGTATTCAATTTTGCAAAGTGCCTGGCAAGCTGGTGAAGGCGTATCGCCAGAAGATTACACCAACCAATCACCCGGGTGGATGGCGCTGGGAGCCGTTGCTCCCCTGCTACAAGTGATCGCTATCGGGCTTATTTTAAAGTGGAGTGGCTGGCCTTCTTTATCAGAAGCGTTTGGAAAAATCTTTAGCTTGTCTGTATTGTTAGGGGTGGCAGTTGGTATTTACGCGCTGGCCTATTTGCCACAACACTCGGTATCCTTGTTTTTAATTGATACCGTTCATTACATTATCGGTTGGTCAGTTACTGCTATAGTTCTCACCTATTTCCGACCCAAATATATTGCTCCGGTAACCAGGCATGGCCATTCTTCGGACGAAAATATTGAGGATATCTATCAATGATAAAACTATTTTTTAGTGTGATTATTTGTCTAATTTCCTTTTCAGTATATGGCGTTGAAGATGATGATGAATTAACGGACATGAGTGAACCAAAAAAGTGTCTTTCCTTACATGCCATAAATACAATGAAAGTGATTGATGAAAACAATATCTTGTTTTATGTGCGTGGTCAGAAGTTGTATCAAAACACCCTGCCAAGAAAGTGTAGTGGCTTAAGACCCGGTTCTGTAATCAGTTACGAAGTATATATGGGTAGGTTGTGCAGTAATGATCTTATATCGGTTATGGATAAGTTTGGTGATAGATTCTCTCCTTCAAACAAATGTAGTATAGGTAAATTTGAGCAAATTCCTTACTTTGAAAAAATACCAGAAAAAGATTAAATCTTTACCTCTCTTACGATTCAACCACAATCATTTACCAATACAAAACGAAGAAAATATTTCACCTAATAAATCATCGCTGGTGAACTTGCCGGTTATTTCAGACAACGCTTGTTGTGCCAGACGCAGTTCTTCGGCACTCAATTCACCGGCATTAAATTCTCGGAGTTGTTTTTCGGCATTATTAATCGACTCCTGAGTTTTAGCCAAAGCATCCAGGTGTCGTCGACGCGCGATAAACACGCCCTCCCCTGCATTTTGGTAACCGGCAAACGCTTTTAAATATTTCTTCAGTTCATCAATGCCTGCTCCGGTTTGAACGGATACGTAAATAGCATCATCCTGTTTACCTGGTATGGCGCCGCTTAAATCAATTTTGTTTTTTATTAACAACGTGTTTTCTGTCAGTTCAAGATCAGGTAACGCTGAGTT
>CALIRD010000042.1 GCA_938042355.1 uncultured Thiotrichales bacterium
GATATTGACGGTGGTTTAATAGGTGGCGCTGCATTAAGCGCTGAAAGTTTTTTAGGAATTTGCAAAGCAGGTTAACCAAATATATATGTATCAGTTTCTCTTAATATCACTCGTAATAATTTCTTGTTTACTGATTTTCCTGGTGCTGATGCAACAGGGAAAAGGCGCGGATGCCGGAGCGGCCTTTGGCGGAGGTGCCTCAGGTACGGTATTCGGTGCTCGAGGAGCAGGTAATTTCCTGACGCGCATGACCGCGATTCTGGCTACCTTGTTTTTTGTCAACTGCCTCGGTCTGGCGTGGCTGATTGCCAACAAGACAGCTGGCAACCTCGAAGAAGAGTCTGTGATAGATCGCGCCATTCAGGAAGGTGTGATTCAGGATCTGCCTGGTGCAGCCAATACTCAGGCGCCGGTCGGTTCAGATTTGCCAGCGGCTGGCGGGGTTACTCTTGAAACGCCTGATTTACCACCGGGTGTGAGTGCAACGGTCAATGTTGATGCCCCAGCGGGTGAAGCAACAACTGTGAATGTACCTGTAATCGAAGCCCCGGCGGTTGAAGGCATCGACCTGGATGCTGCCGTGAGTGAGCAGGTTGATGGCGCCGCCAATGCAGCCGGTGATGTCATTAACGACAGCATTGAAGCGGTTAATGATCAGGCTCAGCAGCTTATTATTGAGCCATCAGAAGTAGAATTACCCGAGTTACCTGCTGTCGAGTAATCATGAGAACAGCCGATGTGGTGGAATTGGTAGACACGCTATCTTGAGGGGGTAGTGGCGAAAGCCGTGCCGGTTCGACTCCGGCCATCGGCACCAACAATATCTACTTGGAGTAGATGATCGGAAAAAAGCAGCCTGAGGCTGCTTTTTTCATATTTAAGACCTGAAAATCACGGAAATTACCGGCATCAGACGATTTTCAGCCTGCGTAATGAGCGAGTCCATTGACCCTGTTGTCCTGCTCGCCTAGACTGCGCATGGCTTTACCACAGAGCAACGATTTTCAGGTAGAATATCGCCTGATCTCGGGGTGGGTTTTTTAACTAGCGCTAACACTATGCTTGAACAATATTTTCCAATACTGATGTTTATCGGCATTGCACTCGGTCTGGGTGTGGTAATGATCAGTCTCGGCATGTTAATCGGTGATCGTGAGCCGGATGATGCCAAAGATTCTCCCTTTGAATGTGGCTTTGAAGCCTTTGAAGATTCGCGCATGAAATTTGATGTGCGTTTCTATCTGGTTGCGATCCTGTTCATTATTTTTGATCTGGAAATAGCTTTTCTGTTTCCATGGGCCGTGGTGCTTGATCAGATAGGACTTTTTGGTCTGGCTTCAATGGCGATCTTCCTCGGGATTTTGATAGTCGGCTTTATTTACGAATGGAATAAAGGAGCGCTCGAATGGGAGTAGCGGAGAATCAGAAGCAGGGTTTTGTCACTACCGGTGTCGATAATCTTGTCAAATGGGCGCGTACTGGTTCTCTCTGGCCGATGACTTTTGGTTTGGCTTGTTGTGCAGTAGAAATGATGCATGCGGGTGCGGCACGCTATGATCTTGATCGCTTCGGCATTATTTTCAGACCCAGCCCACGCCAGTCTGATGTCATGATCGTCGCTGGTACGCTGTGTAACAAGATGGCGCCAGCGCTGCGCAAAGTCTATGACCAGATGCCTAACCCTCGTTGGGTTATTTCTATGGGCTCGTGCGCTAACGGTGGTGGTTATTATCACTACTCGTACTCCGTAGTTCGTGGTTGTGATCGAATTGTGCCGGTAGATATCTATGTGCCGGGTTGTCCGCCAACGGCGGAGGCTTTGTTGTACGGCATCATTCAGTTACAGAATAAAATTAAAAACAAAAACGTCATCGAGCGCTAGGATGAGAGAACTGTTAACATTAGCGGGTGATTTACAGTCCCGTTTTCAGGAGCACGTGCGTGACTATACGCTGGCTCATGATCAGCTGACGGTGACGGTTGCTAAGACTGATTTCCAGCAATTTGCGCTGGCGTTGCGTGATGAATACCAATACGAAACTCTGATGGATATCGCCGGTGTTGATTATTTGCAATACGGTGTTGCCGAGTGGCAAACCGAAGATGCCAGTGGTGAAGGTTTCAGTCGAGCAGTAGAGCCAGCCACAGCAGGGCATTTCACCTTTTCGGATGCGCCTGCACAAGCTACCGATATGGAAGAGCGATTTGCAGTTATCTATCAATTGTTGTCGATAGAAAATAACGACAGGCTTACCCTCAAACTATTTTGTGAAAATAATGATTTTCCAGTGGTGCCATCGGTGACCAGCATCTGGAGCTCTGCAGACTGGTATGAGCGCGAGTGTTTTGATTTGTTTGGCATTGCGTTTGATGGTCACCCTGATTTACGACGTATTCTTACCGATTACGGTTTTGTCGGTCACCCGTTCAGAAAAGATTTCCCGTTGAGTGGTCATGTCGAGATGAAATACGACGAAGAGCAAAAACGCGTCGTTTATCAGCCCGTCAGCATTGAACCCAGAGTGCTGGTGCCACGCGTGATCCGAAAAGATCATCGCTATCAGGAAGATCAGGCAGCAGAGGAGCAAGCATCCGATGCCTGAGATCAAGAATTACACCCTTAACTTTGGTCCACAGCATCCGGCGGCTCACGGCGTATTGAGACTGGTGCTGGAAATGGATGGTGAAGTGATTGAGCGTGCCGACCCACATATTGGTCTGTTGCACCGTGGCACCGAAAAACTGGCTGAGAGTAAGCCTTACAACCAAAGCATTGGTTACATGGATCGTCTCGATTATGTCTCAATGATGTGTAACGAGCATGGTTATGTATTAGCTATAGAAAAATTACTGGGTATCGAAGCCCCGGAGCGGGCGCAGTACATACGCGTCATGTTTGATGAGATCACCCGCATACTTAACCACTTGATGTGGATCGGTGCACACGGACTGGATGTCGGCGCAATGGCCATGTTCTTGTATGCCTTCCGTGAGCGTGAAGATTTAATGGATGCTTATGAGGCAGTATCAGGCGCTCGCCTGCATGCGACCTATTATCGTCCTGGTGGAGTTTATCGAGACTTGCCAGACAGCATGCCCAAGTACGAAGTAACGCGCTGGCGTGAGAAGTCAGAGGTCAAGCGTCTCAATACCGTACGTGAAGGCAGCTTGCTCGACTTTTTGCAGGACTTCACCGAACGCTTCCCCAAGTGTGTCGATGAATACGAGACCTTGTTGACCGATAACCGCATCTGGAAGCAGCGTACCGTGGATATTGGTATTGTTTCACCGGAGCGTGCCATGCAGATGGGTTTCACCGGCCCGATGTTACGCGGCTCTGGAGTCGAGTGGGATTTGCGTCGCAAGCAGCCGTATGAGGTATACGACCAACTCGATTTTAAAATTCCAGTAGGTACCAATGGTGACAGTTACGACCGTTATCTGGTGCGAGTTGAAGAGATGCGTCAGTCCAATCACATCATCAGTCAATGCATACAATGGCTGAAAGACAATCCCGGTCCGGTAATGCTCGAAGATTATAAAATCGCACCGCCACCGCGGATGAATATGAAGGCTGATATGGAGTCACTCATCCATCACTTCAAATTATTTACCGAAGGTTTTTGTCTGCCTGAAGGCGAGGTGTATACCGCCATTGAGCATCCCAAGGGTGAGTTTGGCTGCCTGCTGATTTCTGACGGCGCCAACAAACCTTATCGATTGAAAATTCGTGCTCCGGGTTTTGCCCATTTGTCAGGGCTGAACGAAATGGTGAAAGGGCACATGCTGTCCGACGTGGTTGCCGTTATCGGTACCCAGGATATTGTATTTGGAGAGATTGACCGCTAATGGCTGAGAGCACTACAAGAAAAGCTGATTTGTTACCTGCTGATGTGCGAGGTGAGATAGATCACTGGCTGGGCCGTTTCCCTGATGATCAGCGCCAGTCTGCTGTGTTGGGGGCATTGCGCTCGGTACAGCATCATGACCCGCAGCACTATCTTTCAACTGAAATGATGGATGCGGTCGCGGACTATATTGGTATGTCAGAGATTGCGGTTTACGAGGTTGCTAGTTTTTACTCGATGTATAACCTGGAGCCTGTTGGCAAGCACGAGATTTCAGTGTGTACCAATATTTCATGTATGTTGCGCGGCTCGGATGAAATTGTTGATCATCTTGAGAAGAAGCTGGATATCAAGTTAGGTGAGAGTACGACAGATGGTGCGATCTTTCTTAAAAAAGAAGAAGAGTGTCTGGCGGCCTGTTGCGGTGCGCCGATGATGCAGGTTGACCATGTCTATCATGAACATTTAACCATCGAAAAAGTCGATCAGATCGTAGATCAGTTGCGGGGTAGTCATGACTAACGAAGTTTGTTTTAACACTCTCCAATTCGATAATGATCCGCATAGCTACGAGCACTATGTTGAGCTTGGTGGTTATCAGGCCTGGGAAAAGGTTCTCAAAGGCGAGCTGGATCAGGAACAAATCATTGATATTCTCAAAGCATCGAATTTGCGTGGCCGAGGCGGTGCAGGTTTCCCGACCGGGCTTAAGTGGAGTTTCATGCCACGCAATGCACCGGGTCAAAAGTACATTGTCTGTAACTCGGACGAGTCTGAGCCTGGCACTTGTAAGGATCGAGACATCTTGCGTTTTAATCCGCATGCCCTGGTTGAAGGTATGGCAATTGCTGGTTACGCCATCGGCGCGACTGTTGGCTATAACTACATGCGTGGTGAATTTCTGGATGAGCCATCCGAGCGTTTTGAGCAGGCGGTAAAAGAAGCTTACGAACATGGGTGGTTGGGCAAGAAGCTCAAGAACACCGAGATTGATTTTGACTTGCATCCGGTGTTGGGTGCCGGTGCCTATATTTGCGGCGAAGAAACGGCGTTGCTGGAGTCCCTGGAAGGTAAGAAAGGACAGCCACGTTTTAAACCACCTTTTCCTGCCGGTTTCGGTTTATACGGCAAGCCGACTACTATCAACAATACCGAGTCGCTTGCTTCGGTTCCGATCATTCTTCGCAAGGGCGCTGACTGGTTCAGTGATATGGGTGTAGAGCGATCCGGTGGTGAGAAATGTTTCTCGGTCTCTGGACATGTCAATAATCCAGGTAACTTTGAAGTCCCTCTGGGCACACCCTTTTCTGAGTTACTGGAAATGGCGGGTGGTGTTTTGAATGGTCGCAAGTTGAAAGCTGTTATTCCCGGTGGCTCTTCAGTTCCGGTCGTGACGGGTGAGGCGATGATGACTGCCAACATGGATTATGACTCCATCGCTGGCATTGGTTCGATGCTGGGTTCCGGTGCTGTCATTGTGATGGACGAGACGGCAGATATGGTAAAAGTACTGCAGCGCATCTCACGTTTCTATTTTTCTGAGTCATGTGGTCAATGCACACCATGCCGTGAAGGTACTGGCTGGTTGTACCGTATGCTCACCAGAATTTTGAATGGGCAAGGGCGTCAGGAAGATCTGGATCGGCTCGATGATGTAGCAGGCAAGATTGCCGGTCGCACCATCTGTGCTCTGGGTGATGCCGCTGCAATGCCGGTGCAAAGTTTTATCAAGGAATTCCGCCCCGAGTTTGAATATTACATTCAACACGGCAGCAGTATTCTCAAACCCATCAATCTTAAGGAACAGGTAGCATGAGTGATGATCTAGTCACCATCGAGATTGATGGCAAGCCGGTTGAAGCCAAGCCCGGCACGATGCTGATTGAAGTCGCTGAGGCTGCTGGCGTTACCATTCCTCGTTTTTGTTATCACAAGAAGTTATCGGTAGCGGCTAACTGCCGCATGTGCATGGTTGAAGTTGAAAAGGCACCGAAGCCATTGCCAGCCTGCGCTACTCCCGTCAATGACGGTATGAAGGTCCACACTTCGTCAAAAACGGCGGTGGATGCTCAAAAAGGCACGATGGAATTCTTGCTGATCAATCACCCGCTTGATTGTCCTATTTGTGATCAGGGTGGAGAGTGTGAGCTGCAAGACGTGGCCATGGGTTATGGCGAGGGTGTTTCTCGTTATAACGAAGGCAAACGTGTCGTGATGGATAAGAATATTGGTCCATTGGTCGCGACTGAAATGACGCGCTGCATCCACTGCACTCGCTGTGTACGTTTCGGTGAAGAAATTGCCGGTATGCGCGAATTAGGTGCTACCGGTCGTGGCGAGAATATGGAAATCGGTACCTATATCGAAAAGAGTATGGCTTCCGAGATGTCGGGCAATGTGATCGACTTGTGCCCGGTGGGCGCCTTGACGGCCAAGCCATCACGCTTTGCAGCACGTGCCTGGGAAATGATTGAGCAGCCCACGGTTGCACCCCATGATGGTGTGGGTTCCAACTTGAGCGTGCACACTTCCAACGGTGAGTTGGTCAGAGTCGTGCCGAATGAAAACGAAGCGATCAATGAAACCTGGTTATCAGACCGCGATCGATTCTCGTATGAAGGTGTTAATGCATCTGACCGGCTGACCAAGCCAATGATCAAACGCGAGAATGGCTGGCGCGAATGTAGTTGGGAAACAGCACTGAACGAAGTGACTGATAATCTGGTGAAGATTAATGGCGCCGATATCTCTGCATTGATTTCACCCACCTCGACCCTGGAAGAAATGTATTTGGCGCAAAAGTACTTGCGCGGTCTGGGATCAAACTCGATCGATTCAAGACTGCGTCAGGTTGATTTCACTGATCAGGATTCAATGCCTTTATTCCCATGGTTGGGTTGCGGTGTTGATGATCTTGAAAAGCTTGATGCTGCCGTATTAATTGGTTCGGATGCTCGCATGGATCATCCGATCATTGCGCATCGTTTGCGTAAAGCCTGGCTTGCCGGTGGCAAGGTGATGGCTATAAATCCAATTGCTTACAAGTTGAATCATGATTTGCATGCGATGCTGACGGCATCACCAGCACAAATGGTCTCTGGTCTTGCGTTATTGGCGACTAAGCTTGGTGCCAAATTACCGGGCAGTCTTGACTATGCCAGTAGCTTCAAAGGTGATGAAGCGGTTGTTGAGAGCATGGCTGAGACGCTTAAAGCTGCCGAGAACAGTATGTTGTTGCTCGGTCAATACGCTATGAATAGTCAGTATGCTTCGCATCTGCGTGGCTTGTTAAGTCAGATTGAAGCACATTGCAATATTAAGTTTGGTTATCTGCCAGACAGTGGTAATACCACCGGTGCATGGCTGGCCGGCTGTTTGCCGCATCGAGGCCCGGCACTGTCGGCTGTAACCGACGGCAAGCATGTGGTCGATATGTTGGCTAACTCTGATAAGGGTTATTTCTTGTGGAACGTAGAGCCCGAGTTCGATTGTGCTGACCCACAGCGAGCGCTATCAGCCTTACAGGGTGCATCATTTGTGGTGGCTGCAACGTCATTCGCCACTGATACCATGAAATCCTATGCCAATGTGTTGTTGCCTATCAGCGCCTTTAGCGAGTCATCAGGTACGCTGGTAAATACCAATGGTGCCTGGCAAAGTTTCAATGCGGTCAGTAACGCACAGGGCGAGGCCCGTCCGGGATGGAAGGTGCTACGCGTACTCGGCAATCTGGCGCAACAAAGTGGTTTTGACTACACCAGCAGTACTCAGGTTCGAGATGAGCTGAAAGGCATGTGTACTGAGCTGCCTGCCTTTAGTACGGCGGTAACTGGCGAGATAAAATACGCGCTTATTGAAGATGAGCCTCAGTTACAACGTGTTAGTTCAACCAACAATTATCGCTCGGATGCAGTAGTGCGCCGTGCGGCGGCATTACAGCGCACACCGGAAGCTGAAGATTCAGCCGTGCGAATGAACTCGGCGGAACTCGCTAAACTGGGTTTGAACGAAGCCAGTCAATTAGAGCTGCGCCAGGGTATGCATACGGCCAGCGTTGAAGTCGTGATTGATGAGACAGTGCCGGCGGGTTGTTTGTATTTACCTGCAGCAACCGAAGCCAGTGCACAACTGGGCACCGCCTTTGGCAACATAGAAGTGAAGGCAAGCTAATGGCATTGCCTGATTTCCTCAATAATTACTGGATCCTGCTGCCCGAGTGGATGCGTCTGGTGGTTTGGACCGGAATCAAGATTGGCATGATTCTCTTGCCGGTGATTATTTGCGTGGCTTATCTCACGTATTTTGAACGTAAAGCGATTGGTTATTTCCATTCGCGCAAAGGGCCAAACCGGGTAGGGCCGTGGGGTCTGGGTCAACCATGGGCCGATGTGTTCAAGATGTTGACTAAAGAAATTGTCATTCCGGCTAAATCCAATAACTATCTGTTTATTATTGCACCGGTGCTGGCGTTTGCTCCGGCGGTTGCGGCCTGGGCTGTGATTCCTTTTTCTCCGACGATGACGCTTGCTAATATCAATGCAGGTCTGTTGTATTTGCTCGCCATGACATCACTCGGTGTTTACGGTGTGTTGATTGCTGGCTGGGCTTCCAACTCCAAGTATGCTTTGTTGGGCGCGATGCGTTCAGCCGCGCAAATTGTTGCGTATGAGATCGCGATGGGTTTTGCGCTGGTTGGTGTTCTTATGGTTTCGAACAGCCTGAACATCGGCGACATTATTCAGGCGCAATCCGGTGGTATATCTCAATGGTTTATGTGGCCATTGTTTGGTTTGTTTGTGGTCTACTTTATTTCCGGTGTGGCTGAAACCAACCGTGCACCGTTTGATGTGGCCGAAGGTGAGTCTGAAATTGTTGCCGGTTTCCACGTTGAATACGGTGGCTTCGGATTTGCGGTTTTCTTCTTGGCCGAATACGCCAACATGATCCTGATTTCGGCATTGACCGCCATCATGTTCATGGGTGGCTGGATGTCACCATTCAGCGAGACTGGTCCTATTGGTCAGTATCTGCTGGATATACCATTTTTAGGCGCGCTACTAGGTGATGGTTTCATGTGGTTAGCGTTGAAGACTTCATTCTTTCTATTGTTATATTTATGGTTTCGCGCAACCTTCCCACGCTATCGCTATGACCAGATTATGCGTCTGGGTTGGAAGGTGCTTATCCCGGTCACTATCGTCTGGATTTTTGGTGAGGGCATCGCCATCGCACTTGGCTGGAAGCCGTGGCTATAGGTAATTATTATGAATAATGTAACCCGGTTTTTAAAAACATTCAGTTTGTGGGAATTGCTTGTCGGTATGAAGCTCACGCTTAAATACATGTTCAAGCCAAAAGTCACGGTGCAATATCCGGAAGAAAAGACGCCACAATCACCACGCTTTCGAGGCTTGCATGCCCAGCGTCGCTATCCTAATGGGGAAGAACGCTGCATTGCCTGTAAGTTGTGTGAGGCAGTCTGTCCGGCGCTGGCTATCACTATTGAATCAGAGCAACGCGCTGATGGAACGCGTCGTACTACCCGCTATGACATAGATCTGTTTAAGTGTATTTACTGTGGATTCTGTGAAGAGGCATGTCCGGTGGACGCCATTGTAGAAACAAGAATTTTTGATTACCACTTTGAGCAGCGTGGTGAGCAGATCATGACTAAAGATAAATTACTCGCCATTGGCGATTTTAATGAAACCCAAATCGCGGCTGATCGTGCTGCTGATGCGGCGTATCGTTAGGGGCGACAGATGAC
>CALIRD010000043.1 GCA_938042355.1 uncultured Thiotrichales bacterium
TGTTTTTATGCTCGATAAAAGCCTTGAGAGTGGTCAGTGCTATCCATGCAACTAAACCGGTACCTAGCCCGGTTAACCAGCTCCAGCGTGGCGTAAACAAAGGGGCCGCAGATGCGAGTGCGAGAATAATACTGCCAGCGGCCAGCCACTTAACTCGTGTAAATAGTTCTGGCCCTGATTGTCTTTTCCACTGTATCAAAGGCCCCAGGCCCATCAGAATAAACATCAGTGGAGTGATGAACACAAACATCAGATTAAACCAGGGAAAGCCTACCGAGATTTTGCCAAGATTCAGTGCATCGTAGATGAGGGGTGCAAGCGTTCCAAACAAAACGATTGCGGTAAGTGCCGCCAGAAATAGATTGTTCATTAACAACGCCGTTTCTTTTGAGGCGAGTTCAAAATGACTACCACGATTTATGCCGGGCGCGCGCCACGCAAACAAGGCCAGAGAGCCACCGATAAACAGTAGCAGAAACATGAGAATGAACAGACCACGCGCCGGGTCATTGGCAAAAGCATGTACTGAGGTAAGTACTCCGGAACGCACCAGGAAGGTACCTAACAAGCTCAATGAGAACGCCGAGATTGCTAACAGAATTGTCCATGACTTGAAGCTGCCACGTTTTTCAGCCACTGCCAGAGAGTGAATCAATGCGGTGCCCGCTAACCAGGGCATGAAGGATGCATTTTCAACGGGATCCCAGAACCACCAGCCACCCCAGCCCAGTTCATGATAAGCCCACCAGCTTCCCAGAGAGATGCCAAGTGTTAAAAAGATCCAGGCAACGGTTGTCCAGGGGCGTGACCAGCGTGCCCAGGCCGCATCAAAACGTCCGCTTAGCAGGGCGGCAATAGCAAAGGCAAACGCCACCGAGAAGCCGGAGTATCCAACGTATAACATCGGTGGATGAATAATCATGCCCGGGTCTTGTAACAGCGGGTTTAAATCATTGCCATCTGCCGGTGCAACAGCAAGACGCTCAAATGGGCTTGAGGTAAGTAGCATAAACAGTAGAAAGCCAACCGCAACCATACCCATAACCGCCAGTACTCTGGCCGTCATATCCAATGGAATCGATTTGCTGAAGATGCTGACCGCCACGCACCAGATTGAGAATATGAAAGTCCACAATAACAGCGCGCCTTCATGACCACCCCAAATCGCGGTGATTTTGTAGATTTCGGGTAAGGCAATTGAAGAGGTATTGGCAACATACCGAACAGAAAAATCATTGCTGAGCATGGCATGAGCCAGGCAGGCAATTGCCAGAGTCAGAAAAATAAATTGACCCCAGGCAGTAGTATGCGCAACGTGCATCAGTCGTGCATTACCATTAAAGGTGCCAAGCAAAGGCAGGGTTGCTTGTACCATGGCGAGCACCAGCGCCAGAATCACCGCAAGCTGTCCCAGTTCTGCGCTCATTGTTTAAGGTCTTGTTGTTGATGCTGCATCAGTTCTGCGACTTCTGGCGGCATATAACTTTCATCATGCTTGGCCATGATTTCTTCGGCAATGAATTCGCCAGCCTGGTTAAGTTCACCCCTGGCAACTGCACCACCACCTTCTTTGAACAGGTCGGGCACGATGCCACTGTAGCGTACAGAAACTTCGTTTACCATATCGGTAACAATGAACGTCATTTCGAGGTCACCAGGCTTACGTTGTATTGAATTTTCCTTGACCATACCGCCTACACGAATCACTTTGCCTACCGGTGCCTCGTTGTTCACGATTTGGGTCGAGTTATAAAAATAACTGGTGTAATTTTGCAGTGCCATCACGACCAGAACAGTTGCTATTGTAATCGCGAGTAGGGCGATAACTATAAATCCGAGCCGTTTATGCCGTGGTTTCATTTAGCTTCTCGACGCAGGCGTAATTGTTGTAGCGCACGTTTGAAACGCGCTCGTACACCCAATGTTTCAAGTGCGATCCCGATAAAGACTGCGGCATAACTCATCCACAAATAGAATTCATAGCCACCGGCAGCAAAAAATTCACTCATGCTTTGTCCCTGACAATATCTTGTGCCCATTGGGTTCGCTTTTCTCGCTCGAGAATGATCGAGCGTAGCCGATGAGTAATGATGGCAAATGAATATGCCCAGGTAGCAAAGAGCATGATAAACATGGCAATCAGAATATTTTTCTCTATTTGTTTCAACGAAGACTGTTGATGTAACGCCGCGCATTGGTAGGGATCAGGGCAGTTAATGGACAGGTAGATTACGGGAATACAGATAACACCAACCAGTGCCAGTAAGGCGCTGGCACGATCAGCACGCCGTGTATCTGCGATAGAGTTTTGCAAGGCAATATAACCAATATAGATAAATAAAAGAATCAGCATAGACGTCATACGCGGATCCCAGTCCCACCAGACTCCCCAACTGGTTTTACCCCAGAATGCGCCAGTCCAGATGGTTAAGAATGCAAACAGGGCGCCGGTAGGGGCGGTAGCTGCTGCCATCATATAGGAGAGGCGGGTATTGAAAATCAGGCCTGTCACGGCCCAAAAAACGAGCGTCACGTAGAGCCACATCGACATCCAGGCAGCGGGAACATGAATGAACAGAATGCGGTAGTACTCTTTTTGATCAGTGAGAATATCCGGCGTTTTAGCAAAGCCCCAGTACAATCCAACGATACACAGAATGATAGCAATGCCAGAGGCAGCTTTGATTATAGAATGGCTAATTCCATAAAAAGAAGCGGGTGACGAATACTTAAACCAGTTGAAACTCATAGTGCCTTAATCATTTGATATTTTAAGTGCGGCAGCTGTCGCTATAGGTGCGAATACCACGGCAATTATCAGCATAGCAGTAAGTAATAACAAGTATGTCATGACATTATCAGGGCTGTTGATACTGGAGCGTACGGCAGCAGCGCCATAGACCATAACAGGTATGTTCAATGGCAGGACAATCAAGGCAATGATGCTACTGCCTGAGCGCAACCCGGTGGTCAAAGCGGCGCCAATAGCGCCAATGCAACTCAGCACAGGCGTGCCAACTAACAAGCTCATAAACAGCGTGCTGAGTTGTTCTCCGTGGAGGTTATAGGCAAGCCCTATAAGTGGCGAAATGAGTGTTAACGGTAACCCGGTTACTAACCAGTGCGCCGCGACTTTAGCCAGTACGCATTGATAGACCGAGCCAGAGCTCAAAATCAGGTCCAGGGATCCATCCGCATGGTCTTCTTCAAACAGTCTTGCCAAAGACAAGATGCTCGAAAGCAAGGCGGCAATCCAAACCAGTCCAGGAGCCAGTCGTGGCAGGATTTGAGTGCTCTCGTTGAGGCTTATGGGGATGAGGGCTACAACGACTATGAAGAAAAACAGACCAATCAGTACGTCATTGTAGTTTCTGACGGCCAGTAACAGATCGCGTTTCAGCATAGGCAAGAAAGCACTACTCACGGTCAAGCTCGATTACGTGTATGGAGCCAGAAGGGATGTTGACCAGAGGGTGGTGTGTGGTGAGTATGATTGAACCTTCTTGGTGCAAATGTTGTTGCATCAGGTTTTCAATCAAGTTCCGAGAGGCTAAATCAAGTGACGTGAAGGGTTCATCGAGTATCCATAAGTCACTGCTTCCCAATAACAGGCGAGCCAACGCTATCTTGCGTTGTTGTCCTTGCGAGAGGTCTCTTATTGACAGTTGACTTTTGTCATTAATCTTCAGAGTTTCCAGTGCAGAGGTAACACTGTCTGAAGATGCGTTCAGGCCATACAGTTGTTGAAAAAACTCGAGGTTTTCACGTGCATTCAAACTCTTTTTTAAACCATTTTGATGTCCGACGTAGCGATAGGCTTGTGTGTAGGACGAGTTGCTCAATGTTGCCGGCTTTTCGTTCCAGCTGACTGTGCCGGCATAAGGCAAGGTATAACCAGCGATAGTACGTAACAGCGTAGTTTTACCGCTGCCATTGGCTCCGTTGAGATGGCAGAGCTGGCCAGGTTCAACCGTAAAACTGAGATCGCTGAACAGAACGCGTTCGCCACGTTCGCACTGCAAGCCCTGGATAGTTAATTGCTTGCTCATGCTAGACAGACAAGTCTTCGCCTCTGAATGAAGTGACTTGCCAGTTGTGCTGACGGGCATGTTGCAGCAGATTGTCATCCGGGTCGACTGCAACCGGGGTTTCGACATATTCAAGCAAGGGGAGGTCATTGATAGAGTCAGAATAAAAATGACTCCCTAACAGAGACTCTCCGGTTTGTTCGAGCCATTCGTTTAGACGTGTGACTTTTCCTTCCTGAAAGCAGGGTGTGCCAGTGAGTTTGCCGGTGTAGGCGCCATCTTTGGTTTCTGGCATGGTGGCGATCAAGCCATCAACCTCGAGCATAGCCGCGATAGGCGATGTCACAAATTGATTGGTTGCCGTGATAACAATGACAGTGTCACCGGCATCCTGATGCGCTTTGATAGAGTCTGTGCCTTTTTTTAATACCACGGGAGCAACGAGCGTTTCTATAAACTGATCGCGCCATGCGTAAAGTTGCTGCAGATCATGCTCGGTGAGTGGTTTCAGACAAAATTCATTGTATTCAACGATATCCAGCGTGCCTGCCTGATATTCAGCAAAGAACCGATCGTTTTCTTTTCCGTAAACATCCTTATTCACTACACCAATCTCGCATAGAAACTCACCCCACAAATGATCGCTATCACCGCCTAAAAGGGTGTTATCTAGATCAAATAATGCAATGGACATAGTCAGACATTTGTTACGTCAGGGCGGCTAGTTTATGTGTTTGAGACAGCAACGCCAAGAAAGATGCGTGTTTATAGAAATCGAGATCGAAGAAACTCATCACAGTGTTTTGTCGGATTATCCTATATGGTCGTTGCTTATATGTGTCTTTATCTTTTTTTACACTTTAGGTAATAGACTTAAACTATTGAATTAAATGTAAAAAGTATGCAAATCAAGCATGTTTTAAAATCGTTGCTATCAGCAAATAGCTTCCTGTTAGGTGCCGGATTTTTGTTAATTCTGGCTCTGGCGATGCTGGCTGGCTATATCAATCTTACTCGTATGACAGAAATCACACGCGATATCGATATGGTGACAACGGAATATTCTCAGAAAGCGATAACAAGCCAGGCACTTCATAGTCACACACAGCATAAAATCAATACCTTACAAGGCATTTCCAAGGTTTATGGTCAGGTAGAACTCGAAAAAATCGCCGAGGAATATATGTCATTAGCTGAGGATGACAAGGTTTTACTGGATATGCTGATGGGTAGCGAGGTCATTCCACAGTATGAGCAGGAGCTGATCACAGAAATTAAACAACGTCTTGATCAGGCCGCAGTGATTGACCAACAACTCATTGCGATGATTAAAGACAGCAAAGTTAGTGAAGCTCAATCCTATATGTTGACCGATTGGATGCCTTCCGAGATATCTGTGATGGATAGCGTCATAAGCCTGAGTAAATTCTATAACCAGAACATGAGTAAAGGCGCCGCAGATGGTGTGAGTAGTTACGCTAATGTTTTAAATATTCAAAAACCATTGCTATTCGCTATCTTGATGCTGGGGCTGGTTATTGCCAGTTATGTATTGATACGAAATGCTCAGGCTGAAGCCGTAATTACTACTGATAGAGAAGATCTGCAGCGTCGGGTCAACGAGCATGTGGTAGAACTCAACGAGCAAAAAGAACAACTCACTGTCACCTTCCAGTCAATTGCTGACGGTGTGGTTACCACCGATATCTATGGCTCTATCAAGTATTTAAATCCGGCTGCCGAGACATTGACGGGCTGGCCCATGGGAGAGGCAGTAGGTAAAAATCTGGCCGAGATTATCAAAATTAAAAATGAGTTCGGCCATACTTCCGATATGGCAGGTTCATCGAGTATGGCGAATCGTGAAGAACGTTTTCACAAGCGTAAAAGTCGTATGCAGCGTCGAGATGGTCAGGAGCGATTTATCGAGGAATCTATTGCCGAGATGCATGATGAGTCGGGACAATTGACGGGCTATGTTGTGGTGGTCAGGGATGTCTCCGAGCGCCTTGAACTGGAGAAAGAATTATCACGGCAAGCGACCCAAGATGAATTAACCCAGCTCTACAATCGACCTGAATTCAAGTACCAGCTGGATGATGTGCTCAAGGCGATAGAGCGCGAAGATCAAAGTTATTTACTTTGTTTTCTGGATCTGGATCGGTTCAAAGTGGTTAATGACACATCGGGACATACTGCAGGTGATGAAATACTGCGACAGGTAGCGCAATTGCTGGGTTCTACAGTCAGGCAACGCGACACCGTAGCCAGATTGGGTGGAGATGAATTTGCGTTTATTCTACGCAATTGCGAGTTGGAAAATGGTGTCAAGGTGATGCAGAACCTGGTTGCCAAAATTGAACAAAACAGATTTAGTTTTGGTGAAGAAGTCTTTGCTCTGGGTGCGAGTGTTGGTGTGGTTGAGTTAGGTCCTGATATGGATGCAGAGTCGGCGCTGACCCAGGCTGATACCGCGTGTTATCTCGCAAAAGAAAGTGGCGGTAGATCAGTACGTGTGTATCGCAGTGACAGTGAAGAAATGTCCAGGCAGAGGGGGCAGGTAAAATGGCTTTCTCGAGTTCAGGCCGCGCTGGATGAAAATGAATTTGAATTGTTCTATCAACCCATTGAGCGCACTGGTCTGATACCCGATGGTCACAATCAGGCAGCGCACTATGAAGTCCTGGTTCGTATGATAAATAGAGATGGCGGGTATTTTATGCCGGGTGATTTTATCCCGGCAGCTACTCGATATGGTTTGATGCCCAGTCTCGATCGTTGGGTGGTTAGACATTCCTTGCGCTGGTGTGGTTTGAACCTGGGCTTGTTACGTGGTGCCAGACTGGCAATCAACATTGATGGTTCTTCGTTATGCGATGCCGAGTTCCTGGGTTTCGTAGAACAATGCTTCGAGGATAGCGAAGTTGACCCTGGTAAAGTAATTTTTGAGTTAACCGAGAATTCGGTCATCGCCAATATGAATGCCGCGATGGGCTTTATTAGTTCTCTAAAGAAGAAAGGCTGTCAGTTTGCGCTCGATGATTTTGGCACAGGTATGTCATCTTTCGATTATCTAAAGAGTTTGCCGGTAGACTATTTGAAGATCGATGGTTCCTTCGTAAAAGATATGCTGAACGACAGTATTGATGAGGAGGTGGTGCGTTCAATCAATGCGATTGGTCATGCTATGAAGAAATACACCATTGCCGAGTATGTAGAATCTGCAGAAATCCGGACAAGGTTGTCCCAAATCGGGGTCAATTATGTGCAGGGATACGCCATTGCAAAACCCAAACCTCTCAGCGAAATGGCCGCCTAGAAAAGTTAACTGCTCTAATCCTTTCAGAACAGTAAAATCTTGAGATAAACACCTGTTGTTTCCAGTACAAGCAGACTGTTATGCTTGCTCGACTATTGAGGGGAATACGGGATTGTAGAGCAGATGCAGGAAGAGTACCGGCCAGGCGAGATCGAAGCCAGCGTCCAGCAGTATTGGCAAGAAAATAACAGTTTTAAAGCGGTAGAAGATAACAGCAAAGAAAAGTTCTATTGCTTGTCTATGTTTCCGTATCCCAGTGGCAAACTGCACATGGGTCATGTGCGCAATTATGCCATCGGTGATGTCATTTCCCGTTTTCAGCGTATGCGCGGCAAAAATGTACTCCAGCCGATGGGATGGGATGCGTTTGGCCTGCCTGCGGAAAATGCAGCCATCAAAAATAAAGTCGCTCCTGCCAAATGGACTTACCAGAATATTGAGCAAATGAAAGATCAGCTGCGAGCACTCGGGCTGGGTTATGACTGGGATAGAGAGTTGGCAACCTGCGACCCCGACTATTATCGCTGGGAGCAATGGTTCTTTACCCAGCTGTTTGAAAAAGGTCTGGTCTACAAGAAAATGGCGACGGTTAACTGGGACCCGGTTGATCAAACTGTCTTGGCTAATGAGCAGGTTGTTGATGGACGTGGCTGGAGGTCCGGGGCTGTGGTTGAGCGTCGTGCGATCCCGCAATGGTTTGTAAAAATCACAGCGTATGCGGATGAGCTCTTGGCTGATCTTGACAAGCTCGAGCATTGGCCAAAAGAGGTCAAGACCATGCAGCGCAACTGGATTGGTCGATCAGAGGGCGTGCAGCTAACTTTTTCCCTAACAGAATCAATCGCCGGTGTTGATCAGCTCGAAGTCTATACCACCCGAGCTGATACGTTGTACGGTGCCTCTTACATGGCGATTGCGGCAGAGCATCCTATCGCTCTTGAATTAGCTAAAAACAATCCAGCATTACAGGAGTTCATCGACAACTGTAAACAGCAGGCTGTGGCGGAAGCCAACATTGCGACCATGGAAAAAGAAGGTCTCGATACCGGCCTTACGGCAACCAATCCATTAACCGGTGAAGTGATACCGATCTGGGTCGCGAACTTCGTGCTGATGGGCTACGGCTCGGGTGCTGTGATGAGTGTGCCTGGCCATGATCAACGTGATTATGAGTTTGCCAAAAAATACGATCTGCCGATCGTGCAAGTGATTAGCTCTGCAAAAGTGGGTGAGCAAATAGATCTGGCTGAAGCAGCGTATTCTGAAAAAGGTGTTTTGATCAATTCTGGTGACTATGACGGTCTGACTTCCGAGCAAGCGATTGAGCAAATAGTGACACTGCTGGAGGAGCGTGGCATAGGTAAGCGACAGGTTAACTATCGTTTGCGTGACTGGGGCATTTCACGGCAGCGTTATTGGGGAGCTCCCATACCGATGATTAATTTATCCAACGGTGAGCAGCAGCCAGTTGCAGCATCTGATTTGCCGGTTCGTCTGCCTGAAGATGTTGTGATGGACGGGGTTAACTCGCCGCTTAAATCTGATCCAGATTGGGCTAAAGTTGACATGTCCGGTGAGTGTGGTGAGAGAGAAACCGATACCTTTGATACGTTCATGGAATCTTCCTGGTACTTCGCTCGCTTCTGTTGCGTTGATAACGATGAGCAAATGCTGGATGAGCGTGCCAATTACTGGTTGCCTGTTGATCAGTATATTGGTGGTATTGAGCATGCTGTCTTGCACCTCTTGTATGCACGCTTTTTCACCAAGCTTCTGCGCGACGCAGGTATGGTCAACGTCGATGAGCCTTTCAAGCGTTTGTTAACGCAAGGCATGGTGCTCAAAGATGGCGCCAAGATGTCCAAGTCGAAAGGTAATACAGTAGACCCACAGCCATTGCTTGAGCAGTACGGAGCAGACACGGTTCGCCTGTTTATGTTGTTTGCCTCTCCACCTGAGCAATCACTGGAATGGTCAGATTCGGGTGTAGAGGGCGCGCATCGATTTATCAAACGTTTGTGGAAGCAGGTGCATGTCATTTCCCAAGAGATGGATTTACCGCCGCTGGATTTTGATTCACTGGATGATGAGGGCAAAGCGCTTAACACCAAGCTTAACCAGACGATTGCTAAAGTCAGTGACGATATCGAGCGTCGTCAAACCTTCAATACCGCTATCGCTGCCTGCATGGAGTTGCTGAATCATTGTGTCAAGTCTGCTGCATCACCCGCGTTAAAAGCGCGCGTGATAGAAGTGATTGTTTCCATGCTGGCACCGGTTATCCCACATGCGGCAGAGGCAATGTGGGAAGGGCTGGGTCACGATGATGAGATCATGAATTCG
>CALIRD010000044.1 GCA_938042355.1 uncultured Thiotrichales bacterium
TTTGATCGAAGAGTCGGAAATGCTGCAGTGTCAGGCTGCCGAAGAAGCCTTTGAGTATTTGCAACAAACACTACCCGACTTGACCGTTGGCTTGATTCACGGGCGCATGAAGCCAGCAGAAAAAGAACAAATCATGAGCGATTTCAAAGCAGCCAAACTTGATCTGCTGGTGGCAACGACAGTAATCGAAGTGGGTGTTGATGTACCCAACGCCAGTCTCATGGTCATTGAAAATGCCGAGCGTCTGGGCTTATCGCAACTGCACCAACTGCGTGGTCGGGTCGGACGTGGCAGTACCGCCAGTCATTGTTTATTGATGTATAAAGCGCCGTTGTCAGCTAACGGTAAAGAACGTCTGGCTGCCATGCGCGAGACCAATGACGGTTTCAAGATTGCACAAATCGATCTTGAGTTACGTGGTCCCGGCGAATTTCTAGGTACCCGACAAACCGGTTTGGTGGAATTTAAAATCGCCGATTTACTACGCGATAAAGGACTCATACCAGAAGTGCAATCTGTCTCTGAAGTATTGCTGGAGCGTTATCCAGCACAAGTCGATGCCATCATCGCCCGCTGGCACGGTGAAAAACTCGTTTATCAACAAGTCTAGTCATCCGTTTTTTGATTGCCACTAAAAGCACCATCACTCTCCAGATACTCTAACTCTGCCGAACTGGATTCACGACCGAGTACAGCATTACGGTGGGGGAAACGTCCATACTTTTCAATAATGCTGGCATGATGATGAGCATACTCGGATTGTTCTCGAAGACCCGCCTCGGCAAACTTGGCAATGGATAATTGCTGGTCTTGCAGATCTTCACTGTGCATCAAGGGCATGAACAAAAATCGACTGAGGTCGGCGTTCAGCTGCTGATAAAGATTCGTGTCAATGCTGTGTTTACATACCTCAAGTGCCTTTTGATCGGCGGCAAAAGCTTCGGCTTTACCACGATAAATATTGCGTGGTACTTGATCCAGCAGAATGCATAATGCCAAACACCCGTCGGCAGTGTCTCGCCACGAATCAAGATCACCGTCGATAGCTGAATGTAGTAGTGTTTCAAACTTGTCCTTGAGTAATTGGTCGAACTCAGGTGTAGATTTAAACCAGCGTTTTCTGGTTTCATCGGCATACCAAAAAGAGATAACTTCTGCTGGCGTCATTCTTCCTCGTTAGCCTGTGCTGGTTTTCGTTTTAACGGGTCAATCAAATGACGCAAGCCATTACTCTGAATCTCCAATGACAAGGCCATCAACAAACCAAGCTGCCCTTTGGGAAACCCCTTGTGCTTGAACCAGATGAGATAAGGCACGGGTATGTCGATCAACAATCTACCTTTGTGTTTACCGAAAGGCATGGTGTAACTGGCCAGCAATACCAGATCTTCTTTTTCAAACATACCGTTACTGACTCAAAATCAGAGCCGAGGTATCTTTTTGTGCGTGCCCCTGTTCTACCAGTTGCTCGTATCTCGCCAATACCTCACTGGCCAGATCGAGTCGGGTATCGCTTTGTTCTGCCTGTGAAACACAATAACCCAGGTCTTTGACCATCCACTTCAAGGCAAAACCAAAATCAAATTCACGCTGGTGCATGGTTCGACCACGATTGTTCATTTGCCAGGATTGCGCCGCGCCGCCGGAGATTGCCGTGAGCACTTTCTCCAGATCAAGGTTTTCTGCTTCGGCAAACTCTATGCCTTCGGATAAACCCTGCAGGATACCGGCGATACAAATTTGATTAACCATCTTGGTTAATTGGCCCGCACCGCTGGAACCAATGTGGGTAATACTGGCGCAATAGGTTTCAAGATACGGGATGACTTGTTCAAGTACGGTTGCTTCGCCACCCAGCATGCAGGTTAACGTGCCATTTTTTGCGCCCTCTTCACCACCGCTTAATGGCCCATCAAGAAAACCGATCTCTTGAGCCGAGCAGGTATCTGCCAGCTCTCGTGCCAACGTCGCTGAGGTGGTGGTGTGGTCCACTACAATGGTGCCTGGTTTGAGTTGGGCAATAACACCCTCGTCGCCCAGTAGTACCTGTCGCACATCTTCATCACGACCGAGACAGGTAAAGACGAGATCGGCCTCTGCCACCACATCGGTGAGACTGTCTGAATACTGGACGGGAAAGTCAGCAGCACAGCGCTCTGCTTTTGACGTGCTACGGTTCCAAACCATCACCGAGGTTGTCGTCTTGTTGGCCAGATGGCCAGCCATGGGATAACCCATTGCGCCAAGCCCGAGAAAGGCGAGCTTTTGCATTAATTCAGGTCCGCTGCGTATTCACGCAAAATTTCAAGATCAACAATGTCCAGCGCCTTTTGGTGGGTACGCATCAAGTACACCTTTGGCGCCATGCCATTTTGATGCGCCTCCAGCCAGCGCGCCGCGCACAAACACCAGCTATCGCCAGGCTTCAAACCCGGGAAATTATAGGCAGGCATCGGGCTCATCAAATCATTACCGCGAAAGCGTGAAAACTCCAGAAACTCCTGCGTGACTTTGACACAGACGGTGTGTGATCCGGTATCTTCTTTACAGGTATTGCAGTGCCCGTCTCTGAAGAACCCAGTGACCGGATTTTCTCCGCACGCGATCAGTGCTTCACCCAACACATTAATTGAATCATCTGCCTGCATTTTTACTCCTTGAGCAAGGTAACGAACTCGGCATGAATCAGATCAGCACCATCGTCTTCATTAAACTCTCGCAACTTGATTTGATTCCACTCGTCATTTTCAACAAAGCCCTGCAACTGTTCGAGCTGCCCGCAATAGAGCGCGGTGTATTTATAATCTCCGCTCGGTCGTTGCATATGCGCCAATCCTGCAAAAACTAACTCGGGTAGTGTTTGTGATGACTCCTCGGCCAACTCACGATGGGCACACTCCAGCGGAGTTTCACCACTTTCGATACGGCCACCGGGTAACTCCCACTGCTCGCGGTTGAGGTTATAACCAAACAGGGTATTTTCACCCACGCTGATAATAATCACGGACGCGGTGACCGGTTGATGCTTGGTGAGTAATGCCTGTTCTTCGCCCTGAATAAAACCGTGCAAGGTATAACCGGACTTGTTAACAATTTTCAATGAGATCCCTTAATCACAAGATCGTTTTTTGGATAATCGAAGTATAGCAACTCTGTGTTTTCAGGCTTGAAATCTG
Source organism: uncultured Thiotrichales bacterium (assembly GCA_938042355.1). Taxonomy (GTDB): domain Bacteria; phylum Pseudomonadota; class Gammaproteobacteria; order CAZUMV01; family CAZUMV01; genus CALIRD01. Next base: position 3,177 of record CALIRD010000044.1, read on the forward strand.
TCCAGCGTTCAGCTTTTGAAACAAGTTTTAATAAACCACAGGTCGGTACATTGGCCACCGCTGTTGGTGAAAACTGGTTTGCCAATACCGTAAAGGCGGGATTGTGCCCGACCAGCATGATGGATGTTTTAGCATCATTAAATTGCCTGATCAAAAGCAACACTTCCTCCGCATCAAAGGTATAGCCTTCGGGCGTTCGCCTGACATCCTCTGCTGCGATTCCAATTTCATTCGCAACCAGAACTGCCGTGGTGGTTGCACGCACTGATGAGCTGCAATAAATGACGGCAGGAATGTCATCACGATCCAGCATGCGCTGACCCATCAACGGTGCATCACGACGACCACGATTATTCAGTGGACGCTCGTGATCGGTTGGAACATCGGACTGCCAACTCGATTTGGCATGTCGTAATAGAAACAGCTCAAGCATGGTTATTCGAGCTCATCAATGTATTGTTGAAATTGAATATTATTCGGGTTCGTCGGATTCAGCATGATGGAGTTTTTCATATGCGGTAACGCCGCTTGTTTATTATCTCCATCGGAAATATAAACCACCGCCTCATTCGCCTCCATCGCAGCGTTTAAGGGGTACTTGCTGGTATACAGCCGATACCAGCGATGTACATCTTCGGTCTGCTTCAATTCGGCTGCCGTGGTATGCATTCTTTCCAGTGTCATCGGGTGCATCAGCAACAACGCTTCGGGCTCATCGGCAAGTCGTGAATATATGGTCTGAATCTCGGCACTGTTGTTGGTTGCATTGGCCAGTACCATCGCCAGAATATCCGTAGTGTAATCACCCGCCGGAGCCATGGCATACATTTTTGGCAGATAGGCTTTCGCTTCATCAAACTTGCGCATCTCGGTATAGCTGCGCGCCATGGCGCCATTAACTTCATACTCGTCCGGCCAGTAATCATAGATACTGCGTAATACATTTACATTAGCCGGATATTTTTTAATGGCGAAATACGCCTTGGCGGTATCTTTAAGCAGGGTTTGATACTCGGGATGATAAAACCAGCCGCCAAAGATAATCGGTTTTTCCCAACCCACATCCTCTCGATTGGCACGACGCTGATCGATACTACGAGCTTCAACCACGACACGCTGATTGATGTTCTTGTAATTTTGAAACCACTGCACGTTAACCAACAAGACAAATACCGACACACACACCATCAAAGTACTAAGTACGGATGTCAGCCAGCCTTTATGTATGGTTTTAACAGCAACAGGTTCCGATAGCGGATCGGCGTGTTTAATTATCAAGCCACTGTACAAACCAAACAACACCAGCGGTACGGCAACCTGATAGGGGAAACTGAACTGTGCGTTAATCATGCTACCGGCTATGGCACAACCGGCACAAAAATAAAAGATTGTCAGCTCATCAGAGGGCGTTCTAAGGATGACTAACAAGCGCCACAGCACAGCTAAACCAAACGCTACCAACAGAATGATGCCAAGCGCGCCAAGCTCAACGAACAGTTCTAGAAAATCATTATGGGCACGTTGTATACCCACTGTCTGAATAGATTCAAGCGTTTTACCGGCCTCATTCAAGCCGACATTCTTGACATGAAAATAACTACCCAGACCGGTTCCTGCCAGAGGTTGTTGCTTACCAATCTCTATCGCACCACGCCATATCTCGTATCGACGCGTGCCTGGATCACTGGCGTATTCACCAATACTGGCTACTTCTTTACCCAGCGTACTAAAAAAGGGTTTATAACCATCGGGGCCAACATTACACATCAGGAAAGTAAACACCAAGGCAACTGCTAACGCCGTCCATTTTTGTTTGTTCCAGAACAAAGCCTGCTTGAGATTAGTCTGGTGCAAGGCAAACAAAAACACACCAAATAAAATACTCGCGGTAATACTGACCCATGCTGCTCTGGTGGTGGTGTAGTAAACATAGACCAACATAAAACTACCCGCGAATGCGGCAGACCAGCTTAAAATACCTTTGGTTTTTTTCTGACTCAACAGATAGAACGTAAATGGCAAGGTCATGACAATCACATGACTGGCCATATTGCGATTGCCAAAAGTTGAGGCTGGAGGCGCCGCCGACTTGGGCACATCAAAGGCAGTCAAGTGCTGTAATATCCCGATGACGGCAATACCCACACCACCTGCGACCAGATACCAGGCCAGACGATAGAGTGTGTTTTGATTGTCTACGATGTTCAGTGCCAACACAAAAAAGCCGGCAGCTGCCAACCACATCAACCATTTGAACACATAGAAATCGATATTGACTGCCCAGAATATCGACGCACTGCCGAGCAAAAACAAGGCGATTGCCAGCAGCCGTGGCCAATCGAAACGAACAGCAAACGACTTGATGCCCAGATTGTTATACCACCACCAGGCCAATAACAACACCATACCGCATTCCGCAAAGAGCGCCTTTACCAACATGTGATTACTGACCATGTCACCGAACCAGGCGCCGCTGATACACAGCAATAAAATAAAGGCACCAACCAAGGTGCCTGAAGCGGGTTTTAAAAAAATTGCCGGTTTCTGTTTTTTGTGCTTTTTCTTGTTAGCCATCCTGGCCCGTCTTGTTTATCTGGTCGAAGCCTACTGTACCGTAACCGTGATTTTCTCTGACATTACCGGATTTTGATGTGGCACATGTAAATGATTACCCAGCAATAACTGCAAGGTATGTTCACCCGGACTTAAGGTGAGTGTCGTCTCGGTTTGGCCAACACCAAAATGTACAATATTCTCTGTATTGGGTAGTGGCACACTCATATCCGGCATTTCATCGAGATCAATGAGAATGTGGTGATGGCCGGTGTTTTCCATCTCAATACCAGCCGGTGCAACGCCCATACCCGACAAACCAAACTTGACCGTAAAGGTACTGCTGACCACCTCACCATCTGCCGGTGAAATTATGTAGACCCTGGCATCTTCCGGTGCCTTCGAAATTAGCGGGTTGGCTGCCACCTCTGAACTGACGGCAGTAGTTGCCGCAGTCACATCCTCCGTTGCAGCCGTGGCGTCACTGGTAGTAGCCGCTTGTTCTCCACAGGCCGTGGTAGAAAATATTATCACTGCGATCAAAGCTATGGTTTTTTTCAACATAAGTTACTCCTGATTAATATTTTCATGGCGAACTTGCCAGTGATTGCTCACGAATTTTTCTGAATTCATTACCGGAGCGCCACTCTGGCCAGTCATCGCTATTCAGAATTTCCTGAGCAACCAGATAATTCATCTCGAGATCCTGAAAAATACCCGAGATGTCCCAGCTCTCGTCATATTCATCGCCTGGCTTGTGATAACGGTTAGCGGTGTAATCGGCCTGTTGTTGTTTACCCCACTCTACTCCTTTGCCCCTGATATCATTACCAGCCTCGGCATACATCATCGGTACACCTTTCTTGGCAAAGTTAAAATGATCTGAACGGTAGAAAAAGCCCTTTTCCGGTGTGGGTTCACGCACCAGCACTCGATCCTGTG
>CALIRD010000045.1 GCA_938042355.1 uncultured Thiotrichales bacterium
ACAAGCTCATTAGCAGAGTCTTGGTGGGGCTTACTGTATTTAAGTGACTGATTTTAATCATCTTTAATTCACCTTGTGTTCGTTATACAGTTTTGGCAGTGGCTTTAATTCTTGCTAAAACTGTGAGGCCGTTTAAGTTCTCATTCATCTAAAGGCTGTGTTGGTCACATTATGTACGCCTTTGATCGGTTGTGAAGCACCGTTCGTCGGGAATTAAAGTACCACCTATCTGTGTAAGATGACCACTAGTCGGTGACTGGCTGCAGGTAAAACGTGAACACTTGCACAGAAAAAAGACAGACAACCAGGAAAAGATGCACTGGTTGAGCCAAAGGCGGGATAGAAAAGACCATCATCACCAGACCAACGGTAATAATGAGCAACAGGATAAGACCTGTCAGCCAGGCAATACGACGCTGGATCCGATGAACGGTAGGTTGTTGCAGTAGTCGCCAGACTAATAAGGCATTGACGATCAAAACCACCATTGCAAACAGGCGGTGCCAGACAAAGACCCCACCCAACTGCTCAACCCAGCCCTCCCGGGCATAGAAGTCATCTGCCAGGGCAGCTATCTGGTCAACGCCTTCGCGCACCTGTGCCCCAAGCGTCACCTGTATCACGGTGATGACTACAGCAATCACCAGCAGTGGTTTGAGGGCTGTATTGGAAAAATACGTCTGTTTAGACTTCATGGCAGCGGCGATCGCCGCAATCAAACAGCCAATTGCCGCAAAAGACAGCAACATATGTGTCGTAATAACGGCTGGATGTAAATTACTCTTCACCACAATCGAGCCTAACCAACCATTCAAGCCAACCGCTAAAAAGGTCAGAAAAGTCATTTTCAGCACACGTTTGTGCTCAGCACGAATCCGCCAGGCCAGGATCAAGGTAATAAAGATCAATAAACCGATACTGGTACCAGTGAGTCGATTGGTATATTCAATCCAGGTCTTGCGTGGGTCAAAATCATTATTGGCATAACCATGATCGGCGTAGATCACCTTATAATCAGCTGGCAGCTGACTCACATCGGTAGGTGGCACCCAGCGACCAAAACAGGTGGGCCAATCCGGACAACCCATGCCTGAATCAGTAGCCCTGACCATGGCACCTACCCAGATCAGGAAAAGAATGGCAAGTAATGTCACCCATGCCATACGTTGAAAGGCATGAAGTTTACGCTCGCTGCTCATGTTTGACTCCCGCGCGTCTTCATAAACCAATCTCTTAATCCGGAATACAGTAAATAGAGCACCCCGAGCACTGACCACATCCAGAAAACGCGGCCGGGTAAACCTGCCCACTCACCGCTATGGAGTTTCCATAAAAGTGCGGGATTTCCGTTTGACTGACGTACCAGCAACTCCCCCGCTTTCGTTTCGAATAGCCATCTATCCCCATTATTACAGATGAGCGTTGCGCCACTAACAGAAGCTGTCAACTCAGACGGTGTATCTGCACAGCTTTTGATCATTTCTGCATGATTTACATGGATGACATCATCCTGACTGGCAACAGGCATCGGTTTCAAACGATCTGTACCTGAAATGGTACTGATACCAGTGAAAGAGATCAGACCGGAAACACATACAATGAATAACACCGGAGCTGAACATAAACCCAGCCAGGCATGCCAACCGCCTACTTTCCATACCGACTTTCTTCTTAACAGGCATAAACCTAATCCCAACATTACTAACAGGGCTGCTGTGCCAAATAACGTCACCAGACTACCCGGGCCCGTCTCTATCAGACGAATATGTAAGCTTAACAAGCGCACACTCCAGTCTTTGGCCAGAATTCTTTCACCTAAAACCTTACCGCTATGCGGGTTTAGATAACGTAAACGCTGTTCTCCAGAAGCTGTGAACTGCAAGCGAATCGGGTCATAAGCCGACTCCGGATAACGAATGGATCTCAAGTTGGCATCCAGAGTGACTAGCTGGGACTCTATAACGGCCGAAATTTTTTCCAGATCAAGAGCTTTACTGGCCGCAACGCTTAATAGCGCTGGATGCATGGCTCGGTCAAATTCGTTCACAAATGACAACGCCGCACCACTAAGCAATACGATCAATAGCGGTAGTGATGCCAATAATGCAAGCCAACGATGTACCGTCAGCACACGGCCACGCAACATAATAAACTCTCCTGATAATAGCTGTGACTTTAATCGTTAAGATCGCCGCTGTACAGAACACTTACAACGTGAATTGAGTACCTGACAAGTTACTGATTTATGCCGTTATTTTGATTTTACAATAGTAAACAGACATGAGAATATCGGTGAGTTAATCTCTGTTGCATAAGCAATAATCATAACCCTGAAGCTACACAACAGAGTTGGCCACAAAGCTATAACATCATTGTCACTGTCGGTTTGCCCACGGCCCGGGCGACTTAAGCTTCGACGGTGATAAAACTTAAGGAGATATACCCATGTCCAGTTTGATTTCATCAATTTTGTTGTGCCTCATTGTAGCGGCACTGATTGGCACACTCATCGGTTGGTTTTTGCGTAGTGGCTTGATCAAGCGCCTGCGCGGTGAACGCGATGATTTTCAGGGTAAATACACCCATACCTCAAAAGAGCGCGACGATTTAGCGATAGAGAGCAAGAATTTAAGCACACGCCTCATCGACTCCGAGAACAAGTATTCCGGGCTCTTCAAGGAAAAGGAAATTGTAGACACCGACTTTGCCAAACTGCGCGGTGACTATGACGGCTTGAACAAGAAAAATATCGAGCTCGATAATTCTGTCAAAGACTGGACCAGTAAATTCAACACCACCAGCAAAGAACGTGATGACCTGAACGGCCAGGTTAAAGACTGGACCGGTAAGTACAACACCCTGACTAGTGAACGCGATGAACTCAGCGGTCAGGTCAAAGACTGGACCGGCAAATACAACACTCTGGAAGGCAACTACAACAGCTTGACCAAGGAGCGCGATGATCTTAGTGGTCAGGTTAAAGACTGGACCGGCAAGTATAGTGATCTGGAAAGCAAATATAATACTGTCAGTAAAGAACGTGACGATCTGAATGGCCAAATTAAAGACTGGTCGAGTCGCTACAGTACGTTGGAAGGCAAGTACAATGAAGCTACCAAAGAACGGGACAATCTCACCGGTCAGATAAAAGACTGGACGGGCAAGTACAGCACTCTTGAGGGTAACTATAACGCCGCTATCAAAGAGCGCGATGATCTAAGCACTCAGGTAAAAGACTGGACTGGAAAGTACAATACCCTCGAAGGTAACTATAACACTGCGACCAAAGAGCGTGATGATCTAAGCGGCCAGGTAAAAGACTGGACCGGCAAGTACAACACGCTGGATTCCGAGCATAAAACCCTCGACAAGAAATATGGCGACATCAATATTCAGTGGCAGAAGTCAGAGGCGAAAGCCAAAGACTTGCAGCCAAAGCTTGATCTCATGGAAAGCCGTAACAAAGCGTTGTCAGAAGAGAAAGTAAAGCTGGAAGGTCAGATCAAAACCAATGACGACAGATATTCTACCGAGCTTAAAGACTGGAATGGTAAATACAGCAAGCTCGAGACTCAGTGGAAAACCTCAACCGCTGACAGTGAAAAACTGAACACGCAACTTAAAGACTACACCTCTCGCTATGCCAGCATGGAAATGAAGTACAAATCCCTGAACAGCGAACGTGATCAGCTGGACAAGAAACTCAAAGATAGCGAAAGTAAGTACGAGAGACTCGAAGGTGATCTCACCAGCTGGAAACAAAAAGCAGCCGACGCCGATGAAGCCAGCAAGAAAACGGCAGCCGAATGGAGGCTCAAGCTACAAGCTGCTCAGGATGATAATAGAAAAGCAGCGAATGACTGGAAACTGAAATCCACAGCAGCGGCTGACGAAGCCAAAGCAAAAGCCGACCAAAGTTGGCAAATCAAACTACAGTCTGCTGAAGACAAGAGCGCCAAAGAAGCAGCAAGCTGGAAATCAAAGTGGGAACAGGCTAACAGTGATGCTAAAAAAGCACAGTCTGGCTCAAGAGAGTGGAACCTGGAACGCACTCGCTTGAACCGCGAACTGAATGACGCAACTCGTCGTTATGAAACAGCACAAAAGAAACTATCAAGAATCGAGAAAGACTCGGTCAGTTACGCCAAAAAGCTGAAAGACGCGATGACCAAAGAACGTGAGCTCAGCAGCACCTTGACCAAGTATCAGAAGAGTTTGAACGATACCAAACGCAAGGTAACTACTGCAGTTTATGGTCGCAGCGAGTGGCAGAAAAAGTATGCTGATTTACGAGCGCAACTACTCGAACTTCGCAAGAAGCCAAAAGCGGCACCAAAACCAAAGAAGGTTGTGAAAAAGAAAGTCGTCAAGAAAAAGGTAGTGAAGAAGAAAGCTCCGAGAAAAGTGGCCAAGAGAACTACCCGCAAAGATAACTTGCAACTGATTAGTGGCATTGGACCCAAGCTGCAAAAGACGCTGAATAAACTTGGCATCTATCGCTTTGAACAAATTGCCAAGTTCTCCAAGAAGCGAGTTGCCGAGGTCAATGAAAAACTGAGTTTCTCAGGAAGAATTGAGCGAGAGCAGTGGATACGCCAGGCAGCGAAACTCGCTAAAGGGGGCAAGCCGCAAGGCACCCAAAAACGAACGGTAAAAAAGAAAGCAGCCAAGAAAAAGGTAGTACGCAAAAAAGCTGTCAGTAATACCGCCAAAAAGAAGGTCGTTAAAAAGAAGGCAGCTCCCAAAAAAGCCACTCGTAAAACTGTCAAGAAAAAGACAGTGACGAGCAAACCATCTGCCGCAGGTAAGCCTAAGGCGATGAAACTGGCAAAAGGGCGTAAAAAAGATAACCTGCAGATGATTAGTGGTGTCGGACCCAAGCTTGAAAAGACACTCAACAAGCTGGGTATCTACTACTACAAGCAAATCGCCGGTTTCAACAAGAGCAACGTTGACTGGGTAGATGACTACCTGAGCTTCAAGGGTCGCATTGGAAGAGAGAACTGGATCAGTCAAGCCAAGACTCTGGCAAAAGGCGGTGAGACTAAATTCAGTAAGGCCAAGAAAAAATAGGCTAACTGAAATGTTAAGTAGTAAAAAAGGGCGGTGATTTCACCGCCCTTTTTATTGCCTGAACTTCATTACAAGTTATTACTGTCCAACAAATTCTTCGGCGTAGGTTCGACCAGAAAGATAGTAGTGAACTGCTGACCAGGTATTGAAGACAATTACTACAACCAACAAGGCATAACGCAATGATTCATCACCATACTGCCCCTGAAAAAAATCACTTAACCAGCCAATCGCAAATGGACCCACTAAACCGCCAACCAGATTAACGATCAATAAAAAGAGCGCGGCTGCCATCGCTCGCATACGTGGCTGGGTCAAACCCTGGATTCCGGCAAACGAGGCTGGCCCTTGCATCACACTGATCATAAAAGCCAGACTGAGGAATATTAACGCCAGTATCGGATTAGAAGAATAAACTCCATACGCCATCAATGGCATACCGATTAATATGCCTACGGCAGGTATCCATGGGTACCAGCGAATATCTTTTGGGATGAGCCGGTCGGTCAAGATTCCACTCATGAGCATGCCAAAAATTTGCGGCAAACCTATAAACAACGCTAACCATAAGCCGATACTTCCCATATCCATCTCGAACGATCGACTGAAATATGAGGGCAACCACAAAATCAAACCCAGCCAGACCACTGTGTATAAACCAGTGCCAAAAGCCATGTGAAAAAAAGCAGGAGATTTAATCAGGGTTTTAAGTACTGTAGTGAAGGGCAAAATTTCATTGGCCACTTTTGCATCATCAAACTGCCCACGTGGCGGTTCTTTCAGTGTAAAAAGAATAAGGCCCGAAAAAATCAAACCCGGAATACCTAGCGCAAACAAGGCATAACGCCAGCTATGATACTCAGCCATCCAGCCACCAAAAATAAAACCCACCATCAATCCAATTGGTGCACCCAGAGAAAATATAGCAATCGCTCTGGCACGTTTGTTAATAGGATAATAATCAGACAGTAATGAATGGCTCGGCGGTGTAGCACCCGCCTCACCAACGCCCACCAACACTCTGGCAAGAAAGAACTGACCAAACGATTGCACCATACCGCAAGCGGCAGTCATCAGACTCCATAAGGCCATGGCAATACTGATAATTCGACGTCGACTATAGCGATCTGCGAGTCGTGCAATGGGCAAGCCCAGTGTGGCATAAAACAAAGTAAATGCAGTTCCACTAATCAAACCAAGCTCGGCATCGGTCAATGCGAGGTCAGCTTTTATTGACGGCATTAAAACCCCGAGAATATACCGGTCAGCGTAATTGAAGAAAGAAACGAATACTAATAGTAACAATGGGTATGAGAAGAACTTACTGGAAATTGGTGCGTGTTGTGAGCTCATGATTATTCCGCTTAAGGGTTAAATACGTCTTTGTGATCTTGTAAAAATTGCTCCAGTGAAATAGCTTCTTCACCAGTAATCCCGGAGATATTTGGAAAGTCATGATCTAAGGCACCTGCCTTGATCTCCTGAAAAAGGGTACAAATTGCATTGACGCGCCACTTGTCGTCAAGCACTTTATCGAGTGTTTCACGATATGCCTCATCTGGCATATCTATATACTTGATTTCACGCCCCAAGACTGTGCTCATCGTGGCAGCAATGTCGGGCAAGGAAATGGGGCCCACACCGCTGATTGGGTATTCGCCTGAACAATATTGATCATCAGAGAGCATGCTGGCAGCAGCTTTTGCCAGATCTCTAACGTCCATCATACATATGCGGGTGTCACCCAGCGGTAGCGGAAGCACATTCGCTGTCTTGACCGGCTGCGCCATTGTGAACAGGGTTTGCATATAAAAAGTTCCACGTAAAAAAGCACCATACGGGATTACCGATTTAATGTGTTGTTCAACCTCATAGTGAAGCTTGGCCACCGGCGCTTCCACCGTGGAACTGGCTTCAATCGAGGAAATCTTGACGACTTGCTGTACTCCAGCACTAGCCGCCAAATCGACAACCGATTTTTCAAGGACTGCCTGTTGTTCGCCATTAGGTGTAACCAGCAACATCCTGTCGATACCTTGCAGCGCCTGCCGCATAACACTTACATCAGCCAGATCACCAGGAATAATTTCATTCTGCATACTGATATCAGGTTTAACCTTGTCCGGGGTGCGCACGACAGCCCTGAAACGAATACCTTTTTTGTTTAATTCGGCAGCAGTAGCTCCACCAACATTACCGGTAACGCCGGTTAATAAAATCATATTTATTATGCTCCTGAGTATTGTTTGGTTGATCGTTTGGAGATCCAGTACAGCAACAAAACGATCACCATTGACGAAAGCAGAAGAGTGATCATCAATTGTAATGAGGTAGCATAGCTTCCAGTAGAGTCGCGCATTTTTGCAATAATACCTATAGCAAAACCGCCCGCGAGGGAATCAATCATAACCAGTATAGTCAAAATTTTCCCGTAGTGGTTACCTGCATAATAATTAGCAAACAGAATCTGGATGTTGGAAAAAACGCCAGCGAAACCCAAACCTGTGGCAGTTGCACACAGGTACATATTGACGGCTTGATCTGCCTGTAAGCGTGACAAACCATAAACACCGAGGGCAAATATCAACGTGGATAAAATTAATGAAAAGTGTTTATCAATGAAGTCTGACAACCAGCCAAACGAAAATTTACCAATCACTGAACTGGCAAATAGAAAACTGAAAAAGTTCGCAAGTTCACTGCCGCTGTACCCCAGATCATTCTGTATATACAAAGGTTGATGCTGCAACAGTGGCACAATCACAAACCACAAAGAAGCCGTTACAAATGCCAGTAAGTAAAATCGAAGCTCAGAAACAGCTTCTAATAATGTAAGACCAGGGTCCAGATCGACAGGTTTTGCAAAGGTATCATCACCTTCTACCCCGCCATCAATTTTCAGCCCCAGATCGGAAGGTCGGTTTTTAACCAGAAAAATCATTGGAATGATCATTAACACCGCACCCAGTACTGAAGCGACCAACATAGCCTGACGCCAATCGTATTGTTCGATGGTGTAGTTGAGTATTCTGGGTAAAAGCGCACCCCCCAAACTTGATGACATCAGTAACAGCCCGGCTGCAATACCTATTTTGGCTTTAAACCAGCGACTGAGCACCAGCATGTTGGAAGCCATGCCACCCAGAGACAAGCCACAGGCGAAAGTAATGTAAATAATAACCATCTGGGTGTGACTTTGAATTTTCGAAAGAAAGAACAAACCAATCACGATACCCACCAGCCCGACGATCATAAGATGTCGAGAGGAGTAGCGATCCAGTAATATGCCGGCAAATGGAGAGGTCAGCGCTCCGACTATAAACATATATTTAGCTGGACGAGTAACCGTTTCTGTATCCCAGCCGAATTCTTCGGTAAGCAATGGGTAAAATAACTGTAGTGAATTGGTAAGCAAACCATTCGAGCCTGCATAGACCAGCATTAAGCCAAGTAGTACCCACCAACCTCTATATACGGCCATGTCTGTATTCCCGATTGTTTGGCTATCATTATGCGCTGAGCAATGCCTTAATGCTATATTGTTATATCTATAGTCATTCAATATTGTTTGCATGTCTCGTGTAGTAGAAGCCGATGTAGTAATTATTGGAGCCGGTATAGCCGGCTCTGCTCTCGCCTGCGCCTTACGCAACACCCATCTAAAAGTTATGGTGCTTGAAAAATCCGGCCAGCCACTCGACACGGCACGCGGCGATCATTTACAACCGCGCACCTGCGAGATTTTGCAGGGCTGGAAAGTTCTTGATGGTTTTTTTGCTGCGGGCGCTGAAAAACGCGGTAAAACTATTTGGAGGAATCCGAAAAACGAAGTTTTTTTCAGTTCAACTTATGACGAGCTGAAAGTTCCCGAGCCTTATTTTGCCTTTCTGAATCACGAACGGATTGGTGAGGTACTGTTGCATACGGCTGCTTGTACAGACAATATTGAGTTAATCAAACCTTGCCAACAATGGTCAATGATTGAACACCAGCCCGATTCTGTTGTCATCGATGCAGTCGATGACGCTGGACTAGCCCTAAGAATCACCAGCAAAGTACTGGTTGGAGCTGACGGTCGGGGCTCGAAAGTCAGAGAAAACACGAATTTCGAAACCCACATTACCCGCTACAAAAAACCATTAGTGGTGTTATTTGGATATTCATCTACCGACCCGGAAGCATTGGATCTATGTATTTATTTACGTAAAAACCGTATGGTCACATTGATCCCACGCACCGGTGGCGGCTGTAAAATTGCCATTCCTGAAGATCGATCTAAAATCAAACACTGGAAACAAGCCACGCAACAGGAACTCAAACAACGAGTGAACAAACTGTTACCACAGCTAGAACTGGACTCGGTTCGCTTTTCTGATATCTACCAACCCATTGATTTACGCACCACACGCTGGGTAAACAACAATACTGTGCTGGTAGGCGACAGCTGCCATGCTATGCATCCAGCCCGAAGTCTGGGCATGAATTTGACTATCCAGAATATCGAGATGCTCGCCAAAGCGCTGCTTGGCGCTACCCCAGATAATTTTAACCAGAGCTTGAGTGACTATGAACAAGACAATAAACCGGCACTGGATAAAGTACTGGATGAGAATCATCGCTATGCCGAGATCATGGATAGCGGTTCAGACGAAATCTTTACGTTGCTTGAGCAGAAACTGACAGCATTGAACGGCGACCCTGATGGCCTGTTGCAACGTCTCAAGACCACGGCGGGCTACCGCTAAAGCATCAGGATACGAAACAAGCCCAAGACTGTAATCACAGTCAACGCCAAACCGATAAAGCGCATAAATACATCAGCGTCATTCTTGATGATCCAGTCATGCACATAATGTCCAGTGATGTGCCCAATAGCGGCAATCGGTAACAACAACAGGGCATAACGGATTTGCATCTCCACACCTGATAACTTGAACGTAATCATTTTGACCATGACAATCATTAAAAAAGAAACGAACAGGGTGTTACGTAATTTATCCAGCGCTATGTTCCTGCTGTAAACAGCCGCCAACACTGGTGCGCCGGTCATCGATGTACCACTGACATAGCCACCTACAATCAATAAAAATGCATCGCTAACTTTATTGCCACCGGCCAGCTTGAGTCTGAACAAGTACGAAATGCCATAGGTGAGAGTAATAATATAAACAATGATGGTCAGTATTTTTGGAGAGAGATTAATCAAGCCAAAGATGCCGAGTAAGGCCGGTATGGCAATGAAGAGTTGACTGTAAAACAGATAACGCCAGTCCACCCCACCCTTGTGTGTGAACAAGGTCAAGATTGAAAAGAACATGAAGTGCCAGGCAATGATAGGCAACAGAATAATCGGGTTAGGCAGGATGAACAACATCAGTGGCAGCGCCAGTGCACCACCACCAAACCCGATGCCGGTACGCACGAAACCACTCCAGACAAATATCAGCCCGAGCAAAATCCATTGTAACTGTGATAATTCAGCCAAGATCGGGTTAGTTTTGTTGTTTCGTTCTGGGCTTTTCCCGCCAGTCTATGCGCACACTGATCTGGCCGTGATCAGAGCGCGTATGCAAGTACTTACCAACGCGTTCAGAGCGCATGTCATCAAGGTCCTGATTTAACAAGTGATCATTGAGGATACGCAAGGTTCCGATCTTGCCGATCGGGTTGCGCCCGACATCTTCTCTCAACGGGCGCGGCACAAAATGACTGGAGACCATGATGTGGTCAAGGGTGTCGTGTATGCCTTTGTGGATGTGGGTGTAATAGACATCCCTGCGCGTGCGTCTGGTCTGCAACTCATACGCGTTATACATGGTCAAATCGGCTGCGAGGTTGTTTTCTTCATCACGACTGAGTTCTGGTAAAGGCATATTGACCAACGACAATCCACCTGCAATTTCTGTGGTTGCACCGTGTGGCCCGTCATTCAAATCACCCAATAAAAATACCGGCGTATCCGTGTTGGTCAAATCATCCAGCACATAACAGCGTAAGGCCGCTGCCTCAATCGCTCTCAGCATCAAGGAACGCGCCTGTCCTACGGCATTTTCAATGAGATAATTCTGCGCCATGTCACGTGTGCTGTCGCCACTGGTTCTAGCCTGGATAGGTCGCTTGGATTTAAAATGCGCTGCGTATAAAAGAATCTCAGGCGTCTCACCACGATGACTTCCCACCGCGTTGGCAAATCGCTTTGGCATGCGGATGCGTGCACGCAATACCGGTCGATTAAATTTATGCACGCTTTTACCATCCTGGGTTAACTGGATTTGCCAGTTACGGCCACTGAATTCCTCTACCTTGCGAGCAAAGTTGAATTCTTTAGGAAATTCTTCCAACTCATTCATATCACGCAACTCATAATCCTTGTGAATCATGATCGCAATACGCGGAAGGGTATAAATTTTCGCGGTAGCGCCGCGATAGCGCTCTTCGCGATATCCCGGCTTGCCACACAGGTATAACTTTACCTTACCGGCATAACTGGAAGCGTCAATCACATGCTGCAATGGCTCGAGGTCAAAGACCTCCTCAAAACAAACAATATCGCATTGCATACGATCGAGCTGAGCGGCCAACCATCGGATTTTCTTTTGGTACGGTGTTTGATCCTTGCTGCCATGATCACGGTAGCAATTATGTTTTTCAGGCGCATAGAAAAAGTGATAACCGGCATCGGTTGATGCTGGCACCAGATTACGAACATTGAAATTACCGATTGAAAATCGCTGTGTCATTATTACTCACCCGTCGTCTGAGCAATATTCTAGCGCGTCTCAAACAGCATTAATGTAAGCCAGTCGGGGTTTTACTGATAACGCTGCATGACCAGTGATGCATTGGTGCCACCAAAACCAAAACTGTTCGACATGACACGTTCCAGAGTGACATTGTCCTGGCGCTCAATAGCAATGCTTACACCATCAGCCTCAGGGTCGAGATTATCAATATTGGCCGAAGCACAGATAAAATCGTTTTGTTGCATCAACAGGGTATAAATCGCTTCTTGCACCCCGGCTGCACCCAGAGAATGTCCTGAAAGGGATTTGGTCGAACTCACCACCGGAATGTGTCGATCGGTGAAGGCTGTGGTAATGGCACCCAATTCAGCAATATCACCACGTGGTGTACTTGTGCCGTGCGCATTGATATAGGCGATATCACCTTCAACCGTACTCATCGCCTGCTGCATGCAACGTGCCGCGCCTTCACCGGAAGGTGCGACCATGTCATAGCCATCAGATGTGGCGCCATAGCCAACCACTTCAGCGTATATTTTTGTCCCACGTGCCTTGGCATGCTCGAGCTCTTCAACGACCACCATACCCCCGCCACCAGCGATGACAAAACCATCACGGTCTGCATCATAGGCGCGGGACGCGATAGCAGGATTATCGTTGTATTTGGTTGACAAGGCACCCATCGCATCGAACAGTGAACTGAGGGTCCAGTGCACTTCCTCGCCACCACCGGCAAAGACCATGTCTTGCTTACCCAATTGGATTTGCTCAACTGCATTACCAATACAATGTGCACTGGTTGAGCAGGCAGAAGAAATTGAATAGTTCACGCCTTTAATTTTGAACGGTGTTGCCAGACAGGCAGAGACAGTGCTACCCATAGTTTGAGTCACTCGATAAGGACCTACCCGGCGCAATCCACGATCACGTAAGATGTCTGCAGCCTCGGTTTGACTGGATGAAGACGCTCCGCCAGAACCTGCGATAATACCTACGCGTGGCGAACTGTATTGTTCTTCAGTCAGGCCGGCATCTTCAATCGCCTGCTCCATCGACAAGTAGGCATAGCCAGCCGCATCACCCATGAAACGGTATTTTTTCCGATCTATAGATTCTTTGAGATTGATATCAGGCACACCGGCAATATGACTACGCATGCCGATCTCTTTGTAATCTTCCTGATACGTTATTCCAGAACGTGTTTGCTGGAGTGACTCAAGTACAGCCTTAGCATCATTTCCAAGGGCAGAAACTATGCCGATGCCAGTGATAACCGCGCGCTTCATGCTTACTATCCTTTAAAAATTATCAGTAGAGGTAAACAGCCCTACACGCAAATCCTTCGCCGTATAAACCTGTCTGTCATCTACAAAAACCTTACCATCCCCGATACCCATAACCAATTTACGCTCAATACGACGACGAATATCAATTTCATAGCGAACCACTTTAGAGGTCGGAAGAATTTGCCCGGTGAACTTGACCTCACCCGAGCCCAAGGCTCGACCACGGCCGGGGTTACCCAGCCACGCCATGTAAAACCCGACCAGTTGCCACATCGCATCGAGCCCCAGACAACCCGGCATCACCGGGTCTGTTTCAAAATGACAATCAAAAAACCATAGCGACGGATCTATATCCAGTTCAGCGACCAGCTTGCCTTTGTCATAGTCACCACCCCCTTCCGTAATGCTGGTGATGCGATCAAACATAAGCATGTTGGGCAATGGCAGGCGTGCATTACCCTCTCCAAACATCTCTCCATGGCCGCACGCTAATATCTCCTCGCGCGTAAACGAGTTTTGGCTGGTCATTATTCAGTGATCCGGTAGTTAGATTATTGTTGTACTTCTGCTTCCTGAGCATTTTCAGCATTGGCTGCATCAATTTCTGCCGCAGCTTTTTCTACCTCGGCATTTAACTCTTCGAGGCCTTGATTGAGTTCCTGGGTAAATTCCTTGATCCCCTCACCCAGCACCTTGCCAAGTTGTGATCCCATGTTCTTGAATTTATCCGATTGCTGCAGCTCTTGAAGTTGCTGATTAATTTCTGGCAGCGTTTCTTCCATCGACTCACTAAAGCCTTCAACACCTTGATTGAACGCATCGCTTAACTGCTGGCCGAGCACAGAAAATGTTTGACCGAGTTCCAGCAATACTTCTTCAAAACCGCTGCTGCCAGTATTTAACATCGCCACCGTCTGTTCAGCTTCGACACGCCAGCCTTCGTCATATTTCACCAGATGAGTGGTAGTTGGAAAGCTGACTTTTTCTCCGTCTTCAGTCAAGCCATACAATGTCGTTTCTACAACCGCTTTGTTCTCGGTAACCTGAGGCTGTCCGAACTCAACGGACTTCAACTGACTGGCATCATTATGCAAGGCTGTCAGATGGTGAGAGCTGATAGGTAATGTCAGCGCCTTGGCGGCATCCTGATCATTTTTAATTACTGCCTTCCAGAAGGCACTGGAAACATCGGCAGGTGTTTCCGGTTGTCCGCCACAGGCAGCCAATACCAGCATAAGAATAATTAACAGGCTGGACTTTGCCAGACGAGTAAAAGTGACCATTTTGAGCTCCTAATTGGATGGATACTATACAAGAAATGGGGCTAAAACGGCACATTTCAAACCCTTGTAGCGTCAATTTACAGTTCACTACTGGCTTATAGCGGACAATTCCTGACCACAGGTTCGACAAAGATACTTGGCTCCCTTGAGAATACGCTTGTGTCGGGTGGTGCTGACCTGGTGATTCTGACAGCCACAGGCATAGCTGAAACGTCGTTGTCGTCGCACTTCCAAACCGGTTGTATCGTAATCAGAAGTCGCACGCGGGTTTTTGATACCGAACAAATTCATCACTTCGCGCCACTCGGGACCATGCGGACGAGGACGCCCGGTGTACATGGAATCGACCACATAATGGGCGACTTCATGTGGCACCGTATCTTGCAGACCTTCCTGAAAATAACGTGCGAACAACAGCGGGTTAAATCGTATGGTGACTTTTTTACCGCGGCGCATGTAATAACCCCACGCCGTACCTTTGACATTAAAGGTTACTGTCGGGACATCCAGATTCAGACCATAGTGACGATTCGCCAATTTGATACACGTTTCAGTGCGCTCCAGAGTCAGCCGTTCCTGCTCAGGTGCCAGTTGATCAGAAAATAACTCGACCTGGGTATTCAATTACTCGGCCTGTTCATCCACCCACTGCTGGGCTTCTTCAAGCTTGATAGTACCTTCATAGAGAGCACGACCGATGATAGCACCGGTAATACCATGTTCTTCTGCCGCTTTAAGTGCCTTGATATCATCGATAGAACTGATTCCGCCCGAAGCGATGACAGGCACACGAACCGCATCGGCTACTTCAATCGTAGAAGCCAGATTGACGCCTTCCATCATGCCGTCTTTACTGATGTCAGTGAAAATAATTGCCGCGACACCATCATGCTCAAAGTGTTGTGCCATATCGACCACATCATGATGAGAGAGTTTGGACCAGCCATCGATGGCAACCTTACCGTCCTTGGCATCTAGACCAACGATAATGTGGCCGGGGAACTGCAAACATAAATCATTCACGAAATGCGGCTCACTGACAGCACGTGTACCAATAATGGTGTATTGCACGCCATCGTCAAGATAGGCCGCTACTGTATCCTCATCCCGTATGCCACCACCAACCTGAACCGGTACATCCGGAAAGTCGCTGGTTATGTCACGTATGACTTGATGATTGATCGGCGAGCCAGCAAAGGCACCATCCAGATCGACCAGGTGTAATCGCCGCGCGCCCTGCTCAACCCAGTCGGCAGCGATCTGTCGCGGGTCATCACTAAATACCGTGGCGTCATCCATCTTGCCCTGGCGCAAACGCACACATTTACCTTCTTTTAAATCTATCGCTGGAATCAGATCCATAACTAACCCCCGTCCCACTCCAAGAAATTACTTAATAATTGCAACCCGGCTGTTGAACTCTTTTCCGGATGACACTGAATAGCAAAAATATTATCTGCTGCCAGCGCCGCGGTAAAATCAATGCCGTAGCTGGTTTCGCCCACCGTCAGCCCAGGTTGCTCCGGTACTACATAATACGAGTGCACAAAATAAAACATACTATTATCTGGAATATTCTGCCACAACGGATGTGCGCTTGTTTGCCTGACAGAGTTCCAACCCATATGAGGAATCTTCAAACCACTGACCTGCTCGGCGTTATCCGCAAAATGATGCACCCCACCCGGAAAATAGTTCATGCACGGTGTGCCATCATTCTCATCACTGTGACCGAGCAAGACCTGCATGCCCATACAAATACCAAGAAAGGGTTTGCTGGCTGCCAGCTCGGCGATCACCTGATCCAGCTCATCCTGTTGTAATGCGGCCATACAGTCTCCCGCCGCACCCTGACCGGGGAAAACAATCCGGTCAGCCGCCCGCAATCGTTCTGGCTCATTAGTGAGAAAGACCTGGTCATTAGGAGCTGACACAGCCTGAAATGCATTCAGCACTGAACGCACATTACCCATTCCGTAATCAACGATGGCTACTTGTTGTGACATCAGATCAAGTCAGACTTAAAGACTGCCTTTGGTCGAGGGCATGATGTTTTCCATGCGCGGGTCAGCGCTGGCTGCCATGCGGATGGCCCGACCGAATGCCTTGAAGATAGTTTCTGCAATATGGTGTGCATTGTGACCACGCACATTGTCGACATGCAGCGTTACCTGGGCGTGATTGACAAAGCCCTGGAAAAACTCAACGAACAAATCAACATCAAACTGGCCAATGTGAGAGCGCGGGTAATCGGCGTGATAAAACAATCCGGGGCGACCGGAAAAATCCAGCACCACCCGCGACAGCGCTTCATCCAGCGGTACGTAAGCATGACCATAACGGACTATGCCGGTTTTATCGCCGATCGCTTTCGTCAGAGCTTGCCCGAGAGTGATACCGATATCTTCAACCGTATGATGATCATCAATCTCAGTGTCACCATTCGCTTTGATGTCCAGGTCGATCATGCCGTGGCGGGCGATTTGATCGAGCATATGCTCAAGAAAAGGAATACCGATATCCAGCTTGGAAGTTCCGGTACCATCCAGATTCAAAGACACCGTGATCTGTGTTTCAAGGGTATTGCGCTCAACCGTTGCGGTTCGCTCTGTCATGATGTTATCTACTGTAGGTTCAGTCTAATTATTTCAATGGTGGTCGAGGGTTGCAACCTACAATGACCGGAAGTTTAACTATTTAGCCAAAAAGTGACTGGACCATCATTGATCAGCTCAACTTGCATGTCAGCACCGAAGATTCCGGTGGCAACATCCGAATGAAGAGTGGCAGCTTGCTGACAGAAATACTCAAACAGACTCTTTCCATCAGCGGGGCTGGCCGCCGTATGGAAACTCGGCCGTCGACCTTTTTTAGTATCAGCTGCCAGGGTAAATTGCGGCACCAGCAACAAACCACCCTCAATATCGCGCAAAGAAAGATTCATCTTTCCCTCAGCATCACTAAAAATACGGTAATTCAAGATTCGTTCGAGCAGCTTGTCGACATTAGCCTGCTCATCTGCTTGTTCTACACCCACCAGAGCCAGTATTCCCTGCTCAATCGCTCCAACCCGCTCGGCCTCTACCGTAACCGATGCTGATCGTACTCGCTGTAACAAACCAATCAAGTCAAGACATCTGCCAGCTGATCGGTAGCCGCGATTAACGCAGCGGCAATACTTGGCTCTGAAGCAGCATGACCAGCGTCATCGATAATATGTAACTCGGCTTCAGGCCAGGCCTGTGCCAATTCATAAGCCTGGGCAACCGGACAGACCAGATCGTATCGACCATGAATAATGACACCGGGAATATTTCTGATTTTGTCTATCTCGTTCAGTAGATGATTGTCCTGCATAAAACACTGGTGATAGAAATAGTGACTTTCAATTCTGGCAAATGCCAAGGCGAATTCAGGCGCAGCAAAATTCGCCGCGTAGGCAGGGTCAGGCATCAATGTGACGGTGCGCCCTTCCCACACCGACCACGCCTTTGCTGCCTCCAATTTTTTCTCGTGATCATCACCGGTGAGAATATGATAATACGCGCTCAATAAATCGCCTCTGTCTACTTCCGGTATAGGCGCAATAAAATCCTGCCAGTAGTCTGGAAACACCCGACTGGCGCCCTCCTGATAAAACCAGCGGATGTCCTGCTGGCGACACAAAAATATTCCACGCAACACCAGCGCGGTGACACGATGCGCGTGCACCTGCGCATAGGCAAGTGCCAGTGTCGAACCCCAGGAACCACCAAACACCATCCATTTATCGATACTCAGGTGTTCCCTGATTTTCTCTATGTCCGAGACCAAATCGGCCGTGGTGTTGTTTTCCAGTGAAGCATGCGGGGTCGATTTACCGGCCCCACGTTGATCAAACATGATCAAGTGATACTTATCAGGATCAAAAAATTGTCGAAACCAGTCTGAGCATCCACCACCGGGGCCACCGTGCAGATAGACTACCGGCACTCCTTCCAGATTACCGCTTTGCTGGATGTAAAGACTGTGACCATCACCAACCTCAAGGTGCTCGGTGTGAGAAGCCGTGGTAATTGGATACATAATATTTTCCCTGATGATTTAAGTGAAAGTAGCGTTTTTAAGCATGACTCGCAAGTCAAACCCTGATCATGATCTTGCGCTATCCGTTATACTGCCAGTAGAGAACAAACAGCGGCAGCCCGGGCTTATATAATTGCGTGAAAACACGACATCGACATGTTATCTAGATTTACTCTATTGATACTCAACTGTCTCAGCCGAACACCGCTGGGCTTTAATCGCTGGCTGGGCAAAATCATTGGCACGATTCACTGGCATACTTCCAAACGCGTGCGGCATGTATCCAGCGTCAATCTGGAACTCTGCTTTCCCGAGCAGAGCGCAGAATGGCGCCAACAAACCGGTAAAGCCGGTGTCATCAACATGGCAACCACTATTCTTGAGGCTCCAGTGTTATGGCGGCTGCCGAAAGATAAGTTACTGAGTCTGTGTGAAAATATTGATGCTTTCGATGACGCGGTAAAGGATCAGGATCTGGGTGGAGGAATCTTGTTGGCGACACCGCATCTGGGCAGCTGGGAATTTGCAGGACTGATTTATGCCACCTTGCGACCTGTAACTTTCTTGTACCGCCCCCCGAAATTACAAGCCATCGATGTCTTTATACAACGAGGCCGTATGAGTACAGGCGCGACACTCGCGACCACTGACGCTGCTGGTGTAAAAAAGCTGGTGGCAACTTTACGCCATGGAGGGGGTATTGGCTTGCTACCGGATCAGGAAGCCAACGCGGGTAGCGGTGTCTTTACACCGTATTTTGCGACGCAGGCCTACAGCATGACCTTGATGCCAAAAATGGCACAACGAAGAAATTCTCCCGCCTATATCTATTTTATGGAGCGCACCGCAACAAAGCCTGACTATCGACTGCACGCAGTTAAGTTATCGGATGAGATCTATTCAAAGGACATGATCACTGCCTGCACGGCGGTCAATGCAGCCATAGAAGAACTGATTCGTCGTAAACCCGAACAATATAACTGGGCTTACAAACGCTTCAATGAAACACCCGGTATCCAGGAGCAGTACAACCGCTATAAATCGTAGTGCTCCCGTCGAAAAACTCGGATTAATCCCCGGTCATTCCCAATATGCGTTGCAAAATGCAACGCCAATCGCAAACTGCGTGTAACAATTCAACACAACAT
>CALIRD010000046.1 GCA_938042355.1 uncultured Thiotrichales bacterium
GCCGGGTGACGTGGGTAGGGAGAGGCGCTGGCAGCGGCTTGTGGCACAGCTCCGGTACCGGCTTCATTTGAGTACAGGCCACGCTGTATTCCGTTTTTAATGGCCGCAGCAAAAGTACCTGCTGCAGCTTCATTGAGACCGAAAGCATAGGTAATAATGTTCGATAACATGGCGGGTACCTGAGCAATATTAACGATCGCAATACCAACCACCACCAGTACATATGTGATACCCATAATGGGAACAATTATTCCGGAAAACCGTGCGATTGCTCTCAAGCCGCCCAGAATAATGACGCCAGCCAGTATCGTGATCACTAGGCCCGAAGTAAGCGTCGGTATGCCATAGGCGTAATTCAAGGCATCGGTAATTGTATTCGCTTGTGTGGCTCCAAAAATGAAGCCATAGCCGAATAACAGGCAGACAGAAAAGGCGATACCAAGCCAGCCCAGTCCCAGCCCTTGTTTAATGTAGTAGGCAGGGCCACCACGAAACTCACCATTACTATCACGAACCTTGTAAACCTGTCCGAGCAGGCTTTCGGCATAGCCGGTGGCCATCCCTAGAAAGGCAATGACCCACATCCAGAATATTGCGCCCGGTCCACCGAGAGAGAGGGCTATGGCCACGCTGGCTAAATTACCGGTACCCACGCGGGCAGAAAGACTGGTACATAAAGCCTGAAAAGAACTGATGCCGGACTGATCTGACGAAGTGCTACCTTTAAGCAAGCTGAACATGTGTCCAAAATGACGGAGTTGAATACAGCCCAGGCGTATAGAAAACCATACACCAGCAAACAGCAGCATATAGATTAAGACCTGTCCTTTACCCCACAGAATGTCATTTATGCTGGCGACTAATGAATTAAACATGCTTGCCTGACTGCGGTAATGACTCTAATAAGAGACCATGATTTCATTGCGTCTCATGAATGGTGGAGTCCACGGTGTATTGTAGCGGGCGAGCTCGGGTTTTCCAGTGGGTGTGATGTTTTTACTTTCAAGCCACGAGAGTAATTCATTGGTTTTTCGAGCAACTTTATTTTCTCCGCTTAATCCGGAAAAAGAGATCACTGCATAATTTGATGCAGGAATCTCGCGAAGTGTAACGCTTTCACTGTTGGGAGTGGGTAAGGTATCCATAGTGTGATTGGCAGGCATGACAAAATGAACTCGCCATTGATCGTCTTGCTCTTCGATTGTTACCGGCGCAGTCATTGCAATTTTTTCAGCTTGTTGTTCTATAGTGACAGGAGCAGTCATACTGATTTTTTGATTTGATCCGTTTTTAGAAGTGTTGTTACCAAATATGTAATTTGCTATCCGTTTAAATCCAGTTCTGGATGCATCATAAGCCGATCCTGAGACAAACGTTTCAGCAACAATTTTGGACTCATAGGCGCGTAATTCAAATTCATCAGAAGATTCAATAATAGTGTATTTAGGTTCTTCGATTGCCATTGCAGATCCTGCGCTGAATACGAGTAATAAAAGAATGCATGAGAGCGTGCTTCGGCTATCTCTGTAAAAATTTACATGCAAGGGTATGCAGAATTTTAACGAAGACATAAAATGAAGCCTATAGAAGGTATTGCCATAATATCTAAACAAGCATAACACGATGTCATTACTCTGTTTTATTTACTAAGTCATGAGATTGTAAAGGCTACCAATTTATTATCAGAGGGTTGAGCCCCATGGGTATCATTATATGAAAAATTCAGTTTGTCTCATCTTTATGCTTGTGGTGACCACCTCCTGTGCCACTTTTGAGATAGAAGGCCCGGGTTCAATAAAGCCTGACTCCGTTACTGGAAGTGAAACCGTGCATGGTTCTTTATACGGGTTTCAATGGCAGCCTTTTGCGGTAGAAAAATGTGAGCAAGGGAACTTGTTCAGGGTAGAACATCACACCAATGTAGCGATGTTGTTAGCGTCAGTGGTGACTTTGGGTTTGTATGTACCTCAAACGGTTGAATGGTGGTGTGACACACCAGTTTCTGATGAAGTCGAGGAAGAATGGGTTCCGGGGGAAGAATAAAACAATGTCTGGTAACAAGAATGTGGTTATAGGTCTGGATGGAACCTGGAACGAGCCGGAGCGGCAGCCCAATGGAGAGGTGACGGGTACCAATGTTGTTAAGTTCTTGTCTGCATTGATGACTCGCAATCAGGAGCAGCATTACGAAAGTGGTGCTGGTACCAGGGCATGGGAAGCATTGCCGGGAGGGATCTATGGCTATGGGTTGGATAAAAGAATTCTAGGTGCTTACCGCTTTTTACGACGCATTTATAATGTTCCTGAGAACGAGCGAAGAAAACTGAAATTATTTATTGTGGGTTTCAGTCGCGGTGCCTATGCGGCACGAAGATTATGCGGATTGATTGCACATAGCGGCATACCACTTAAAGCAGCAGATGTTGAGCGTGGATGGCAAATGTATCTCAACCGAGATGAACAGAGTGCCAAAGCGCTTAAACAAGCAGGGCGCTTCATTGATATTGAGATCGAGTTAGTGATCGTTTGGGATACGGTTAAAGCAACCAATGACCCTGATTACAATGATAATCTGTTGAGCACGAATGTTGTGGCGGGTTATCACGCGATGGCGGTTGATGAGGTCCGGCGCTTTTTTCCAATTTTACGCTGGAAAAAAGACCCTCGAGTGAATGAAGTCTGGTTTGCTGGATCACACTCTGATGTAGGTGGTGGGTGCTGTGAGCAAAACCTGTCAGACGTTGCTTTAATGTGGGCAATACATTGTGCCTCCAAACACGGGTTAAAGTTTAAGAAGAGTTATATCGATCGTTACATATCACCGGAATTACCCGGACACGTACATGATTGTTTTACTGGTATTTGGAAGCCATATGGCAAATCGGTGCGTAAGATAAGCGACCAATGTGCGGTGCATGAGTCAGTGAGTCAGCAACTACAATCTGATGCAGATTATTTGCCAGGTAATTTGCCTGTGCACCCACATTTTGTAGCTTAGTCGAAAGTTTGTTTGTATCTGTTATCACATCACCGGGTCATAGTTTCTTGTTGCTCCATAAGTCGAAATGTAAATGACATACTTGATCTTTTGTTGTCGTTTTAGTCGTGGCACTGGATCACTTATCCTCGTTTTTTAACACCGTTCAATCTGATTTTAGTTACGCTGGTCATTTATTAACTAATTCCCCACCCCTCAAAAGTTAAAGTTCACACTTCGTAACAATTGCACGCTCTTTAGGCTGGTTAGAATTATCGAACCGCATTTTGTCAGATTGGAAATATTGAGGCTTTTTAAAGTCGGGCTTAGTCTCGGGTTTCTGATTATTTTTCCAGTTAACGCCATGGCGGCAAACTTTATTACTACCTGGAAAACTGATAATCCTGGAGATTCAGCCAATGACCAAATAACTAT
The DNA here is from genome assembly GCA_938042355.1 of uncultured Thiotrichales bacterium. GTDB lineage: Bacteria > Pseudomonadota > Gammaproteobacteria > CAZUMV01 > CAZUMV01 > CALIRD01. Next base: position 3,413 of record CALIRD010000046.1, read on the forward strand.
TCCGACTAATGGTGGTGGCTATAATTATGATATTGACTGGGGGGATGGTAACTCTGATCTTGGTGTCAGCGGATCGATTACACACACCTATGCTGTACCCGGTACATACACAGTAGAAATTCGTGGTGATTTCCCGCAATTTTATTTTAATAATCTTGGCGATGCTCAAAAACTGTCATCTATTGAGCAGTGGGGCGATATTGAATGGCGTGCCATGAACCGAGCATTCTATGGCGCCACAAACATGGTGATTAACGCCATTGATGCACCTGATTTATCCAGTGTAACCAACATGAACCTGATGTTTCAGAACACAACCTTTAATGACCCAATCGGGCATTGGGATGTGAGCAATGTAGAGACGATGAGTAGCTTGTTTGCAGATTCAGTAAACTTTAATCAGGACCTGAGTTTGTGGGATACCGGAAATGTGACTACCATGAGTTCAATGTTTTTACGGGCCACGTCGTTCAATGGAAATATTACGACCTGGGATACAAGCAATGTAATAACAATGGTTAACATGTTTCATACAGCGAGTGCTTTTAATCAGGATGTTTCCTTTAAGCCTGGAACGGGGGCGTGGGACACATCAAATGTAGGATCGTTGAGAAATACTTTCTTGCGCGCTACAAGCTTCAATCAAAATATCAATAATTGGGATGTTTCCATGGTTGCAGATATGCAATCCACTTTCCAGGAAGCGAGTAGTTTTAATCAGGATTTGAATGACTGGGACACCTCAAACGTAACCACTATGTACAACATGTTTTTTCGGGCAAGTGTTTTTGATGGTGATATTTCTGATTGGGATACCTCCAATGTACTTACCATGCGTTACATGTTTTCGGAAGCATTTGCTTTCAATCAGGATATTTCATACAAGCCAGGAAGCGGTGCGTGGGATACAGGGATGGTCACAGATATGCGAAACATGTTCGATGAGGCAACGGCTTTTAATCAACCTGTAGGGAATTGGGATACAAGTCAAGTTCAAGATATGCGACATATGTTTCGTGATGCGATTATATTTAATCAGGTTCTAACTGACTGGGATACAGCTAAAGTCACACGCATGGAGCAAATGTTTTATCGCGCTTCAGCCTTTGATAGTGATATAGGTGATTGGGATACTGGTATGGTTGAGAATATGAGCAATATGTTTCGACTCACGCCGTTTAATCAGGATATCAGTGGCTGGGATACTGCTATGGTGGAGACGATGGTCAATATGTTCAGGGATGCACCAGATTTTGATCAGGACCTGGGGAGCTGGGATGTAACGGCATTAAATAACGCTACCAATATGTTCTTGAGAGCCACATTGTCCACGAGTAATTACGATAGCTTGTTGATTGGATGGAACAATCAGGTATTGCTCAACAGCGTTCGTTTTCATGGTGGTTTTAGTACTTACTGTCTCGGTGAAGCCGCCAGAGATAATATGATAAATATAGATGGATGGACTATTAATGATGCAGGATTGGAATGCCCGAATGAACCACCTACTGACATCCAGATCGATACGGCCAATGTTGATTCCATAGACGAGAATTCAGTGACCGGATCAACAATCGGAACATTAACCACTACCGATCCTGACGTTGGTGATGGCCATACTTATTCTATAGGTTGTGATACAGCCGGAGCGGATGATGCCTTATTTCAAATCAGTGGGACAAATCTGCAAACCAATAGCGTTTTCGACTTTGAAAACCCGACAGATGCCAACACAGACAGAGTTTATGAGGTTTGTATAAGATCAACAGATGATGGGGATCCAGCACAAAGTTATGACGAAATAATAACAATTACAATCAATAATCAACAACCTAATCTGCTGATAGACAAGCAAGCCAGTGAAGGTGAGCCAATAGTAGGTCAGACGATTACATTTACCATCTCTGTTTCGAATCTTGGGCCGGACACAGCTACAGATGTTTCAATCTTAGATGTTGTGCCAGGTGGATTCACCTATGTATTGGGCTCTATTAATGGTGGTGATAGTAATAACGATAGTAGACCGGCTGGAACGGGCCTGAACTGGGTGATTAATTCGTTATCTCTATCGGACTCAAGCATAGATTTGACCTTTGATGCTGTCGTTAATCCTCCCTGAAATTAAGCCGTCTATCGAGTCATCGCGCAGCTACTTGGCCCAACCCTCTACAGCTTCTCCTTTTTGTAAAGAGCGAATCTCCTCAAGATCTTTTGGGGGGTCTAGCCACATCGGCTTGTCGGCCTTGGCCCATTCAAGCAATCGTTCAGGAAATTCGTCATGATTTTCAACACGCCAACTCATGAGATGATAGATTGCTTTTCCTTGGCCGGCCCATTTTGGTCTTGCACCATAGCGCTGCCATGTTAATTGATAAGGGCGATCGACTTTTTCAGGGTTCTGAAAAAAGAAATCATAGTTTTCCCACGCTTCATATTGTTTGCCATTGGGTAAAGGGAAATCCAGAAATACAGCGGCATTGACAAACAAGGTATCAGTTCCCAACATGCGCGTAGTCATCCCGTTTTGTGCTTTGATATTTTGCACGTTAGGTTCAACGCCTTGCTCGACGTCTCCATAGATAACCCCGTCTTTAATGCGATAGGTAATTAGTTGATACGGGTAGGCTATCGGTTCTACTTTTTTACCATTATATTCTGTTAATACTTCTCCGGTGTCGGCGTCAGTATAGGTATAGGTCTTACGAGTCAGGTGTATAACTGGCTCACTGGAATTTTCCGGCCATATAACAGTGGAACTATCAAACCCAATCATGCCAAATAGCTTTTCGCCAGACGGGTAGGCATATATTCCACCTTCCGAGACCCAGTGAACAGGTTCGCCAGTGCCCGCACGTGCATCAACCCACTGTTTGAGAATGGTTTGATTGGTGTTTAGCTCGCTATCTTTGTATGAGTTTGTCTGACAAGCGCTAAGTAAAATCAGAGTACAGCTGAATAATAGTTTGATGAGAGTCGTAAAAGAAAGATTCATTGATGATTGCCCTGATGTAATTGTTAATTCAAATGAGAGTCTACTCGAACATTTTCTAATAATAAGTACGTTATTTTCATAAGTAAAATATGTTCGCTACCAGTCCGGTTACTATTTAGCGCAAAACCATAAATAGCTTCGTATAGTCAGAGCTATGCTTAACCAAAGCAATGTAATCCTTTACCAACGTGATAATTCTCAGGTCTGGCGGCTGGTTGGCGGTATAATGTCGTCACGAAAAGTTCAAGATCTGACGTAACCTGTTCAATCCAGATTATTGAGCAGGTTACTTTTATGGAAATGGAAATAAATTCAAGTCTGATAAAAAAACTTCGCGCGAAACACCTGTTGTCTCAAGAGGAATTAGCGACAGCTTGTGGGGTTAGTTTACGCACAGTTCAGCGCCTTGAGGGTGAAGGCAAGGCTTCCGCAGAAACCTTGAAATCGGTGGCATCTGTATTTGAAGTGAGCCATGAATATCTACTCGAAAACGATGATATACATGCGAACTATTACAATCTCCAGTTTGGCACGGTCATTGTAGTAAGTGCAGTTGCTATGTTGTCAATCCTGTCTCTCCTGATTCTGTTGAATGTTATTGACCTCGCTGTTTTTATACCCACTGCAGTGATTCTCTCGCTAAGTTGTTGCCTTTTTTCATTAATGACAACCCGGGTTACGGAAGAAAAAGTGTATTGGTCATTTGCTCTGGGGTTTTGGAAAAAATCGTTAGGATTGGAAAAAATAAAACGTGTCAGGCCAATAAGGAATAAATACTGGTGGGGGCTTGGTATCAGGCTAATACCTGATGGATGGCTTTATTGTGTATCGGGTTTGGACGCTGTTGAGCTAAAACTTGAGGATGGAAAAGTAATTCGAATCGGCACCGATGAGCCCGACGAATTGTTTCAAGCGTTAGAGTCAGCTATCCTGAAATTGAAAATATAAGATCCAGTGATCGCGTAACGGTTAATGAAGATTTGGGAGCTGAAATGACTACAAAACATCAGGGTAGTTGTCTGTGCGGAGAGGTCAGTTTTGAAATTCAGGGTGAAGCCATCCGTTTTAGACATTGTCATTGTAAACGTTGTCGGAAATCAACAGGCACGGGTCACGCCAGTAATCTGTTGATCAAGTCTGAAGGTATCACCTGGATTAAAGGGGTAGATAATCAAGGTGCCTATACTGTCCCTGAGTCCAAACATTTTACGCGCCACTTTTGCACTACTTGCGGCAGCCCGTTACCGTCAGAAATAGAATCAATGGGTGCAGTTCTAATACCGGCTGGTTTGCTTGATACAGAACCTGTGATGCAACCTCAGTCCAGAATTTTCCAGAACTCACGTGCAAGCTGGTCATGCTATGGCGATGGTTTACCCTGTTTTGATGAGTACCCTGATTGATCCCTTAATGCCACTCTCGAAGGGATGAAGTAGTGCAAGTCTGGATTTTAGACGCCTTCAAATTTTATTTGTCGGGGTCGTCTTGACTCATTGGTTGTAGAGATACTTTTAGTCATCTCACACTGTCGTTCATCATTTAGTCAGGTCATATCTGGCCAGGCACATGAGATTAATGGCTAGAGGCGGAAGCTTTAATTTGAACAGCACCGTGTAGCGTTTTTGCTGAAAGCACTTTATTTATAATGATTTCCCCTTTAGCGTGGCCATCAGGATGTATTCGGTCTTCTGGCCTGAAAACTTTCAGCTCACCAGTGTAATTTGCCATGTAAAAGGGTTTATTGAGCTTTTTAGCTTGTTTTATATCAACTTTTGAAAAATACCTGCGACTTGCACCAAAGCCGGCATGAGTATGCCAAAGTGCAACTAATTGCATAGATTTAGGAAATCGAATTTTGGCAGAAACGTTGTGCTCTCCTCGTTTTCCTGCGCTGACTGAATAATAATATTGGTTTTGGTGCCTCAATATACCGCCGATGTACTCCCTTTCCTCTAATATCGATCTAGGATTGAATTTATTAACAGCTGCAACTACTGCGGCTAACTCGCTGTCATAACTAGATGAAGACAATTCTGACGTTTTAGCCTGTAAATCGGTGCTGAATAGTTGTACCAGCATAAAAAGGAAGATCAGCTTAGTCTTCAAGTTACCCATGGATATGACCTCGGTTTTAAACTAAAAGTCAGAATGAGCGTCCAGCTGTTTAAAAGCCTGAGGATAAGATTTAAAACAGTCTCTATTAAGAGATGGTTTGCTGAGAAATTCTTCGGGAAATCTTCGGGTCAGTAATTACCGCAGTATAATCATGGGGTTATGAGATCAATTTTGTGAGAAGTAATTGATGTATACAGTGGCACAGTTAAATTCAGGTTTTCAGGTTGGGGCGTGGAAAATAGACCCTCAGGCTGGAGATATCATCAGAGACGGGGTAGCAAAGCACATCGAGCCCAAGGTGATGGATGTGCTGATCATACTGGCCAGCAATGCGGGTGAACTAGTGACTCGCGAAGCGTTAATGGATCAGGTCTGGCCAGACGTAGTTGTTACAGACGATGTACTAACGCGTTGTATATCTGAATTACGCAATTTGCTGGGCGATACTGGTAAAAATAAAATCTATATCAAAACTGTACCAAAGAGAGGCTACAGTCTAATCTCGCCGGTACGTTTGAAGGAAGTAAGCTTAAAGCATGATATTGATCTTTCCCGCGAGAATGCCGACAACGACAATTCAAAGCGTCAACAACCAGTTTTTATTAAGACTTTATGGGTGCCACTAATACTGATCTTTGGTTTGGGGGCTATTTGGTTAGTTCGTGATAACGTCCGGGCGCATGAAGAAACCGCTGGTGATTTATCCACCATCGCAGTCGATGCTGACTCTGTTAGTCAACCCATGATTGAATCTATGGTGGTCTTGCCTTTTGCTAATTTAAGCAACAATCCTGAAAATGAATTTTTTAGTGATGGTCTCTCGGAAGATATTCGTAATGCGTTGATTAACTCAACAGATATTCGAGTTGCTGCACGAACTTCTTCAGTAGCGTTTAAAGGCCGAGCTATGGATGTTCGGAAAATAGCCGGGCAACTCAATGTTGACGCCTTGTTAGAGGGTACTGTACGTCTTGTTGATGACCGTATGCGAGTAACAACCCAGCTCACCTCTGGTGTTGATGGTTATCCAATTTGGTCAAAAAGTTATGAGCGACCAATTAACGATAAACTGGATCTGCAGTTAACAATCGCAAGTGAAATTGTCAGAGAGTTAGTGCCCTCACTAAAGGGTAACGTAGAGCTGATAAAAATAGCGACAACCAACGTTAAGGCGCATGAATATTACTTGCTGGGAAGACATAATTGGCATTTGCGTACTGGAGAGTCTGTAGATGTTGCGATAGACCACTTCAAAGAGGCACTGGAACTGGATCCAATGTATGCACCAGCATATTCTGGCCTTGCAGACAGCTATATTTTCGCCAGCATGTATGGCAACCATGACTTCGAAACTTCTTTAGACCAAGCCATCCTTAATGCGAGCAGAGCTATTGAGTTAAATCCAGAGCTTGCAGAAGCACATGCATCTATCGGGCTGGTATATGAGATTCAAAAAGAATTTCAAAAAGCACAGAGTGCTTATGAGAAATCAGTCGAGCTAAAGCCGCAGTACTCAATGGGGCATATGTGGCTGGGCAATACCTACACCATATTACAAAATGCTAACAAAGCGTTGGAGCATCATCAAGTTGCATCGGTACTTGATCCTTTGCATCCCAAAGTACAGAGCAATTATATTGAAGCCTTAATGTCAGTCGGAAATTACGACTCTGCCGAACTCATAATTGATAATTTATTATTGCCAAATAATGATGAGGGATTCCAGCAACTAAAATTAAAACAACTTCTGGAAACAGGGCAATACAATCGCTTGTTAGAGTATGCGCTACGCAGTACGCCAGGTAGAGATTTTGCACCCTATAATTCTCATAATATTATTCATGCATTAGTATTGTTAGGTCGATTCGAAGAGGCGCAGGAACTCATAGATAGTGTCGATGATGCTGACAAAAAACATTCAAAAAGTCATTTGAATTCTGTTTTGGCAATAGCAAAACGGGACAGTGAAACACTAAGAGCAACACAGGCCTCCAGACTTGATGCAGTAAAGTTATCGTATGCTGATAATCAAGAATGTGTCGACATCAGCACTGGTAGTCACCTTCAGATTGCCGACTACATCGATGCAGATCATCGTAAAGTAATTGAAAGAGGAGAGGTATTAGAGCGTCTCTATCAGGTAACTGATTTTTGTACATCTCTTCCACCATGGTCTCGGCTCAGTAGTATCAACTATTCTATAGCCAGTACATTATCTCTCAATGAACCAGCGGCCGATTTGATAAAGCAGGCGAATATTGTGCTTGATGATTTAAAGTCCAAGGGATGGGCAACCAACAGCCTGATTATAGAAGAAATGTTATTAAGGTTGTTTGAGAAGAAATACAAGGATGCAAAAATCTTGCAAGTACTCATGCTCGAGAAGGGTTGGCAACCCTTTGGAATGATACAGTTCAATCCACTATTTGATTACTTCTCATCCGATGATCAGGTAATGAAAATGGTCATGAATTCCAAATCGCGATACCTTGATTTGGTAGAAGATGCGAAAGGTATCAAACTTGCTAAATTGGGTTTGTAGCAGCCATCAAATAGAGGTTCTATGATAGTTGTACTCAGCTAAAATTATTTCATAATCAAGTAAGTTTAAAAGACAGGGTTTAGGCAAAGGCTTTAGTCAATGTGTTTGTATTAATCGAACTGATGTATTGAAGTTACTACGCCTTATCCTCTAGCAAAGTCTTGAGGTTTTTAAGATGAATATCCCACTGAGATGAAATTTCTTCCAGATATTTGCAAGAAGATTCAATTTGCTCTATCTGGATTTGGAAAAGTTGTTCTCTACCGACTTTTGTTGGTCTTATTAAGCCGGCTTTTTCCAGATGATGTAAATGCTTCCTGATCGCTTGTCGTGATATGTTAAAACCGCGTGAGAGATAGGACACGGATTTAGGTGTGCCCTCCAGTAGGCGCTGAATTAACTCAAGCCGGGTGTCATCACCCAGTGCAGAAAAAACCAGAGCAGGGGATGTAGAGTTAATATCCATGACGCTTATTGACGTATTGAATAATATTGTTGATCTGCATTTCCCAGCCTTCGGTATTTCGTCGCATAGCATCTATACCAAGTGGGTCAGCAATTGCTGCAAAACCAGATTCGATAATGGTTAACTTTGTGCCATTTGCGGTATCTTCAAGAATGAATTCCACCAGCGTTGTGGGAGTATCTTCGGACAACAGTTCAGAGTCCGGGTCATACAAATTCCACGTCATAGACAAATAGGATTCTGGCTTAACTGACACCACATCCGCAATCCACGCTTCTCCTTCAACTCCTGGGTGAGTCATTTTCCCAGTAGAAGGCTTGCCCTCTTCAAAGGGTTGGTCGAGAGATACCTGAAACCATTCCCCGAATTGTTTGTAGTCACTGATTGCTTCCCATACGCGACTTTTGGGTACCTGTATTTCAATCGATTTTTCTATTTTGTCCGGTTTAATAGTCATTATTGCATCCTCTAGTTCATTGAGATTGGCAGCGTTTATTTCAGGCTACTATGGCTACTTTTAATAAGCAACCTAAAGGTTGCTAGTTTATTTAAATAATGAACCTGAAGGGTATTTTTTTATGCGCAGTCTTACTTTTTGCCGGTAATCAGTCGTGCGCCTCGCCCAAAGGTCAAATATTGCCACGCCCATTTAGTCGCCACGGCTAACGGCGCGCGTACGCCAATTAAAAAGTAGATGTGCACAAGCACCCAAATAATCCAGGCTAAAAAGCCTTTCATGCGTAATCCTGGCATATCGATCACCGCAGACTTTCGGCCGATAGTGGCGAGGTTGCCGTAATCTTTATAGCGGAAGGCTTTGCTATCAACATCACCTGTAATTCGGTTTGAAATGAGCTTGGCAACGTACCGACCTTGTTGTTTAGCGGCAGGTGCGATTCCCGGTACGGGTACGCCGGCACTGTCTGTAACCAGAGCGGTGTCACCAATCACGAAGATATTCATATGTTCCTTTAAGGAAAGATCCGGTGACACAATAACGCGCCCGGCTTTGTCGGTTTTGCAATCAAGCCAGCGACCGGCAGCGGAGGCTTGCACGCCAGCCGCCCAGAGTATGGTCGCAGAAGGTATTTCTTCACCTGCCACCACCACGCCACGTTCATTGCAATCGGTCACGCTATGTTCCAGTAACACTTCAACGCCCAAATCATTTAAGGCGTATTTGGCGTAGCGAGATAATTTTTCGGGAAAGGAGGGCAGCACTCGCGGTCCACCTTCCAACAGCAGTACCCGTGCGCTACGAGAATCAATATGACGAAAGTCTTCGGCTACGGTTCTACGTGCCAGTTCGGCAATTGTTCCGGCTAACTCAACGCCGGTTGGTCCGGCGCCTACCACCGTGAATGTCAGAAAGCGCTTGCGTTCATTTTCATCGTCACACATTTCGGCTTGTTCGAATGCCATTAATATCTGACGACGTATGTTGGTGGCATCGTCAATACTTTTTAACCCTGGCGCGTGTTTCTCCCAGTTGTTATTACCAAAGTAGGTATGTTTAGCTCCGGTAGCAATAATCAGATAGTCGTATGGGACTGTCTTGTCACCCAGCAGCACTTCGGAATCCTGAGTGTTGATGCCCGTGACTGTGTCTAGCAACACTTTTGTATTATGGTGCTTTTTTAAAATGTTTCGAATCGGCCAGGCAATATCAGAGGGCGATAAGCCTGCGGTCGCCACCTGATATAAGAGTGGCTGAAATAAGTGGTGGTTTTGTTGGTCGATGATGGTTACTTCGGCATCCGTACGACGAAGGCCTTTAGCAGCGAATAGGCCGCCAAAACCCGCGCCGATAATAACTATTTTTGGTGTGGAGTTTTTAGGTAGTGTCACGTTAAAGAGTCGATTCAATATTTGAGTTGTTAAAGGCATAGTAATTTTACACTAACGCCGCTCATAACAACCTGGATCTTGAGTTAATGGAGTAATTTTATGCCGTGGTTCTATTCTATTTGTTCAAAAGAGCATATTTCTTTATCCTCATGGTTCTTCATCACCGTAAAATCTTTGATGTTACGCAATATCTTTTCTGTCACTCTGCTGCCTCTCTTTACGTCGGTGCTGTTACTTGGCTGCCAGCAAGAGAATACGCAGCAAGTGATAGATGAATTTTGTATTACCCTGGGAAAGGTTAATGCAGGAAGTATTAATACAGATGGCTTGGCAGAGTTGGAAGGGCATACGCTCATCATACAAACGCTGCTAGAGGTATCACCTAATAGCATAAAGTCAGATTTAACCCGTATACACGACACTATCGATAATTGGGCAGGTGCAGTGAGTGGTGATCAGCCCATGATCAAAACCTTTGAAACGTTGAGTGATCCAAAATTGATTGGCAGTGAGGGTAGGGTCACAGACTTTATTGCCACACATTGTGGTTTAGATTTGGGGGGGGAGCCCTGGGTAGAAGCAAATCGCCCGATGTTACAAGAAACGTGCCTCGCTTGGCCTCGTATCGGTACTCCGCTTACCTTCAACAACTTTCCCAACCTACCGGATATTGCGGGTTCTAATTATTTTTCAAACAGCTTTATTATTTCAAAAGCGCTGTTTGCAGTGGGTATAGAAACATTTAAAGGCGCTTTTGTGGTTGAGCCTGGTGGTCGGGCAGTGATGCGTGGTCAATACCCCAAAGCCAGATATTTTGCCTATCACCCCAATGATATGGATTTAAACAATCTAAAGACCTTGCGAGATATTGATCTGACACCAGATGAGGGGAGTGTTAATCCTTATCAGCAGGTTACAGATAATTCCAAAGAAAATTACTATACCGCTACCTTTGTTTTTTCACCACCACCAACACCAGAAAATCCCACCACTAATACCAGCTATGTTGGCGCACGTAAGGATGGTGTAACAGACAACAAGTTCGTCATGAATCTATTGCGCTTGTATAACGTCAACGCAGGAGACGTAGCCGGTTCAGGTGAGGTGCCACTGCCGTCATTAAGTATTTATGATGCACAAGACAAGCTGGTTAAACACTACGATGAATGTGACTTGTTTGCACCAGACGTTCCTGAGATATCATCAAAACAAGTGTTCCCCACGTTACCCATTATTGATCACCGACCGCGCAACCCCCCACGCTGGTCAACCTCATCAAATTTTGGTGCTGATTCAGATACGTTGTCTAATGCGGACGTACAGTATCTGGCAACCCGCTATAGCAGCTTGTTTGGAAATCTACTCGTGGTTCGTGGTAAGTATTTATCGGCGCCTAATACCAGGGGCGGTGAAAGTCCGGCGGCCCCAGGTCACCAAGTACGGCTCTACAACATATGCACCTACAACTTTTGGAATGGTGGTGCGATTCAATGCATACTCGAGAATGTACTGCCTAAAGACTCAGATGATTTTTATACACTAGTAGTATCCAATCAAGAGAATCGGCCCTCTAATCTAGCAGCGCAAAAAGCCCAATGGATAGACTGGGGGCCATATCTAGATGGTCAGTTAACCTACCGGTTTGTGTATAGAGACAATGAAATAGTACAAGCCATTGCCGCCGCAGCACGTGATGAAAAAATAGACCCGCAGCTTCAACCCTATGTTCCAAAAGCCACAGTGTGCAATAAAGAAACGTTTGAACAGGGAGGGTGGGAAGCGTGTTTTGAGAAGGCGGGTAACATTTAACACCTTTAACGTATAACTTGCGAACATCAATGCCAGTTAGATGCTTTTTTATTTTGTGTTGATAATGTAAAGAATAGTTATCGCCAGCACTGCAACGAATAATAATAATGAAAACATAAAGCGGTCGGCACGTTTTGATGCGCTGTGTTCTGAAGGTGATTCGGAGCGAATTTTTTCAAGCCATACTTTCTGAAAGTCTTCAATCACTGTTCGAGCGGCTACTTCGTCTTCATTTGCCACCCAAAGCCCGGCTGAATTAAGCCCGATTGAGCTGAGGTAGCCGGCAGGTGTTTCATAATATTGGATTCCCGCCTGCTCCAGTGCATCTCTTGCACCATTGGCTTCGTCATTCGGTACAAATTTCAATTTGAAAATGCGTTTACTCATGTGGAAGACTTCAGATTTGATTCCCAATTATTTTTCTGGCCTGAGTCATCTGCAATTGCAGCCAGGCTATTTCACTAAATGTGTTATGCGTGCTTTTTGCTTGTGCCAGTAATGCTTCGAGAACCTTCATTTGTGTATTCAAAACATTGGTGCTTTCAGGGCTTGCTTCGATTGCTACTTCTATCATTAATAACGCCCGTTCAAGCTCGCCTTCCTCAAGCAAGGACTCAGTCGCTGCAATAATTTTATCTTCTCCGGCGAGTGCTGCCAGCTCGGCATAAATTTCATGCGGGCGGTAGGGGTACATTTCACTGGTGTGTTTGTAGGCGAACCAGGCGCCAGCCTGATTAACTGTTTCACGCACTGCCCATTCAACGCGTCCGTGTTTTTGACTTAGATGTGCGAGATTTTCTGGCAGCTGTATCTCTTTCATGAGTTGATAAACATCTTTACCGGCACTGAGTCCTTTCCAGATTTCATCATGAACATAAACCGAGGCATCCCGAATGAGTGTGAGATTTTCTTTGATGGTGTCTTTATCTTGTATTGGTGCATCCTGTCCCGGCAAAAGAATTTCGATTTCCAGATCAAGCATGGTGTTGAGCGTGTCTATGTATTTGGTGAGGATGCGGTTAGTGTCTGCACGGATGGTGCCGATGTTTGGCCACATTGGAATTTCCGGACCGATCGAGCCGCCGCCTGCAAAGAGTATTTTTTCTTCGGGCATCCAGAGACCGGCTGAGTTAATACCTTCGGCACCGGGCAGGGCGATCACTTCAAACTTGACGCCACCTAACTCAAATTGCTTGCCCAGCTGATCTTCAACGATTACGTCAGGGGTAATGGGTTCATAGACCGGTGGTTTCATTTGTTGCTGGGCTTGTTGGGATTGTTTCAGCAGTTCAGCAGCCCAGCTATAGAGAGCGAAGTACCTTGGTTGCAGGAACTGGGCAGCTTTGGCGCGGTGCTCCATATATTCCATGGATGCGCGAGTCATCATGATTTGGGTGTCGTCTTCTTTGATGATGTCGATACCGCCAATATCATCTTGTTGTGCTTGCGGTAAGAAAATATATTTCAACGGGGCGGTCATGGCCTCTTTCACCAGTCGCATTTGTTCCGGTGCCTGATGGGCAAAACCGGTATCTATAACAATGGAACCTTCTGCGGTGTTCACCAAATACACATTGGATAGACCGGATATATGAAAGACATAGTCAGTAATAGGTGTACGAACTATCGGTACACGAATAAGATTGCCCACAGGTGTTTCACCGGCGCGAACTTTCTCGGTATCCAGATTGATCGCTTCTTCGCTGGTAACAGCGCAGCTCAGAGAGAGTGATAATCCCGCAACCAGGGCGAGTGTTTTAGTTAGTGTAGACATAGGGGCTTCCTCAAATTATTTTGTGATGTGTTTTAATCCAGTGGATTGCTTTTAGCCTTGTTTTTTCTTCAGCTCAAAATACATTTCACGTGACTGTGGTTTCATCGCTTTACTGGTGTCATTGCGTGGAATGGCTTGCTCAATGATGACGGTTTCTGCGGGCACTTTGTATCCAGCAAGGTTTTCTTTTGCAAAGTCGTTGATGTCTTCTGCGCTGGCTGTTTGTCCTTCGCGTAAACGTACCAGCGCGATGAGTTTTTCGCCGAGTCGGTCATCGGGAATGCCAAACGTCACCGTCTCATGAACAGCTTCGTGCTGGAGTAGAACGCGCTCTACCTCGGCACAATAGATGTTTTCACCACTGCTGATGATCATGTCGGTTTGACGATCTACAATATAGAGCCTGCCTTTGTCATCGAGATAGCCGACATCGCCGCTGTGATACCAACCACTACGCAGGCATTCTGCGTTGGCTTGGTCTTGATTGTAATAGCCTTGCATGATGGTGGCACCGCGTAAGCAAATCTCACCCACTTCGTTGGTGGCCAGTGCTTCATCGTCTTCATTCATGATCGCAATTTCAGTAGTGGCGACTGCTTTACCCGCACTGGTGGGGTTGTTCAGCAAGTCCTCGCCGATAGTAAGTGAGACGGCGCCGTTTGCTTCGGTCATACCATAGCCGGTTCCCAGTACACAATTCGGGAAGGCAGTTGAAACAGCTTTGAGCATGGTGGTTGAAATGGCCTGACCCGCGACTGAGATGGAGGTGAGGGTGGATAGATCGTACTCTTCACGGTTAGGTACTTGCAGCAAGTCCCAGTGCATGGTGGGAACACCCGGGAAAGCAGTAATCTTTTCAGCTTGTATAAATTCCAATGCCTGTTGTGCATCCCACTTTTTCAGCATCACGATCTTGCCACCGTCAACCAGGCTTTGCAGCATGATAGAAAGGCAGCCACTGACATGAAACAGCGGGAACATTAACAGCGTACTGGATTGCGGCCGATTAGCGGCGAGGGTGGCCAGATCAATGCCGTATTTAGCCGCCATTTGCGCGCCTATTACAGCGCTGGAAAATTGGTTGGTCTTGAGCCCGGTCATCAAGCCCTGGTGCGTTAACACGGCACCTTTAGGCCTGCCAGTGGTGCCGGAGGTGAAGATAACTATTGCCGGGTCTTCTGGCCCGCAAGGTGTTACTGGTATCTCCATTGATTCATTATTCAATGCGATGGATTCACTATTAGAGGAAAGTGCGCCGCTTTCAAGATCAAAGACACAGTTAGGCAGCTCGGCAATTTCAGTATTCGCCAGACGTGGTGCAATGGATGAGTCAGTAATTAAATAATCACAATCCGTATTTTTGACGCAGTAGGCTACATCATCGGCTGTACCTCGACTGTTGACTAATACACCAACAGCGCCGAGTGAGGTCACAGCGATAAAGGTGGTGATCCACTCGGGACAATTGCGCATTGCGATAGCAACATGTTGTCCGGCAGTTATGCCAATAGTGTCTTTTAAATAGTGAGCAAGGTTGGCTGCCTGTACATTGCCATCTTTATATTCAAGGCGTCTGCCTTCAAACACCGCCATGGTTTTACCGACATGCTGAGACAGACCAGCATAAAGCTGACTTAAATATTCAGGTGCATCTTTAAAGACCCGGCATTGCATCCCACGTATGTGGGCATCTTCAAATTCAAACGGTGCGCCGGGTGCTGTGAGTTGTGCAACGATTTCTTTCATAGGATGTTTCTTTTTTTTAGGTTACTTAAAGTTCAGGGTTGGCTTTTAGTCTTTCCTCATATCTCTGTACATTGTAGCTTCGGCTTGCCATATAGTAACAAACGGTTCCAGCTACGTAGGTTGCCATCATGATTAATAAAGCATAGCGAACCGCATGGTCACCGTAAGTCGGTTGAAGAAGATCTGAAAAATAGCCGATCAATAGTGGGCCAAAACCAAACCCGATCAGGTTCATGAGAAATAGTAAGGTGGCGCAAGCGAGGGTGCGTTGCTGCGGTGGTACTAATGTTTGCACAACGACATAAGTAGGGGCAACCCACCATGAGCCGAAAAAACCTGCCAGACAATACCAAAAGATTGCGACGGGAATAACAGAGCCAGCTAGCGCAACGGTCTTTGATTCTGGCCACATGATGAATAACATCATCAGAGGTAAAGAAATAAATAAACTAATGGCAGGCATTAACAGCAACCACTTTTGATCTTTACGCCCCAGCTTGTCAGTCAACCAGCCGCCAAATAATGAGCCAATCAGCCCCGTGATCACACCCAGCATGCCAATCATCAAGCCTGACTGTATGAGAGAAAGACCGTGCACTCTCATCAAAAAAGGTATTGACCAATATCCAATGCCATTTCCCGCCATGCCGGCAATTGCGATTGCGGCCAGACTCCAGCGCAAGGAGCTCAATGCTTTTAGATTAACAATGAAATCTTTAAAGCTTGCGGGTTTTTGATCAGTAGTTTTGGTGGCATCAAAAGCGCCGCGCTCTGGTTCTTTTACGGTGAAGCGTATGAGCAAGGCCAACAAAACACCGGGTGCGCCAACGATGATGAATGCCATGCGCCAGCCATAGGTTTGCGCCAGCCAGGAACCTAGTACCATGGCTAACAGCGTACCTATAAAGGTTCCACTGGAGAGAATTGCCATGGCAGTAGCACGATTTTTTTGTGGAAAATAATCGGCTACCATCGATTGTGAAGAGGGGACACCGCCAGCTTCACCCGCAGCCACACCGATGCGCACTAAAAGTAATTGCAGATAGGTGCCCGCATAGCCGCAGAGTACTGTCATGATGCTCCAAACGCCTGCTGACCATGCCAAGACGTTCCTGCGGGTACTTCGATCGGCATAGCTGGCCAGGGGAAGTGCGAGCGTGGCATAAAAAACAGCAAATGACAGGCCTAGAAGCCCCATCAAAGTGTCACTAACTTGAAACTCGTCTTTTATGGGCTCTATCATGACTGATAGCAGGCTACGATCCAGGTAATTAAAGCCGTAGGCCAGGGTTAATAAAAAGAGCGCGTAGTAAGAATGACCGCGGCTTATTTTCACTAAGATACCTTTCTGAAGATGGCAGCGCCAGTAGGCACGCCTGCGCCGGCTGTAACTAATGCTGTCTCAGCTTTGTCTACCTGATTAACGGATGTTCCACGCATTTGTCTAACCACCTCGGCAATGCCATTGAGCCCATGGATATAGGCTTCACCAATTTGTCCGCCATTGGTGTTAACCGGTAGTTTACCACCTCGAGAGATATGACCGTCTTTTATAAAATCTTTAGCCTCACCACGTTGACAAAAGCCAAATGATTCCAACTGCGGCAGTATGGCTGGTGAGAAATGGTCGTAGATACAAGCGACATCAATATCTTCCGGTTTGGCATCCGCGCTTTGGTACAGGTCTTTTGCTATCGCAACAAACTCCGGGTAGTGAGCTATGTCATCACCATAAAAGGGAGTGACTTGGCGAGAGGTGGGTACTGCACATTGGCGCACACTGGCAATTTCGATCGCAACACCATCAAGATCACGCGCACGTTCCTTGCTGGTTACGACAAAAGCAACTGCGCCATCACTTTCCTGGCAACAGTCATCTTTGCGTAACGGGTCGGCTATCATTTTAGACGCCTGATGGTCTTCCAGCGTAATCGGGCGCTCAAAGTAAAACGCTTCCGGATTGGTTGCGGCAAAGTCTCTCAAGCTGACCGCGACTCGACCAAAGTCTTCTGTAGTCGCGCCATACTCATGCATATAGCGTCGGGCTGACATGGCGATCCAGCTTGCCGGTGTCATAAAACCGGAAGGGAAGTAATGACTGAAATGAATCATATCCGGGTTGAGTGGGTTCATGCTCATGATTTCACCGCCACCAAAACGTAGGCCTGAGCGTTCGTTCATGGCGCGGTAAATCACCACGGCTTCTGCTTGTTTGCTCATCACCGCACTATAGGCATGGGCAAAAGGACCTACTGCACCTCCGCCACCGTATTCGGTCCGAGAGAAAAACCTGAGCTCCTTACCACCAATCATGCGGTGAACTTCGATCTCCCAGTTATTGTCCATACTGAAAGTTGCCATGCCGTCAATTTCAGAGGAGGGTATGCCCGAGTCTTGAATGGCAGCGTGTGCGGCTTCTACTGCCAGTTGCATTTCACTACGCCCGGAATTTTTTGAAAACTCGGTGGCGCCTATGCCAACGATGACAGGCGTTCTTGCATCACTCATCGTGCGCCTCCGTTTAAATCAACCGACGCGGTACCGGTAACATGGTTACCCATCGCGTTCTTGCCTTTAAAGCTTACTTCGACGACTCCTTCTTCATATGCGGTGATCTCGCCAGAAAGAACCATGGTGTCACCTGGAAAGTTTGGTGCACCCAACCGCAGCTGGATGCGTTTGATACGCGCCTCTGCGCCTGCCCAGTCAGTAAGGTAGCGGCCAACAATGCCGTTGGTAGTCAGGATGTTCATAAAAATGTCTGGCGTACCGGCTGCCTGGGCGGCGGCTTTGTCGTGGTGCACGTTTTCAAAGTCTTGAGAAGCAATTGCACCTGAGACGATTTGTCTTGGGTTGATGGGTATGTCCAGAGTGGGTAGGGCATCACCCACGTTAAGTTCGGTTGCGTTCATGAGCTTGCCTCCGTTTCAATGACTTCAAAAACGGGCAGAGTCATTTCATCTTGTACTTCAACCAGCTTGGCTTTGACACGCGAGCCTATTACTATGTCATCCGGTTTTGTGCCGGTTAGTTGCGAAGCAATTCGTACGCCTTCATCAAGATCCACTAAGACTATTGCATTAGGGTAATCGAACGGTGGAATCTCGGGGTAGTGCATAACCGTGTAGCTATAAATTGTACCCTCACATTTTGATTCGATCGTGTTCCACTCAATGCTCTGGCACTGTTCACACATGGGCTGAGGTGGATGACGCGTCACCTGACAATTGGAGCATTGTTGAATCAGAAGCTTGCCCTCGCGCAAACCTTGCCAGAAATGTTTGGAATCATGATTCTCAACGGGACGAATACGCTCAATCTTTTTTATACCTCCACCGGAACTACTGGCGCCGGGCGTTTGTTCGGGTGGCATGTATTTAAAGTAACTGATTCTCGCTTCACCAAAGAGCTCGTCTTTGATCTCGTCATTACTGCGGTAATATTGTGCGTGTTCCGTAACGAAATATCCTTCGCCTAAACCGGTTGATTTTTTGTCGGTGACGTCAACGATAGTGTGGTAACTGTAAACCTGATCGCCTTCTTTGAGGTAGCTATGATAGGTCTGGTCATAATTGGTGGCGACAGTGGCGGAGTAACCAATCTGTCCAAACTTATCCATAATCTCATACACATTCTTGTCTACGGTGCCTTCCGGGAAGTTGCCGCGTACGTCGCGCATGGTCCACATTTGTAGCATGGTCGGTGGCGCAATAACCTCGTCATTTTCAAGGTAGAGCGGGTTGGTATCACCCATGGCGGCACACCATTGCCAGACCTGGGCTCGATTTACTTTATTCCATCCGATATAGGGCCCAAGCCTATGATTAATATGGTCTTCTCTGATCTTTTCTACGGTTAATTCTGACTCGGACATTGGCTGGGAATCCTCATTGCTACAAGCGCCATGAGACGCATGTATTGTATTCGAATGTAATTATGCATTATCATTGCAAAATAGAATAATCAGGTCAAATTCTGGAGCAGTATGGACACTCGTTATACAAAAGAGCAAATCGAATTACGTTTGGAGCTGCGCGAGTACTTCCGCAAGCTGATGACGCCCGAGCGGCGTGAAGCTGTGATTGGAACGGAAGGTGGGCCCGTATTTCGTGACACGATTGAGCAACTCGGCAGTGATGGCATTCTCACGCTGGGTTGGCCCGAAGAATACGGTGGTAAGAACTACACCGCACTGGAACAATTGATTTTGTTTGAAGAGGCGTGGCAATTCCATACACCATTTCCGTTAGTTACGGTGAATACAGTGGGCCCGGCACTGATGACGTTTGGTACTGAAGAACAAAAAAAGTTCTTCTTGCCCAAAATAGCCGCTGGCAAGTGTATTTTTGCGGTGGGCTATACCGAGCCTGGTTCAGGAACGGATTTGGGGTCGCTAAGTTTACCTGCCGAGCGAGAGGGTGATGAGTTTGTCCTGAATGGCAATAAGGTTTACACCAGCTCCGGACATGACTGTGAATACGTGTGGATGGCGGCGCGTACTAACAAAGATGTGAAGCGCCCCTCGGATGGCATCACTTTGATGATAGTTGATACCAATCAACCCGGATATACCTTTGCTCCCATTAATACAGTAGCGGAAGTAGAAACCAACGTTACTTACTACGACAATGTGCGCGTACCAGTAAGCAATGTCATAGGTGAAATTGATGGTGGCTGGGGGGTGATTACCGCACAGCTCAATCACGAGCGTGTCGCGTTGGCGGCGATGACGACAATAGGTTCAAAAGAGTTCAAACGCCTGCTTAAGCAGCTTCAGGAACATGCACCGGAAAAACTGAAAGACCCAATAGTAAGAGCCAAGATCGGTAACCTGTATGCGCAACTGGAATCCATGGAAATTATCAATCTGCGTACGGCGACTCAGATAGAACAAGACATTCTTGATGTCGCGTTGGCGTCAGGTAGTAAGTATCAGAATATTCTGGCTTTGATCGAGGTACTTAAAGAGATACTCGAACTGGTGGGTGAGGATTCACTGGTGAAATACGGCAGTGATAATGCCATTTTCTGGGGTGATTTAGAGCGTGATTATCGTAATGCACAGGTCTCCACAGTGGGTGGCGGTGTGCTGGAGGTCATGCGTTGTATGGTAGCCAGTTTCGGCCTTGGCATGCCCAATACGATTGCTTAGCCAGGATAAGGATAAGATTATGGATTTTATATTTAACGAAGAGCAACGAGCGATTACTGAAGCAGCCGCCAAGGTTTTCGAAGATTTATGTACCGATGATCAGATTAAAGATCTGGGTGCAAACCCATGCAAGCTACACGCTGATTTGTGGTCGCAATTGGCTGAATCCGGCATGTTGGGTCTGGTTATCGATGAGCAGTATGAAGGCATGGGGTTAACTATGCTCGAGTTGGCGGGTGTATTGGAGCAGCAGGGGCGCCATGTTGCGCCAGTGCCGCTACTCTCAACACTGGTTGAATCTGCGATGACTCTGGGTGACAGTAACAATACAGCGTTGAAGGCTGAACTCTTGCCAAAAGTTGCTTCAGGAGAGTTGAAGCTGAGTGCGCTTCGTCCTTACGCAGGTGTTCAGGTTGCAGAAGTTTTGTCTGCCAATAGTAAGGATGATGGTTGGGTGTTGAACGGTCGCAGTGGCATTTCACTGTATGCGACTCACGCCGACGGTTTTGTCGTTGATGCTGGTGACGTGATGGTTTATGTCCCGAAAGATTCGAGCGATATTACAGTTACTGCCCAAATTGCAGTCAGTGGTGAGCCAGCGGGTTTTGTCAGCTTCACCCACTGTCAGGTTTCCGCAGCGCAAATCATTGCAACAGGTGATGAAGTAGCGCGATCGCGCGATTTGCAAAAACAACGCGCGTGGATTGCACTCTCGGCAATACAAACCGGCGTCCTCGACGAAGGGCTTAAGCGTGCCGCCGCTTATGTCTCCGAGCGTAAACAGTTTGGCCGCCCTTTAGGCAAGTTCCAGGCGGTATCGCAACAAGCCGCCAATGCTTACATGCAAATTGAAGCACTGCGTGGTGCTTATTGGCGCGCACTGGATTTTCTTGAACAAGGCGAGGATTTCGGTCAGGCGGCAGCAGTTGCAAAATACTGGACAGCCGATTCTGGACACAAAGCAGCACATACCTTTTTGCATTTGCATGGAGGTATCGGTCAGGATCTGGAATATCCGGTGCATCGTTTTTTCTTGTGGGCTAAATTCTGCGAGCGTTATCTGGGCGGTGTAGATGATCTGGTCATTGGTATTGGTGACAACGTGATCGCCGAGGCGAGTGCTGCCATTTAATGAATGATCAAATCGTGGATGTTCTGGTTGTTGGCTCAGGTGCAGGTGCGTTAACCGCGGCTGTTACCGCTGCTCATCATGGTGCCAAGGTGCTGGTGGTTGAGAAGAGTAAACTCTTTGGTGGAACTTCTGCCATGTCCGGCGGCGGTGTCTGGGTGCCGAATAACTCCAATGCCAAAAAGCTCGGTCAGAAAGATTCTTTTGAAGAAGCGTTGTTGTATATGACTTCGATGATTGGCGATCAGGTCAAGTTATCGCGCCTGGAAACCTACGTAAAGCGCGCTCCAGAAATGCTGGACTACCTGCAAACCCACACCCACCTGAAAATGGAGGCCTATCCATACCCTGACTATTACAGTGATGCGCCGGGAGCAAAAGAGGGTTATCGTACTCAAGCGCCCCGCGTATTCAAAGGCTCAAAACTGGGTGATGATTTATACAAAATGCAACCGCAGGCACCGGGTTCACTGGTACAAGGCAAGTTCAGTTTAACTTTCAAGGAAGCGCGCAAGTTTCTAACACAAGACAAAGGCTGGCGCGCCACCTTGTTCAAAATGTTGTTCTCGTATTACGCGGATATTCCAGGTCGCTTGAAGGGCAAATTGTCGCGGCGATTGACGCAGGGGCATTCCCTGGTGGGCAGTTTGTTCTTGTCGGTCAAGGAGCAAGGAACAGAAGTATGGCTTAACTCGCCCATGAAATCGTTGCTGCATGAAAATGGAGTAGTGACGGGTGCACTAGTTGAGCGTGAAGGTGAAGAGATTGAAGTACTTGCTAGTAAGGTCATTCTTGCTGCGGGTGGTTTTGAACACAATGAGAATCTGCGTCATGCAACGTTACCCAAGCCCACTCATCAAGATTGGAGTGTCTCGCAAGATGCGAATACGGGCGATGCCATTATTGCAGCGGGCGATTTGAATGCGGCAACCGATTTGATGAATCACGCCTGGTGGATACCGGTAGTCAAAGTGCCTGGCTGGTCGCGCGCTATCGGTATTTTTGCCGAGCGCTCTCTACCCGGGCTTGTGATTGTTAACAAACACGGTAAACGAATCGGGAATGAAGCCGACCCTTATCTGGAGTCTGGTTATGCTTTGTATCGTGCTAACTCTATTCCATCCTGGGTCATATTTGATGCGAGATTTCGTAAAAAATATCCGTTTGGACCACTGGGTCCGGGGTGGGCGACCCCGGATAAATTCATCAATAAAAAGGTTAAAGATATTTGGGCGCGAGAAGAGTCACTGGATGACCTCGCCGCTACTTTGAAGATCGATGCGTATGGGCTACGGCATACGATTGAGCGAAATAACATTTTCGCAGAGACAGGGGTGGATGAGGACTTTCAGCGTGGTAGTAGTTTTTATGATCGTTACTACGGTGATCATCATAATAAACCTAACCCATGTATTGCGCCTATCAGTGAGCCACCATTTTACGCGTTGCCTTTGCACCCGGGTGATATCGGTACCAAAGGTGGTTTGCTCACTAATGATCATGCGCAAGTGTTGAATACTTCGGGCGAGCCGATTGAAGGTTTGTATGCTTGCGGGAACACCAGTGCCGCGGTAATGGGTGATAAATATTTAGGTGCGGGTGCTACACTCGGGCCAGCAATGACGTTTGGTTATCTGGCGGCGTTACACGCTACTCAACATCAGAGGAGAACATCGTGAGTGAACGATTTACAGACAAAGTAGCCATTGTGACCGGTAGTAGCTATGGCATAGGTTTGGCGACGGCTCAGCAGCTGGCTCAAGAAGGTGCGCAAGTAGTGATTTGTGCGCGTGGTCAGGAAAAGCTGGATGAAGCAGCGGCTAGTATTACAGATGAGGGCGGTAAGGTTGAGGCGGTGGCACTGGATCTGGCCGAGCTCGATGCATTCGAACAATTAATCAACACCACAGCAGAAAAATACGGACGACTCGATGTGTTGGTAAATAATGCCACCATGACCAGACATGGCATGATCTCGGGCATGAGTCTGGACAATTGGCGCAAGAATTTTTCTGTAACGGCTGATGCTACTTTTATCGGCACCAAAACAGCGATGGAAATAATGGTCAAGCAGGGAAGTGGCGCGATTGTGAATGTCTCGTCTTCCTGTGGCAACAAAGCAGCTAAAGGCGTTGCTGGTTACTCCGCAGCTAAAGCAGCAATGACCCAGTTTTCTCATTGCGCAGCAATGGAAGTTGCACACACCGGTGTGCGGGTTAATGTCGTGGTACCCGGTTCGGTAGACACGCCCGCTAATCAAGCCGCTACCCAGGGCAACAAAAATGTGCAAGAGACTCTGGAAAATGCCATACCCATGTTACGCAGTGGTACTGCGCAAGAGCTGGCCAATGCCATTGCTTTTCTCGCCAGCGATGACGCCAGCTTTATCACCGGTGTAGAGTTACCGGTAGACGGTGGCAAGTTAACCGAGCTATACGTGCCCGCCATTTTATCCTAGAAAAATTACAGACACTCAAATATGACAATTAGCCGTAGTGAAATACCAAGTAACTTTGCACCTGTAAAACCACTTTCAGGTCTCGGACAAACTGTTGGTCCGTTTTATTTGAAAGATGGGATTTCGGTTGATGAGGAAGGGGTTACCCACCTGGGTTTAAAAATGGAGCCATTGCATGGCGGCGGCCCCGGCAGAGGGCATGGCGGGGTCACCATGACTTTGCTGGATGAAGTGATGGGGAGATCGGCGACTCATGCATGTGATGCCTTGTGTGTGACGATTACTATGAATACTAACTTTTGCGCGAGTACTCTGATTGATGATTTTCTAATAGCGCGGGCAAAAGTTTCACACAGAACCTTTAAAACGATATTTCTAGAATCCACTATTCACGCAGGCGAAACCTTGATCGCGACCTCAACGGGTATCTGGAAGAAGACCAAAGAGCCAATACCGGAAAAATTTGGTTAGCGTTCAAAATGAGATCAACCTGTTCGAGCAAAAGATCTTTTACTTTGTGATGAAAAAGTGCCGTTAAGCAGGCAGGGCTTCTTATATGCGTAAAATTACGCTAAAATTTTACGCAAATAGATAATTAAGCCTGTATTCTACAAATAGTAGAAAGGAAAAGAGCTATGAGTGCTGAAAGACTTTCAGAAAAAACCAAATCAATACCTAAGGCCAGCGGCGGTATCCCGTTAATAGGTAATACTGTTGAGATGGCAAAGGACCCGGCAGCATTTTTCCTGCGCTGCTACAGAGATCACGGACCGGTGTATCAAATCAATGTATTTGGTAGAAAGTCATACGTTATTGCGGGTGTTGAAGCAGCCAAATTTATGACCCAGAAGTCTAAACGAGAGTTGTTGCGTTCGAAGGAGTTTTGGGAGGACTTTCGAATACATATGGGCGCTTCAAAATTACTTACCGGTTTGGATGGGCCAGAACACCAAAAGATGAGAAGTATAATGCGCGACGGGTTTTCGCCGCGTGCACTTGAAGGTCGTTATGGCGATGCAGTTGGATTAGCTGATAAAGCACTCGATCGTGACTGGTTGAGTAAAGATGATGTTGAAGTGGTTGAAGCGTGTCAATTCATGATCGTGCAAATCCTTGGCGATCTTATGAGCGGAAAAGCACCGATAGAATATGTGCGCGATATTCGATTGAATATTTTATTCATTCTTAATGTTTTGGTGACACGCCAGCGTCCGAAATTTTTTCTGAAGTTCCCCAGCTTTAAACGAGCACAAGCGCGTGTAAACGAAATGGGTCGTGAGATGATTGGTGACTTCAAGGAGCGCACCAAAGCAGGCAAGCTACCGGATAACTTATTGGGCGATATCATGCGAGCGCATGGTGAAGACCCCGACTTTATACAAGAGCGTGATTTGCAATTACTATTGACCGGCCCATATGTGGCAGGTCTGGATACTGTGGCGAATACTTTGGCCGCCTGTGTTTACGGGATTTTGAAAACGCCCGGAGTGTTGGAAAAAGTACAGCAAGAGGCAGACGAGTTATACGCCAAGGGATCCATTGGTGAAGAAGATATAGCCGGGCTTGATTATATTCATGGCTGCATAAAAGAAGCGATGCGCTTGTGGCCAATTGCCGTAGCGCAAATGCGAGTCACGACCCAGGATGTTGAGTTTGAGGGACATGTCATACCTGAGGGTGAGATGATTTACATCGGCACCAGTGTGCCACACTTCATGGAAGAGTACTTCCCTGATCCGCAAAAATTCGATCCTGAGAGAAGTGCACCTGAACGGCGTGAACATATGAAGCCGGGAGTCTATGCGCCATTTGGTCGAGGACCACATACCTGTCTGGGTAAAAACCTCGCTGAGCTATTGATGGCTATCGCTATATCCAGAATGTTCCATCGAGCGGATCTACAACTGGATCCACCTGATTACGTGCTCAAGACAAAGTCTGCACCGACACCAGGACCAGCTATGTCGTTTAAAATCAAGGTGGCGGGTGAGCGCAATCCCAAGCAGAAAATTCAAGCTGAAAAAGAGGTGGCTTGAGGCAATTTTTAAAGTGTTGTCTGACTTTAGACATTCTCGGGCCATATGATTGTTGCGAATGAGACAATGTTTCAAAGGGTACTGAATTAACAATTGCGTATTTTTCAGCCCGTATAACTGCGTTATTTGGCTAAATATCCATTAAAACTCACCTTTTCCGTAAATTATCTGGATATTTCTTACGAATTAAGCTGATTCTCCGATAGCGAATGCCTGTTTATTTGCCTATAATCTAAATGGTTAAACTATTTATTATCCTTGGAGGGGAGTTAGATATGTCTCACTACCGAATCAAATCACTTGCTACAGCGTTAATTGCGGCAATGTTTCTGGTCAGTACGCTCGGTTATTCTGCTGAGCTCGAAGAAATTACCGTCACAGCACAAAAAAGAACTCAGAATCTACAAGATGTTCCAATTGCGGTTACCGCATTTGATATGGAAGCATTGGAAAGTTTTCGTATTGAAGGTCCTGAAGATCTTGGAAAAATTACACCCGGAGTCTATGTTACTCAAAACCCGGCAGATACAAATGGTGTGCGAATAAACATACGTGGTATTGGTACTCTTGATCCTCAGGTAGGTATTGACTCGCGAGTTGCTGTCTATCAGGACGGTGTTTATCTGGGTAAGAGTCAGGGCTTGGCCTTTGACCTGCCAGATCTTCAGCGCGTTGAGATTCTGAAAGGCCCACAGGGAACGCTGTATGGACGTAATACAGTAGCAGGTGCGGTAAACCTGATTTCAGCATTACCAGATCCGGAGCAATGTTCCGCAAGAATTAAAGCGGAATATGGCAACTTTGGTCATGCCAAAATTTCCGGCTCGACCAATCTCGCCTTGTCTGAAAATACAGCGATGAGAATCTCGGGATCCTTTATGGAAAGAGACGGCTGGGTTGAAAACGCCGGACCTGGTGTCGATTTTGGTGGCGAAGAAAAAAGTGGTTTTCGAATTGCATTAGGATCTGAGATTAGTGATTCGTTCCGTTTCGATATTGCTTACGATCAGTCAGAAACGGATAAAGAGCCTTTGTTTTATCAATCGGTAGGTGACGGTATCACTCCAACAGGTGCTCCCGCATTTTTGGCCGCAGCCATCACTCCGTTTAATGACGGACGTCAGGA
Organism: uncultured Thiotrichales bacterium; assembly: GCA_938042355.1. Classification (GTDB taxonomy): domain Bacteria; phylum Pseudomonadota; class Gammaproteobacteria; order CAZUMV01; family CAZUMV01; genus CALIRD01. The sequence continues at coordinate 30,606 of CALIRD010000046.1, forward strand.
AAATGTGACCACCTCCTTTGAAAACGGTCTTAACAAAAGTGAGTCATCTGGTGTAACAGCAATAGGAACCTGGACATTTGCTAACGATAGCGAATTGAAAGTTACCGCTGCTTATCGAGAAATTGATTCAACTCGTTTTGCTGCATTGATTCCGACGACGAATCCAGCAATATTGAACGCTATTACCGGAAGTTTTAATCCTGCATTGGCACCATTACCGTTTGCGTTTGGCGCGGCTGGTACCGGTGCTGCATTGCGACCCGATTTTTCATCAGCCTTTTCCGGGCTTGAGCCAGAGAAGGGTTTGTTTCTGTCTGATCCAGGTGGTGCTCCAACGCTGGATGGTCACGAGCAAACCAGTCTGGATATTAACTACAATGCCGAGATTGGCAGAGTAAGTTTCACCGGTGGCTTGTTTTACTTTGACGAATCAACGGGTAAGGGTGATGGAAACACCGCGCCAACTACAAATGGCAACGATTATTTGTTTTTGTTAGGGCAATTTAATCCGTTGTTAACAGCACCTAATATCACGAGTTTCCTCACGGGCGTAGGTGTACCACCCGCTAGTCAGGGTCCGATACCGGCATCATTGGCATTGTTGAATTTTCTTCAAATTCCGGCATTGGCACCTGCGGCTGCTCCGTTACTGGCACAAATTGTCGGTGATGGATCTAGTGGTTGTGCGACGGGGCCTACACCGGCTAACAACTTCTGTATTCCCACTCTTTCAGCAGCATTAGGTTCAGTGCGAGCTGGAACGAATGGTGACTTGTTTATCGATACCGAGGCATTGGCGTTATATGGTCAAGCGACGATCGATATCTCAGACAACTTCAGAGCAACCGTTGGTTTGCGCTATTCTGACGAGACTAAAGATGGTCGAGGACAGCCACGCGTACCGTTCTTTAACGATACAACCACATTAACCGGTCTACCAATCGTGCCAAACGTAGGAACCTGGGATGATGATTCTCTGGACCCATCGTTGACTCTGGAGTGGGATGCGACTGAAGATATGATGCTGTATGCCAGCTATAAAGAGAGTTACCGTGCAGGCGGCTTTAACGCTACCGCGGTAGCATTACCGGCTGCAGGCGAGACTTCTGGCGTAGATTTCATCTTCGATAAAGAAGAGATTACCGCTATTGAAATCGGTATGAAGGGTGACTTTGGTGACCGTGTTCGTATCAACGCAGCCGCTTACTGGTATGACTTTACTGACAAGCAAACTACGGTTGCCACTTCGCCAATTCTTTCAACAGAGCGTGCGATCGTAAATACAGATGATGAGATCTATGGTCTTGATATTGAGTCTACAATTGCAATGACAGACACCTTCACATTGAATGCGAGCCTGAACTACACAGATGGTGATGCTGGTGTACCAGTCAATCCGGTTACCGGCTTAACCAGTAACCGTCAGGAAGGTCTGCAAGGTGTGCCTGAGTTGAGTTACACAATAGGTCTGAATTACGATGGTACGTGGGGAGCGAATGATGTATTTGGTAACCTGACTTACAGCCACAGTGATGAAATCCTGTCAGTGCCAGAGAGTTTCCTTGAGTTACCAAAAGTGGATTTGCTTACTGGTAACATCGGCATGGGCTTTGACCTGGCTGGCGGAAATCGTGCAACAGTATCTCTCTGGGGTCAAAACCTGACTGACGAAGAGTTCTTGATTGATGCGCTACCATTCAACACTTTTGCATATAACGTTGAAGTGTATACACAGCCACGTTCATACGGGGTATCAGTAGCAGTAGATTTCTAAACATTTGTTTTAAGTGGTATAAAAAGACCGCCTTCATGGCGGTCTTTTTTTTGATAAGAGTGTATAGCAGTTATAGATTAAGTCGGTACGCTGTTTTCGCTACAACTAAAATGCAGTTTAGATACTAATAGAACATTTGAATAAGTTTACCAGTCCCTTTTATTTGGCGAAGAAGACGTCCTACTTCAAAATATATGCCGCATTCTCTATTAGTTATGCTCGATATCATCATTGCGATTTAGGTTGGTAGGTACCCTCTTATTTCCCTAATAATTTTCGCTGAAAATCACTGACAAATTCTATGAAAGCCTGACGGATTTTGAAATCCACTAGAGATGTGAGTTTTTTCGCTAGATCCAGCGTTATATAAAGTTGTATTTTCATGATGTGTGAAGTGCACGGCCTACTTAAGTTGATTCTATTGACAAAGTTCAGATGCGCTACTCATCTAAATTCAATGTATTAATAACTATCGGGAGGGGTCTAAATGAACGGCTATAAAATTATTGGAATTATTCTGGCGACAGTTGGATTTTTTGCAGTTGGTATGATTTGGTTCGGCTTTGCATTTACTGATTTATGGATGGTGGAGTCGCGCCTGGTTGAAGCTGATTTTGAAAATAACTCGCCGGCATGGATGTTGCTTGGCCTAATGTTAACGATCATGCAGGTGATAGGCATTACCTACATACTAAATTGGAAAGGTCGTCCAGCAATGCCTGAGGCAATAAAATCTATTGCATTGCTTGCTATATTATTTCCAGTTGCTTTTGCGATGTATGCGTTAACGTATTTGCCACAGCATAGCGTGCCTTTGTTTTTAATCGATGCCAGTCATTTAAGTTTAGGTTGGATTATTGCCGGGGTAATACTTACGATGTTCAGGAAGTAGTGCTAATAAAAGTTTGGCGGTAGTCAGCTCTCTACAGAAAATACTGATAATGAAATGTTCTGAGAACCCATGCTAGAGCGAAATGGAATGCCGAGTTACTTAGGCCGTATATCATGAAAAATTAAAAGTGTCGCTTTTAGGTCAGGCGCGTAAATGTTGAAGGACCATACTCAGGCTGTTTTGGTGGCGCAGCTAAAGACTAGGTTAACTAGAAAGTCGCGCTGGGTAAGTGTGACTTAAGAGTACAACACTGAATGATCTATTTTATTTCGTTACCAGAGAATGTTGCAGGCTATTTTACTAACTTACGGTATTTGCTCATGGTATCGGTACTCCCTTTCATAAGCAGACCAGGGAAAAATCGTACCAGTCGCCACACCAGAGCGGCGTAAAAGGGCGTGAAAATAGGGTGTTTGTGTTTTTCTAGCCCATCAATGATAGCTTTAGCTGCTTTTTCTGTTGGGTAAGGCTTGGGAAGAATGCTGCCAAATGTAGTCACCCCGGCATGTACGTCCTCGGCATTTGCCAGCAAGTTGGATTCAATGTTGCCCATGCAGGCAGCCTGAACACGTATGCCAAACTCTTTGGCTTCAGTCGCCAGTGTATTGGTAAAGCCAAGTACTCCATGCTTGGTGCCAGCATATACCGCCATGGTTGCTGCTGGCACAAAGCCACCCATAGATGAAATATTGAGAATCTGTCCATGCCCTTGTTTAATCATTTGACGATAGGCATACAAACTGCCAATTGTGACAGCTGTTAGATTCACCTGGATCAGTTTGTCCAAAAATTCTTCTTTTATATCAAAAAACTCACCGCAGTAGAGCAGGCCGGCATTATTGATCATGACATCAAGTTGGCCTTGTTCTACAACGACTTTAGTAATGATCTTCTGGAGTTCTTCATTCACAGTCACATCGACTTTTACTGCTATCGCATTATGTCCATTGGCTTGTATTACTTGTACAACCGACTGTGCTTCTTCCAATGTCAATGCAGTGACATAAACAATCGCACCTCTGGCTGCCAGTTCTAGTGAGAGCGCTTTACCAACCCCTGATCCAGCTCCCGTAACGATGATTGCTTTTTGGTTGAAGCCTGAGCTCATTGGGCAGCCATTTGAGCACGAACCGCTTTGATATAATGCGGGGTCGAACCACCATCGAGTAACAGATCTGCCCCGGTCATGAAGGATGCATCGCCAGAGAGGATGAATTCAGCAACTTTTGCCACTTCTATTGGCTGGCCCCAGCGCTGAAGTGGCGTGAGATCCTTAATGGTGACCATTTGCGGATACTTTTTTGCTTCAGCGATGGACATCGGTGTTTCAATAATGCCTGGTGATAATGTATTTATTCTTGCGTCTTTTTTACCCCACTCGAAGGCAACTGCTTCTATCAGATAACGAACGCCACGTTTGCTTAAGCCATATGCGGCACCTGGCTCCAGGGAGGTTTTTCTTTCATCAGCGGCTTCAAGACGTTCTATAAAGTTGCCATCGAGCGGTGTGCTCAATACTTCTTGAATCTCTGGCGTTATCATCATTTCGGCAAAGTAGGAGGCTTGCGAGGCTACGCAGAGCATGGATGTACCAGTGCTGACATGCGGCGCCATCGCATTAATAAAGTAAGCTGTTCCCTTGAGATTGATGTCATACAATTGAGAAGTATTTTCTACCGATGAGGTGGAAACCCCGGCTGCGTGAAAGACCTTGTCCAGTGGTTTGTTGCTGGTGGCTGAGGTAATTGCCTTTTCAACATCGGACTGAATCGATACATCACATAATATCGTTTCGTTCTTTATGCCTTTATGGTTCAGGTAGCTGGAAAATTCATGGAGCTGTTGTTCTGATCGGTCACATAGTACGAGTTCATGATTGTGACCCATGAGCTCAGCTGTACACTTGCCGATGCCGCTCGCAGCGCCGGTGATTAATAAACGTTGCATTTTGATACCTCTTTATGAATTAGTGAATGACTAGAGTCCGTAGCCACCAGCGACCGAGATTTGTTGACCAGTGACGTAGGCGGCTTTAGCTGAGGCGAGAAAAATGGCAGCGTTCGCTATTTCTTCTGGTTGCCCCCATCTTTTAAGTGCCAGGTTTTTTTGTACTTCTGTAACCCAGGCGTCATCAAAGACACCTTGTTGGCTGAGTTCCAGAAACATACCGGCTTCTATCACACCGATAAGTACACTATTAGCACGTATATTATATTTGCCTTCCTCTCTGGCGATGCCGCGTACCAGACTTTCATTGGCAGCTTTCGGCGAGACTGATAGAAAGTCTTTTTCTGGAAAGCTTAGATCGCCTGCCGAGCCTAGATGAACTATCGAACCTCCGTCAGTCGATCGCATGTGTGTCAGTACCGATTGGCAGGCATCAAAAAAACCATGTACTTCGACATCTATGGCTTTGCGCCATTGCTCACGTGCCGCTTCGGTTATATAAACCTGTTCAACCAGAGGGCCGGCACCCCAGACCATGGTGTGAATCCTGCCATGAGTGGCAATCGATTCTTTGATGGTTTTATCGATGGCGCTTTGGTCGGTGACATCACACTGATGTATAGACGCATTTCTACCCAGACTTGTGATGCTATTAGAGACTTCTTTTGCTTTATCTTCTTTGGAGTTCCAGACTAAAGCGACATCACTACCAGCATTAGCAAACTCTTTGGCAACTACGCTACCGATGCCGCCGGTTGCACCAAATATCAGTGTGGCACCAGCCGGGAATTGTGCTTGCTCAGAACTCATTGCTCGAAGCCGTACATTCTGGCGCCGTTACCCCAGGTGATTTTATGCACGTCTTCTTCAGGCACATCGGCAAACATTTCAGCTACTTTTGCTTGTGCGTTCGGCCAGTTGCAACACGGGTGTGGAAAGTCGGTAGACCAAAGCAGGTTCTCAACGCCAAGCTCGTCACGGTTATTGACGGCTTCGGGTTCATCTACAAAGGTTGCCGCCATTTGACGTTTCCAGTAGGTGCTAGGCAATTCGTTGACACCTGGAAAATCATAGTGAGCGTGCATACGGCGATCGAGGAATTTCAAAAAGCCGGGTATCCAGAACAGACCAGGCTCAACCCACACGATGTTCAGTTTTGGATGTCTTTCCAGGATGCCGGTAAGGAAGTACCACATTAATGGTTCCATCATTAACGACGGTGGCAGTCCGGTAAAGATTCCTTTTTGTGGTGTCGGGTCGCGTCTGAAGGTGCCCCATAGATCCGGGGTAATGGACAAGTGATGCGCCACCACTGTGCCCATCTCTTCAAAAGCACTAAACAATCGCTCGTAACGCTCATCGTGGTAATCAGGTAAGCCAAGATTTGAAGGGAAGTTAGGTATTTGTACTGAACGCGCTCCCAGCTTCACCACTCGTTCAAGTTCTTTGATGGCGAAATCAATGTCGGTTATGGGTATGTGATAGGTGAGTAATAAGCGCTGAGGATCGGTCGAGGCAAAATCATAGAGCGCGCGGTTAAAGGCTTGCAGGTTGTCCTGCACTGAACTCAGGTCATTGTAAAAACGCATGTCGTCAAGCGGATCGTTGTACATGACTTCATGGGCGACGCCGTCAGCATCCATGGCTGCGAGTCTGGCGGGTGCTTCGCGATAACCGGGATGAGTGGCTGCTTCCAGATCAACAAAATCTTCCATGGCCAGCTCTTCGCCATCTTTCATTTCGTCGTCGTATTTCTTATAAGTCTCGACGGCATTGTCAAAAGCGGAGAGTTTTTTCTCAGGCACATGTGCCCGTATGGCCTCGGGGGGTATGAAGACGTGTGAATCAACAGAAAAAAGTTTACGTTCTTGTACTGTCATGACTATTTCCTCAATTTGTAATTTTGTGCTTATGCTTTTATCCAGTTACCTTTCACGTCACCATCCAGGCTGCCATCTACCACTGAGCGGGGTTCGGATCGGGTATAGCTAATCAACCAGCCATTATCCGTTTTCTGATATTTATCATGATAGAAAGCGGTCAGTAGTCGATAGTTTTTTGAGTCCGGGTCGTACATGCTGTAACTGAAATTCCATTTTGCTGTGGCGGTATCGTCATCAATGCTGATTTCAGCATTGTGTGCTTGATGGGTGTCAACAATATTGGTATTAACTGCCATCTCAGTAAAAATCTGGATCAAGCCATCCAGATTGAATTCGCCCAGAGGTGGATAGTCGATTACGGCATCTTCCATGAAGCAGGCACGTATCGCTTCAGGATCCTTGGCATCACAGGCATTAAGATACTGTGCCTTGAGTTTTCGGATAGCGCTTTCTGCTTCCAGTGTTTGCAGGCGTTGTTCCAGGTCAGACATCGATGACTCCGGTTTCGGGTAAAGGGTGGTCCTTGGCATTCGTCCAGCGCCACAGCATGGTGCCGCGTGTCAGGCCGCTGGTATCAATCCAGTTTTTGTAGCCATTGTCCTTGGCGGCAACGACGACCGTTACTGTGCCATCTTCATTTAACTCGGCCAGACCATTATTGGTGTGAATGGTGTGATATCGGTAGTCCAGCGATTCCATCCAGAGATTGTTAATTTGAAAGTTCCAGCCTTCACATTCTGGAATAGTACTGTGTATGGTGAGTGCTTGCTTTTCTTGTAGCTCCCACCAGCCATGCAAATAGAAAATAGTAGGGTCGCCACCGGCACGAAAAAATAGTCTCTGGTCTTTGGTTGCCAGTTGATTGAGTTGTTCGCGCTTGAAAAGCTGCGCCCAATCTAGAAACGTGTTGGCAGTGCCGCCGACAAATGCTGTGGTACGGGAAAGCGCCGCATTGGTAGTCTCTAAATCTGTTGCTTGTGGATGAGACGGGGCTTGCAGACATTCTATGCTGACTTCTGCTTTTGTTTCTTTGTTACGCTCAATAAATGTCTGGCGCACAATTAACATGCTGCTGTCATCAGCCAGCGGTAGCCAATTGCCATCCTGTTTTTCTTTGCTGACGATTATCTCAAACGAGCCATCGGCGTTGATCTCCATATCCAGACTATCCAGCTCACCAGTTGATGCCATGGTACCGTCTACCGCATAACGATTGGCTTTGGTGCCAAAGCTTAGAATGGGTACGCTGCCACGCTGCCCTGATACTTTATAAGAGTAGTCACTATTGATGGTTGCGTTTTGGTAGTAATTATCTGGATTGTCAGAGCCTATTTTCCCGGTGGTATGAGATGCCTGGTAGAAAACCGGGAAAAGGGGATCACTGTGTTCAAGATGCATTTCCAAACCGATACGTAACAAACGCGTGAGATAGCGAAGACCTTCGGCTTGTTCTCGCTCACTGGCTGGTTCAGCAAGTACACGTTCACCTGCTTCCTCTAACGTTTTACAAAACTGTTTCCAACTCTCTTCTGCTGTGGGTGAGTTACTGTTACTCATGGCGCCATGTATTCGCCGCCATTAACATCGATTGATGTACCGCTAATAACGCTGGCGAAATCGGATAGCAGCATCAGGACAGCGCGCGCGCAATCATCTTCAGGAGGAATAATGCCCAGTGCAATCCGGCTGGTGATTTCATTCATGACTTCATCGCGATCGCGGCCGGCTGCAACCTGGCCATCAATATAACCGAATACCGGAGCGCCACCAATCCAGCCCATGCGCGTGGTATTGACGCGGATATTGAATTTACCAAAGTCGGTGGCCATATGCCGGGTCAATACGTTCAAGCCACCTTTGCCAGCCGCATAAGCGCCTTCACCGGGGAAGGGTTTGACGGTTGCCTGTGTGGAAACGTTCACAATCGAACCTTTGCCCGCGCTTTTCATGCTGGGCAGAACGGCTTGTGCCATACGTAAAGCACCCGCACAATTCACATCAAATATTGCTTGCCAGTCATCCGGGTTGGCAACATCGGTGGTGGCCCAGTCGCCATGATTGTAGGCTGAGTTGACCAGCCCGGTGATGTCGCCGAATGTTTGCTGGGTAGCCTCTGCCAACGCGTTGCATTGTTTGCTGTCGGTAATGTCGGTTGAAAGACCAATCGCTTGACCGCCAGCACTGTTAATCTGTTCGGTTACCTCATCCAGAAACGCTTGATTGCGTGCGCCCATCCCGACTTTGGCGCCTTCAGCTGCGGCTATTTTCGCCATAGCCTGACCCATACCGGGTCCTACTCCACTGATCACGATTACTTTATCTTTAAGTAACATACTACTCCCGGCATTGCTTCATTCGTGTGAATTAATAATACCTCTAATAATCGTGTTTGCGTAGAAATTCGGGATATTTTTACGCGTAAGTTACTTAGTCAGCATCAAAACTAGTATAATTCGTAATTAAATCAAACGAAATTTATCATGACTGCAACTGCAACACTTAAAGGTCGAGCTACTCTCATACACATCGCGTGTGAGGAATGTGGGCTGGATGATTTTGGTGATACCTGGTTTTTTGAGCATATAGATGAGTTGTTGAAAAGACTCGCCAGTGAAGCAGCTTTAAGCGCTGAAGGGGTGTTTGGCGCCGAAGCAATGATTACCGGTGCATTGGTTAAACGGTTGAGACACATCGAATTAATTAAACGGCATCCGGAGATTCTTGAAGAGCAGGTGGATGTGGCAGCAGTAATTGTAGGACTGCCACGCACCGGTAGCACACTGTTACATCGGATGTTGTCATCTGCCTCGGGCATGACCGCAGTGCGTTGGTACGAAGCACAAAACTATGTCCCTTTACCTGATGAACAGCAGGCAGATCCGACACCACGTCTGGAGGCTGCACAAGAGATCCTGGATTACATGCTGATAAAAATTCCCGAGTTAATGTCGATTCACCCGATGAGTATTGATCAGGCAGATGAAGAGGTGATTATTCTTGGGCAACTGTTTTCCAGCACTATGATCGAAGCCAGCTATTTTGTGCCGGGCTATGCCCAATGGTTGACGGCACAGTGTTCGATTAACGCCTATGATGATTTGTATCAAATATTGCAATCACTGCAGTGGCAAAATCCGGACAGAGCTGGTAAGCGTTGGGTGCTCAAGACACCCGGGCATCTGATGGCATTGGATGTGTTGTTAGATAGATTTCCCCAGGCAAAAATTGTGATGACCCACAGAGAACCGGTACAAACGGTGCCATCCTACTGCAGTATGCAACGTAGTCTTTACGGCATGAGTTCTGATGAGATCAGTAATGAGATGATCGGCCAATACTGGCCGGCGAGACTGCAGGAACTGATGCAGATGTTTATGGACGTGCGTAGTTCAGGTACTAACGATAGTCGATTTATCGATGTGTATTATCAGGATTTGATAAAAGATCCGATAGGTCAGGGAATCCAAATCTTGCGTGCTGCAGCAGCGATTGATGATAAGTCGGAGGCTGCCATGCAAGCCTGGGTAGATGGAAACCAGCGCGGTGAGCGAAAAGCGCATTCGTATTCAGCGGAAGAATTTGGATTGTCAGAAGAGGGGATTCAACAACAATTTCAGGGCTATCGTGCTACTTATTTCTAACGAATTTCAGGTTCGACGCGTAGCTTGTACCTGACCCGTTAATTTCTTAACAAAATATTTTCCCAGTCCTTTGATTACGGCAGCTGTCGGTGTGAGCTTTTGTAATTCAAACTCCTGATTCTCTCCAAGAGGCTCGATCTCTTTCCATTTTTCATACAAGCTGTCAAAGATTGGACGAGTCAGGTCGTTCCACTGAATCACTTCAATGATGAGGCCTGCGTCTTTGTTTTCTACATAGGACATGCGTGCAAGGCCATCTATGCCAACATCCACTACAGCATCGTAACCGTTATCGAGTGCCCAGTCATAGGCTGCCGGAAAATCATCAACACGAGCTGCATAATGGTGAACACCTCGAGTCTTTCTTTCCAGCGCTTCGTTATACACTGATGGTATGTCGTGTAACGGTTCTATGACCTCAAGTTGCATACAATTAATATAGCTAAAGGCGATATTAATGGGAGTCTTGCCACTCTTTTCGCCGCGGTAAAAAGTATTGGTCAAGGGAGTGATATTTCTGTTTACCAGAAAAGGGCCAACGCCATATTGTTCACGCCAATGTGCCATTGCCTGATCAAGATCGTCCACAATATAGGCGACCTGTAATGCTTCTCCAAATGGACCAGGGAGTGTGGGGATGTTTTTAAAATCTTCGAGGCTCATGTCTCTTTGCCTTGCTGACCGGCATTTGAAAAGAACTTAATAAGTTCACGTATGTCCTCGTAATCATTGGGTTTTGCGCCATTTTCTGCAATAAATAATGAGGCATAGGACAGCGCCCCCATTAGCATGTGAGCCTGCAAACCATCAGGCTTGGTACCGAAGATTTCGGCAGAATTTTCAAGTGCTGCTTGAGTGATTCGACCTTCTCGCTGACGCCCGGTACCCAGCACTGTAGGTCCATCTATCAGGATGATTTGTCGAAACACGGGGTCTTCACAATGTGCCATGAAATGTGAGCCTTCGCCTCTGGTGTTTTGGGTGAATTCAATAGCAATTTCTTGGCCGACGAGTTGATGCGTATCGATAAAGTGACCACTGAAGGCAGTATCTCTCGGCTCACTCGGGCAGCCTTCGGCGAGCTGTACAATTGCTGTGCGATAGGGTTGTTCGGAAATCACAGCACCAGTGGAATCGATAATATTAACGATAAAGTCAACAGGTTGGTCGCCCGGATCGGCGCTCAGGGTTTCTGTAAGCGCGGAAAAAATGACGCCGTTGCCGGCGATAAAAGGTTGAGATCTCAGCGTTGCAATGGAATCCGTATCACCGTTTGGATTAGATCGTAGTAGGGCAGCGTAGTTACTTGTTGGATTTCCATTGAACGATATGGCCGTAGTGTCAT
>CALIRD010000047.1 GCA_938042355.1 uncultured Thiotrichales bacterium
GCGACATTTCACGGCGATCACTTCAAAGCCGAGGCAGAAAAGTGTTGCCAGTAAGAGGTTGGTCAGAACGCCCCAGCCAAAGATCCAGCTCATCAACAGTGTGCCCGGTATCAAGGCATACAATACCTGACGCATGACCGATCCTATGGATTTATTGCTGTTACCCGGTATCAGTTTTGTTTGGCTGGTTTCAGTCATTATTCTTTTCTTTTTTTGCTTTTACGCGTGCCAAAGCTGCGGCAATCTCGTCTTGCTTGTCATCTTGTGTTTCTTTGGCGGCTTCACGTTCTTTCAGTTTTTTGAGTTTGGCGGCTCGCAAAGCCGCTTTTTCAGCCGCTTTGCGCTCCAGTCTTTGTTCGCGTTCTTCAAACCGTATACGGGCGCGATCTGAGCGGGCGCGTTCGGTTTTGATGTTGTTGGTTTCAAACTTGGCATGCCGATAATAATCCACCAGAGGAATGTGACTGGGGCATACATAGTCACAACAGCCGCATTCAATGCAGTCAAACAATCCATGGTCTTCTGCTTTTTCAAACTCGGTAGCGCGGGTGAACCAGTACAGTTGTTGTGGCAGTAGCTTCGCGGGACAGACACGCACACAATCACCGCAACGGATACAAGGTTGTTCGGCCTGTTGTGTCTGCTCAGCTTCGGCCAGGATGCAATTGGTGATTTTTAGTACCGGGCTGTTTGTGTCCTGTATAGGAACGCCCATCAACGGTCCGCCCATACGCAGTTGCTGGTAGACCTGGTGATCAGTCTCAGCATAATCGAGCAAGTCACCAATCGGTGTGCCCAGGCGGGAGAGGTAGTTGCCCGGTTTTTTCACGCCGGCACCGGTCACGGTAACAATGCGCTCGGTCAATGCCAGGCCTTGATGCAGGGCATCAAAACTGCTGGCGGCAGTTGCAGTATTAACGCACACCACTCCCAAATCTGCTGGCAGGCCACCACTGGGCACCTCTTTGCCGGTGAGTAATTGGATCAGTTGCTTTTCACCACCGCTGGGATAGATGGTGGGTACGATCACAATCTTGACTGTCTCAACGTCGCTGGCGGCTGCCTGCATCGCTTTGATAGCCTCAGGCTTATTGTCTTCTATGCCAATCAATACTTCATTTGCCGAGAGTAGCGCTGCCAGCGTTTCAGCGCCATTAATAACCCTTGAGGCTTGTTCCTGCATCAACATGTCATCACAAGTAATGTAAGGTTCACATTCAACGGCATTGATTATCAGGGTGTCGATGGCTTTGTCAGTATCCATTTTTATCGCGGTAGGAAAGCCGGCGCCTCCCAGTCCGACGATTCCGCACTCTCTTAATCTATCCAGACACTGTTGTTTGTTATCCGTGGTGGGTGACAGAGAGGCCAACGGCTCGACGCTTTCATCCTTACCATCGGTCTCGATGGTGATGCAATCAAGCAACTGACCAGAGCGATTAACCACCGCGTGGGGTGCGATGCTACAGACCGTACCCGAGCTACTGGCATGAATGGCAGGTACATTGTTAGATGTGTGGGTTAATGCTTGTCCTCGCTGTACCCGCTCACCAATCTTGATCTTAACTTCTGCGTTATTCGGTACCAGCAAGTGCAGTTGCCGTGGCACGGGCAGGGTGGCAATCGGTGTTTGCGTGGAAACCTGTTTGTGTCCATCCAGATGTAAGCCACCATGAAATGGAGTAATTTTTTGCCTGTTGGCGTTCATGACGGGTTTGCGCTGGTCACGGGTCCGGCGGGTAATGGCGGGTGCCACACGGCCGCAGCGGAGGGTCTGGGAATGATGTCAATACAATCGACCGGGCAGGGCGGTATACAGAGGTTACAACCGGTACATTCTTTTTCTATGACCGTGTGTATTTGTTTGGCACCACCAATAATGGCATCTACCGGGCAGGCTTGAATGCAGAGGGTGCAGCCAATACAAATATCTTCCTGGACGATAACCACGGTAGGAATGTCTTCATGCGTGCCATGGTCATCATTAAGTGGCTTTGCTTCCACGCCCAATAAATCGGACAGGGCAATAATAGTCACTTCGCCGCCAGGGGGGCATTGATTGATGTCGGCTTCACCGTTGGCGATTGCCGTTGCATACGGGCGGCAGCCGGGATACGTACATTGCCCGCATTGTGTTTGTGGTAACAATGCATCGATCTGGTCGATGACGGGGTCGCCCTCGACTTTGAATTTTAGTGCTGTAAAACCCAGCAGGAGTCCAAATATTCCCGCCAGAGAAACCAGAGCGATAACCGCAACCAGCATGCCAGTGTCCTCGATTGAGGCACCATTATCACTTACCTGTTGTCAGTATTAAAGGTCTGGTTTGAGTTGTGCAGCTGTCGGTACTTTCATTTCCAGCGTTTCAACCAACTCATCATAGGCAGGCGTCTTGCCATTGAGAAATCCAGCCTTTTCTTTTTTGCCTTTTTTCTCGAGGGCGCGTGCATTGATTTTGACGCTGGTACCATCTTTCAAACGTACCACAGTGCTCGGAGAGATGCCGGAATTGGCCATCATGTTCTGAATTTTATCAGAGCTTGGTTTCCAGCTATCGAGCTGTTCGACATCTTTCCAGCTGTAAGTTTTTTTGTTGGTGACAAAGCCGTCTTCAAGAATAGTAAACAATGGCTCGAAGAAAAAATTAAGGTGGCGATGACCGTAAACAGTTTTCATCATATTTAATTTGAACATTTAACATTACCCTTTAATTAACCCGGTGAAGCCCATAAAAGCGAGCGACATTAAACCTGCGGTGATCAGGGCGATAGCGTTTCCTTTAATTAACGCTGGTACATCTGCTGCG
>CALIRD010000048.1 GCA_938042355.1 uncultured Thiotrichales bacterium
CATCGCAGCTCGCTCGGTATTGGCTGGCTGATCACTGAGTTGCTGTTTTTGTTCGGCGAATAAATAGCCGACCGCCACCGCAACAATCACTGAAAATAAGGCCAGCGCCCAGAGCACCCCGCTGCGTACCGGAGAAGGCTCTGATTTTCGCGGCATACTGATTTGTGGCTTGGTGTATTTTAACTGTGACATCAGGGTAATAACGCTGTTTGTTGTAAACCACTGTGCTCGGCAAAACCAAACATCAGATTCATATTTTGTACTGCCTGCCCGGCTGCACCTTTGACCAGATTATCAATGACTGACAACACCACCACCGTGTCTTTTTCCTGTGGCTGATGTACCGCCACGCGACACATGTTGGTGCCTTTGCAGGTTCTCGTTTCTGGATGAGTACCCGCCGGCATTACATCAACAAATGTTTCCTCGGCAAAGGTATTTTCATACAGATCTTGAAGATCCAGCTGCCGAGTCATTTTAGCATAGAGCGTTGCGTGTATACCGCGTATCAATGGCAGCAAATGTGGCACAAAAGTCAGGCTGACGGGACGTTCTGCGATAATAGATAAATTTTGAGAAATCTCGGGCAAATGACGATGACCGGGTACACCATAAGCCTTGAAATTATCACCTACCTCGGCGAACAAGGAACCCACTGCGGCGCCTCGACCCGCACCACTGACACCAGACTTGGCATCTGCAATGATCGAGTCCAGATCAATTGCCTTGGCATGGAGTAGTGGCATAAGACCCAGTGTCACTGATGTCACATAACAACCCGGATTAGCGACCAAACGCGCCGAGCGTATCGCTTCACGATTAAGTTCTGGTAGACCATAGACCGCCTCGGGAACCAACTCCGGACAAGCATGAGACATGCCATACCACTTTTCCCATTCCTGAATATCCTGAATCCGAAAGTCTGCCGCCAGATCGATAACGCGCACGTCGGATGCCAGCAACTCGGGAACCGTTTGCATCGCGGTGCCATTGGGTGTGGCATAAAAGACAACATCGCAACCAGCCAGATCCGCTTGATCGGGCGCCTGAAACTTGAGTTCCAGATGACCTCTCAGATTAGGGTATAAATCGGCTACTGCCTTTCCGGATTCGCTGCGTGAAGTGACGACAGTTATCTCAGCCTGCGGATGATCTACCAGCAGACGCAATAACTCGATACCGGAATATCCGGTTGCGCCAACAATGCCACATTTTATCCTGTTATCCATGACTCAAGTATAGGTGGTTTTCGAGAAAAAGCACTAGCTCAAAGCTGCTTGAGTATATCTTTAACCAGTTCGGGTCCACGGTAGATCAGGCCGGAATAGACCTGCACCAGACCGGCGCCCTGTGCCAATTTATACACAGCATCATCAGCGCTGACTATACCTCCCACACCAATGATGGGAATATCAGCCATTAGTTTTTCGCGAAACAATGCCAGTCGATTATTCGCCAGCCCGGTAATTGCACCACCGCTCAAACCACCCATCTCTTCAGCGTGTTGCTGACCCGTCACAGCCTCTCTGGAGAGCGTGGTATTGGTGGCGATCAAACCGTCAATCGCCAGCGAATTAAAGCTGTCTGACATAGCCGCAACCTGTGCATCATCCAGATCGGGAGCGACTTTGATAAACACAGGCACCTGCCTGTGATGTTGCTGTGCCAGTTCCTGCTGACGCTTTTTTAGTGCAACCACCAGATCATGTAACAACTCACCATGTTGAAGATCTCGCAAGCCAGCCGTATTGGGTGAAGAGACATTGGCCGTAATATAATCGGCGTGCGCGAAGACAGCATCCATACAGATTAGGTAATCATCAATGGCTTTTTCTTCGGGGGTGTCTTTATTCTTGCCGATGTTAATACCAAGGACACCCGCATAACAACGCTTACTCACCTGCTTAACCAGATATTCGACACCTTTATTATTAAAACCCAAACGATTAATAATCGCCCGGTTCTCTGGTAAACGAAACATACGCGGCTTGGGGTTGCCGTCTTGAGCAACGGGGGTGACCGTTCCCACTTCAATAAAGCCGAAACCAAGCGTACCCAGGGCATCGAGATAATCGGCGTTTTTGTCCAGACCCGCTGCCAAACCAACCGGATTTCGAAACTGAATACCGGCAAACTCTCTGGGAGACACCTCTGGTGGTAGCTGGTCTGTTTTTTTAAAACCGGATTGCAATAGCAACGACTTCATTGCGACATTATGTGCAGTCTCGGGCGCAAGACTGAACAGCAACGGCTTGAGTAACGGGTAGATATCCATAACGGGCTTCATGTTATATTGGCACCATTATAATTGACACAACAACATCATGTCGCTTAACTGGCTAAAAGCACTACACGTTATTTTTATGGTGACCTGGTTCGCCGGCCTGTTTTACCTGCCCCGGTTATTTGTGTATCACGCACAAGAGGAAAACAGAACCAGTTTCAACCTGTTTGAAGTGATGGAACGTCGCTTGTTTACCATCATGAGTATCGGTGCGGTACTGACCTTGTTGTTCGGTTTTGGTGCACTGCTGACCAATCCGGCTTACTACATGTCATCCGGCTGGATGCACGCCAAACTGGTGCTGGTGGCATTATTGTGTGTTTATCACGTCTGGTGTTGGCGCTTGATGCAAAGCTTGAAAACGGGTGCTAATCAGCACTCACACAAGTGGTATCGCTATTTTAATGAAGCACCGACACTGGCTCTGTTCGGCATTGTGATTCTGGTCTTGGTAAAACCAACGTTTTAAGCGCACGCCCTATTTTACGATTTTCAGGCTTGGCTTACTTGGGCGTGGCGGAGTTGGATCCGGATTATCATCTTCTTCAGTGACAACATCCGGATCTTCACTGACTGAGAAAATCATGCCTTGACCATTCTCTTTAGCGTACAGCGCCGATGCATTCTCAATCGGAACAAATACCTGCATTGGCTTGCCTGAGAAACGTGCCGAGAAAGTAATGTCTTCATTACCCAGTACCAAACTTTGTACTGCAGAAGGAGAAATATTCAGAACGATTTTCCCGTCTTCAACAAACTCTTTAGGCACCACTACATCCGGATGGTCATCATTAACCAACAGATACGGCGTCATGTCGTTATCGAGTATCCATTCATAAATGGCTCGAATGAGATAAGGTCTGCTAGAGGTCATGTTGCACTTCCCTGCGCAAAGGCTATCCAGACACTACACGATTAGCTGCGTAGTTCGAGCTCTGCCTCGGTAAGACTTTCAATGAATGAAGAACGATCAAAGATTCGCTTCATGTAATCCTGAACCGGCTTGGTTGAGGCAGGCATATCAATGCCATAGTGCTCGAGACGCCACAAGATCGGAGCAATGGTAGCATCTGCAAGGCTGAAGTCTTCGCTTAAAAAGTAGGGCTTGGCTGAAAAAATATCAGCGGAAGCAATCACCAGTTCCTGAAGAATTTTCTTCGCTTCATCTTCTTTATCGGTATGGGCTTCTATTTCATTGACCAGGCTATACCAGTCACGCTCTACTCGATAGAGTGCTAAACGCGTACGCGCGCGCGAAACCGGATCAACCGGCATCAGCGGTGGGTGCGGGAAGCGCTCATCCAGATACTCTTTCATGATACGTGGCTCGTAAATCACCAGATCTCGATCAATCAAGGTTGGCACGGTGTTATAGGGATTGAGCTCGAGTAAATCTTCGGGCTTGTCTTCGGGATCAATATTCACAATATCTACCGAAATATCTTTTTCGGCCAATACAATTCTGACTCGATGACACTGTGGACAATCCACGGTTGAGAATAGTGTCATTACGGACCGTCTGTTCGCTATAAGGGACATATGCTTGCCTGTAGTTGTGCCCGGGAACCCGGGCATTGTTATTTAGTGGACGTCGCGCCAGTACTCTTTCTTGAGTAAGTACGCCAGACCTGTGAAAAGGAATAAAAACATCATTACTTTAATACCAAGAGACTTACGCTTGGCTTGAGCGGGCTCACTCAAATAGACCATGAAATTTGTGATGTCGGTAACCACTTGATCATACTCGTCTGCAGTCATATCGCCTTCCGTGACTTGCTCGAAACCACTACCACCGCCATGACCGTCATCATCATGATGTTCTGCTTTTTTCTGCCAGCCCTGCAGCGGCCAGAGTACGTGCGGCATACCAACGTTTTCAAAGACTGTGTTATTCACGCCCATAGGACGAGATTCGTCCAGATAAAAACTCTTGAGATAAGTGTAAATCCAGTCAGCGCCACGCGAACGAGCCGTCAGAGACAAATCCGGAGGAGCCACACCAAACGTTTCTTTACCATACTCTTCGGTCATCGCGATCATCATTTTCTCACCGACTTTTGACTTTTCGCCATCAGCTCCGCGAGTAAAGATAATGTTATCCAGCATTTGCTGTTCGCTCAGGTTCAAATCGGCAGCAACCCGGTTGTAGCGACTGTACGAGGCGCTGTGACAACCCATGCAGTAGTTGGTGAAATATTTGAGTCCGCGTTGCAATGATTTTTCACCGAGATTAAGACGATGCGACTCAAGTGCTACTGAAGACCCAGCAGACTGACTCACCATTGGCGCGAGCAACAAGCTAAGGAGTATGCTCACGAGAAAAGTTATTTTATTGATATTCATTAGTGCGTCACCCTTTCCGGAACCACTTTTTCAGCTCCCATGCGTGGAAATAAATTGCCAGCAAACAACATAAAGGCCAGATAGGCGATTGGGAACAACATACCTACCAACGCATAGCTGCGGGTTCCAGTTGAAAAACCACCAAAGCCGGTAAATTCAATCACGAGCATGACAATCACGCTGATGATAAAGGTTCTCATTGCAACCGCTTGAGAGCGTGGCCATGAATAAAACCATAGTACTACAAAGAAAATGAAGTACATCAAGGTTAAGCGCTGGCCTATTTCGGTAAACAAGGTCGTTACCGGCTTGATACCCAGGTAACCCAGAATAATAAACACTACCGCAAAGACCAGAATATTCAGCTTGTGCAGTGCACTTCTATAACGCCAGGACCTGATCGGGTTACGATCAATCCACGGCAGGAAGAACAGAACACCGATGGCACCGAACATCGCCAGTACCCCACCGAATGGATTATTTATGGCACGCAATACCGTGTAAAACGGTGTGAAGTACCATACCGGGGCGATATGCTCCGGTGTTTTCAATGGATCGGCTGGAACAAAGTTAGCGTGCTCCAGAAAATACCCACCCATTTCAGGGGCAAAGAAAATCACACCAAAGAAGAACAAGAAGAATACACATACACCAACGAGATCTTTCACCGTGTAGTAAGGGTGGAATGGAATGCCATCTACAGGTACACCATCGGCTCCTTTGTTTTTCTTGATATCAATACCATCAGGGTTATTAGAACCAACTTCGTGTAGCGCCAGAATATGCGCCACAACCAGACCGGCAATCACAAAAGGTAGCGCGATGACGTGTAAGGCAAAGAATCGATTCAGGGTCGCATCAGAGACCACGTAGTCACCACGAATCCAGATGGAGAGATCTTCACCGATAAACGGAATCGCACCAAATAGATTAATGATTACCTGCGCACCCCAGAAAGACATTTGACCCCATGGTAACAAGTAGCCCATGAAGCCTTCCGCCATCAAGGCAAGATATATCAGCATGCCAAAGATCCACAACAATTCACGTGGCCCTTTATAGGATCCGTAGATCAGAGCGCGAAACATGTGCAGGTAGATAACCACAAAGAATGCCGAAGCACCGGTTGAATGCATGTATCGAATCAACCAACCACCCGGCACATCACGCATGATGTATTCCACCGAAGCGAACGCGAGATCAGCATCCGGCTTGTAATGCATGGTCAGGAAGATACCGGTAATGATCTGCATCACCAGAATCAACAAGGCTAACGAGCCAAAGAAATACCAGAAGTTAAAGTTTTTTGGCGCGTAATATTTAGAGACATGCTCTTCCCACATTTTGGTGAGCGGGAAACGGTCGTCTATCCAGGTCATTAAACTCATGCGCTTGCTCCATCATCACCAACGAGCACGGTCGTATCATTCAAATATTGATAGGGTGGGACTTCAAGATTCGTAGCCGCCGGAGAAGTCGATGTGACGCGCCCGGCAATATCAAACGCTGAACCATGACAAGCGCATTCCCAGCCACTCTTGAGCGCCGGGTTAATACCCGCCGTCATATCCGGAACATACGCTGGTGAACAACCCAGGTGCGTGCATATGCCGACCAGTACAATGTAATTTTTATGTTGCTCTCTTGAGCGAAACGCATTTCTGGCATAGTCGGGCTGGACCGCTTTTTCGCAGTTTGGATCTTTCAAAAGACCGTCATTTTCACCGAGTGTGGCAAGCATTTCATCAGTACGGTTTACTATCCAGACTGGTTTGCCCCTCCATTCTACGGTCAATTGCGCACCGGCTTCAATCAAACTGATATCTGCTTCAACCGGAGCACCGGCTGCCAGAGCACGTGCACTGGGTGACATCGAACTAAAAAATTGTACGCCTAAAGCTGCCGCACCGGCCGCACCAACAACGGTGGTCGCAGTGGTTAAAAAACGTCTTCTCTGAACGTCCACGACGATCTCATCGGACGCTGATGGATTATCCAAACTAGCCGACATTGTTGCTCCTAAAGATTAAACTAAATTCGTTGTTCAGGCTGGAAAAGTAGCGGAGAAATCCTCGACGCTGTAACCCCCCTGTAATCGGCGCGTATTATAGCCTAATTGTTCAATTTTGGGGCAATTCCATTGATGCTTTTTGCGATCAATTATCTGACAGCAGGAACGGGCTTAAATCGGGTTGTCTATATCGATAAATTCATGCTCCAGGCCAAATTTCTCGACTAAATGCTGGCCTAACAGCTGTACCCCATAGCGTTCGGTCGCATGATGACCTGCAGCAATATAGTGCACCCCGCTTTCGCGGGCTAAATGCACCGTTTGTTCGGATATTTCACCGGAAATATAAGCATCTACGCCCTTTTCAATTGCCTGTTCAAAATAACTTTGAGCGGCTCCGGTACACCAGGCAACACTTCGTATGGGCTGATCACCGCCACTAATCAGAGTGGGTTCGCGCGCCAAAACGTGCTCAATATGCCCTGCGAACTCCTCCGGACTGATGGATTTGTCCAGTTTTCCTGTCTGGCCAACGCCTTCCGGGTTCAAGGATCCAGTGACTTGCAGGCCCAGTTTTTCCGCCAGACCCGCATTATTTCCATATTCTGAATGAGCATCGAGCGGCAGATGATAGGCCAGCAATGAAATATCATTGCTGAGTAAGGCATGTATACGACGCTTACGCATGCCGGTGATGACCGTCTTCTCACCTTTCCAAAAATAGCCGTGATGAACCAGAACAAGATCCGCACCAGCCGCGACTGCAGCATCCAGCAATGCCTGGGAAGCGGTTACGCCGGAAATGATTTTCTTGACCCTGTCCGTGCCTTCAATTTGAAGGCCATTTGGACAATAATCCTTGTACTGACTGACTTGTAGCAGATTATCAGTGTATTCTACGATCTCATTTAATGCTGTCATCGTGGCATAATAGCAGCCAAACTAACGGAATCGAACCTCTTGGGTAAACACGCACTTTTCCTGTTCCAAATGATCGCCCTCGGCCTGGCTATTGCGCTGGTTGCAGTTTTCATGCGCCCCGAGCTGGTCGGTAGCCGGCACGTGGTGGAAGTAAAAAGCAGCGAAACCCCAAAAATTTATGGTGGACGGGTGAGTTACGCCGGTGCAGTGGCAAACGCAGCCCCGGCAGTGGTAAACATCACCACCAGTAAACTGGTGATACGCGAGAGCCAGCCGCGCAACTGGAGTGAATACTTCCAACGCCAGCGTGGTGTACCCGGCAGGCCCGAACTGGATCAGGAAAACAATCTTGGTTCGGGTGTGATTGTTGATTCTAAAGGTTATATCCTCACCAGTAGTCACGTTATTAGTGGTGCCGATGATATTCGCGTCAAACTCGCGGATGGCAGTGTTTTTGATGCCAAAGCACTGGGCGCAGACCCGGACACTGATATTGCGGTACTGAAAATAGAAACAAACGCACTGACCAGTATTGTGACCGGTGATTCAAGCGATCTCGAAGTGGGTGATGTGGTGCTGGCAATTGGCAACCCGTTCAATATCGGTCAAACCGTCACTCAGGGCATTATTAGTGCCACCGGACGTAATCAACTTGGCCTTAATACTTATGAAGATTTCATTCAGACTGACGCAGCGATCAACCCTGGAAACTCGGGTGGCGCCCTGATTAACGCCTTCGGACAACTGGTAGGCATCAACACCGCTATATATGGTGTCGACTCATCACTGGGCATAGGCTTTGCCATTCCGGTGAATCTTGCCAAAGACGTCATGACGCAAATCATTGAAAATGGACAAGTCGTTCGTGGCTGGCTGGGAGTGACTGTGGATAACCCAACCATCTTCAATACCGATGGCGAAAGCATCGGGGTACGCCTGAGCAACGTCAATGAAGAAGGCCCCGCCTATTTAGCGGGTATGCGTACCGACGATGTCATTACCGAAATTGGCGGTGTGAAAATGGTTGATGTGCTGACTGCGCTTAACCTGATCGCGACCACTGCACCTGGTGAAGAAATGACCATCAAAGGCATTAGAAACCTAGGGCTGCCTGAACAACAGGCGTTTCAAACCAAAGTCATGGTCGGCGTACGCCCTTTACAACTTAATAATCCAGCGTAACACAAGGAGGGCTGCATGCCATCATTTGATACCGTCTCGGAATACGACGAGCAAGAAGCCGTAAATGCGGTAGATCAAGCTAACCGTGAAGTCAGCACACGCTTTGATTTCAAAGGTACCGAGTCAGAATTCAAGCTCGAGGGTAACCTCGTCACGGTTAAATCCGAATCTGATTTTCAGTGCCAACAAATGCTGGATATTCTGCAGAACAAACTGACCAAGCGCGGTATTGATATTGGTTGCCTGGAGATTGGAGACCCGATTCCCAGCGGTAAAACCGTCTCCCAAATCGTGACCATGAAATCCGGACTGGAAGCAGACGTAAGCAAGAAAATGGTCAAGCTCATCAAACAGCAAAAGATGAAAGTACAGGCTGCGATTCAAGGCGAAAAAGTGCGCGTCACCGGAAAAAAACGCGACGATCTGCAACAAGTAATGGCGATACTCAAAGAATCAAAATTGGGTGTGCCGCTGCAATTTGAGAACTTCCGCGACTAGAAACCTTTAGACGACTTCCGGAATCTCGCTCAAGGCCTGCAGAAACTCTTGATTTTCTTCTGGCGTACCTATGGTTACGCGTAAGGTCTCATTCAACAAACCACCCTGTGCCGAGAGGTTCTTGATCAAAATCCTGTGTTCCTTAAGAGCAGAGAAAATCCTGTCCGCCTGACCATCCGTGGTTTTAAATAATACAAAGTTAGCCTGACTCTCAAATACCTGATACCTGGTTTGACTACGCAGTTGCTCTATCAAGCTCTGGCGCTGCTGCTTGATCTGTTCTGCCTGGGCACTGAAGACGTCGGTATGTTGTAAGGCAAATTCGGCGGTGAGCTGCGTGAGGATATTGATATTGTAAGGCATACGGATTTTATTCAGCTCGGTCATCCATGGCTCAGGCCCACATAGATAACCCAGTCGACAACCCGCCAGACCAAATTTGGAGAGTGTTCTCATGAGCAATAAATTGTCGTGTCGTAACACCTCGTCCATCATAGTATCGGCAGCAAATGGCGCATACGCTTCGTCGATCACTACCAGACCGGGCGAGGCATGAATGATCTCTACTAATTGCTTGCGGTCAAAACTATTGGCAGTTGGATTATTTGGATAGGCTAAAAAGATCACCGCGGGTTGATGCGCTGCAATCGCCGCCAACATTCCTGTGAGATCGAGTGAGAAATCTTGCTGCAAACTTACCCCGTGAAACTTCATACCGGTAATCACGGCCGTTTGCTCATACATCACAAAACTCGGGGTTACCGACATGACCATGCGATCAGCCTTGGCGACCGCCATACAAATGATCTGGATCAGTTCATCGGAACCATTCCCCAACATAACCTCTGCTGCATCAGGTATTGCCTGAGTGGCTCTGAGTTGTGCAATTAACCCCTGCGGTTGCGGACTTGGATAACGATTGATGGCAGCTGATGAAAGACACTCCAGCCACGGCTGCTTTAGCTGCTCTGGCAAGTCATACGGGTTTTCCATGGCATCGAGCTTGACCATATTCTCTGCAGGCTGGACATGATAAGCCGATAAACTCTGGATTTGATCGAGTATCAGCTGCTTGACCAGGTCAGACATAACTAGTTCTTGACCCTGAAGGCAGCAGAACGTGCATGCGCGTCCAGACCCTCTGCCTCTGCCAGGACGGTGGCAATCCTGCCCAGGGTGGTAGCGCCTTTTTCGGATACATTGATCAAACTACTACGCTTTTGAAAATCATATACACCTAATGGTGATGAAAAACGCGCGGTGCGTGATGTAGGTAAAACATGGTTAGGGCCCGCACAATAGTCGCCTAAGGCTTCACTGCTGTAACGCCCCATAAAAATGGCGCCGGCATGGCGTACTTGTGACGCGACAGACTCCGGGTCAGCAACCGATAACTCCAGATGTTCCGGCGCGATATAGTTGATCACCTGTAACGCCAGATTCTCTCCTGGCGTATCAATCAATACTCCCCGATTTTTCATCGAGGTTTGAATGATTTCCCGGCGAGGCAATTGTTCCACCAGGCGCTGCATGGAAACTTCGACCTGATCAATAAACGGTTTGTCGCTGGAAATTAAAATCGCTTGTGCCAGCTCATCGTGTTCGGCTTGCGAAAATAAATCCATCGCAATCCAGTCTGGATCTGCTTGACCATCAGAATACACCAGTATTTCGGAAGGACCGGCAATGTTGTCAATGCCAACTTTGCCATAGACCATACGCTTGGCGGTCGCGACATAGATATTTCCCGGACCCACTATCTTGTCGACCGCAGGTATTGTTTCGGTACCGTAAGCCAGTGCAGCAATCGCTTGTGCTCCACCGATGGTGAAGATTTCATCGACCCCGGCGATAGCCGCTGCGGCTAACACCATGGGGTCGAGTTCACCATCAGGACTAGGTACAACCATTACCAGACGAGCGACACCAGCAACTTTCGCCGGGATGGCATTCATTAATACCGATGAAGGATAAGCCGCTTTACCACCTGGCACATATAAACCAACACTGTCCAGCGCTGAAACTTGCTGACCGAGGG
The DNA here is from genome assembly GCA_938042355.1 of uncultured Thiotrichales bacterium. Classification (GTDB taxonomy): domain Bacteria; phylum Pseudomonadota; class Gammaproteobacteria; order CAZUMV01; family CAZUMV01; genus CALIRD01. The sequence continues at coordinate 11,278 of CALIRD010000048.1, forward strand.
TGGTTCCGTCTGCTTCGGTATAGCTCCAGGAATCCAGTTTTTGACGCTCGGCATATTGCCTGATTCGGTTTGCTGCGGCTTGTAATGCTGTACGACGCTCTTCATTAATACCAGCTAATGCGGAATCTATTTGTGACTGGGAAACTTTCAATTGAGCCGCCGAGGTCAATGCCAGCCGATCAAACTTGTTGGTGTATTCAAGCAGCGCCTGGTCACCAGTAGCACGAATATCCGCTATGGTTTGATTGACGAAACTGACCACCTCCTGATCAGCATCATCTTGCCAGGCTAAACGTGCTGCCAGTTGATCCCAGAAATTCGGGAGTGTGGCATCCAGACGTTGAGTGAAATCGTTTTTCAATTCGAGCGACGCTCTCCAACCGCGGCGGCCAGGCGCTCTAGAAGTGGTTCGGTATCAGCCCAAGCCAGACAGGCGTCAGTAACACTCACGCCGTACTCTAATTTGGCCGGGTCGACAATATTTTGACGGCCGGCAAACAAATGACTTTCGATCATAATGCCTACCAGGGCATGTTCACCGCTAGCGATTTGGTCGGCAAGATCATTACCAACAATCACCTGCTTGTTATGATCTTTACTACTGTTGGCATGACTGCAATCTACCATCAAGCGAGCCGCCAGGTTTGCGGCTTTCAGCCGTTCGGCAGCCGCTCTGACGTCGTTGCTTTGATAATTGGTGCCATTCTTACCACCACGCAAAATGACATGACAATCTTCATTACCGGCCGTCAATACGATAGCTGAATGCCCGCCTTTGGTAACTGATAAAAAGTTGTGTGGTTTCGAGGATGCGCCAATTGCATCAATCGCAATTTGTAAATTACCATCTGTGCCATTTTTAAAACCAATCGGACATGACAAGCCTGAAGCCAACTCGCGATGCACCTGACTTTCTGTAGTACGCGCACCAATCGCGCCCCAACTAATCAAGTCAGCAACGTATTGAGGACTGACCGGATCAAGGTATTCGGTCGCAGCCGGCATACCCATGAGGTTGAGCTCCAGTAACAACTCGCGTGCCTGCTGCAGGCCTTTGTCGATGTTGAAGCTGTTATCCATATCAGGATCATTAATCAACCCTTTCCAACCAACTGTGGTGCGTGGCTTTTCAAAATACACACGCATCACTATCTCAAGTCGATCAGCCAGCTTTTCTCTGAGCGGCATTAACTTGTGTGCGTACTCCAGCGCCGCTTTCGGGTCATGAATAGAACATGGGCCAACCACAACAAAAACACGATCATCTTCACCGTGCAGAATATCATGTATTGCATTACGTGAGTTTGCCACCACAGAAGCTGCTTTTTCGGTGATCGGAAAGTTATTCAGTAACTGTTCTGGTGAGGTTACTTTGGTAATACCGACGATGCGCAGATCATCAGTATTGATGACCGAGTTCGCTGTACTCATGCTGCTTCTACTCCCGCCCTGATTTTTGATATTAGTGATTTAACGGCTTGTTGTTTCATTTTCATAGATGCCTTGTTAACAATCAGGCGCGAGCTGATGTCGGCAATATGTTCAAGTGGTTCCAGGCCATTGGCTTTTAGAGTGCCGCCGGTATCGACCACATCCACAATACAATCTGCCAACCCTACCAACGGTGCCAGCTCCATCGAACCATATAACTTGATGATCTCGACCTGCTTGCCTTGTGCAGCAAACCAGTCTCTGGTGGTATTGACGAATTTAGTAGCGACACGCATCCGCGTTAATCGCTCAAGATCCACATCTGCTGGTCCGGCAAGCATTAATTTACATTGTGCAATTTTCAAATCCAGTGGTTCATACAAACCGTCACCACCGTGCTCGTCAATCACATCTTTACCAGACACTCCCAGGTCTGCTGCTCCATACTGGACATAAGTAGGAACATCAGAAGCACGCACGACCAGTAACTTGATCGCATCATGATTGGTATCAAGAATTAACTTGCGACTTTTATCGAGATCATCGACCGGGTGAATGTCAGCATGCGCTAACAGCGGCAATGTTTCTTTAAGTATGCGGCCTTTTGACAAGGCAATCGTAAGTGGGCTGTTCATAGAGCGTATAGTAACAAAGATTATTCGGTGAAAGTGGCGTCTTTTGCTATGCCATGCGGCGGATAGTCGCTCCTACTTGCATCAACTTTTCTTCGATACGCTCATAACCGCGATCGATATGGTAGATGCGGTCTACAACGGTATCCCCTTCAGCTACCAATGCAGCAATAATCAGACTGGCCGAAGCACGCAAGTCCGTCGCCATCACAGGTGCACCAGTAAGACGCTCTACGCCTCTTACTAGTGCTGTATTTCCCTCTATTTTGATATCAGCTCCCATGCGCTGTAATTCATGCACATGCATAAAACGATTTTCAAAAATGGTTTCAACCACACTCGCTGCACCTTCGGCGATGGTATTCAGAGCCACGAACTGTGCCTGCATATCGGTGGGAAAAGCCGGATGAGGCGCGGTGCGAATATCAACAGCCTTGGGACGCTTGCCGTGCATATTCAATTCAATCGTAGTGTCACCCACGGTAATCTCGGCACCCGTCTCACGTAATTTTGCCAACACCGAATCGAGGGTATGCGGGTCAGTATTTTTAACCAGAACACGGCCACCGGTAATTGCAGCAGCACACAGAAAAGTACCGGTCTCAATTCGATCGGGCAGCACACTATATTCACAACCGGACAGCTTATCGACACCCTCAATCGTTATGGTAGCCGTACCTGCACCACTGATGTTAGCGCCCATCTTGATCAGGAAGTTCGCCAGATCGACCACTTCGGGTTCGCGCGCGGCATTTTCGAGTATGGTGGTTCCTTCAGCCAAACAGGCAGCCATCAATAAATTTTCTGTGCCGGTCACACTCACAATATCGAGTACTATGTGCGCACCCTGTAAGCGCTTGCATTTGGCGTTGATGTTACCCTCTTCTACATCAATCTCGGCGCCCATCGCACGCAAGCCACTGATGTGAATATCAACCGGACGCGCACCGATCGCACAACCCCCGGGTAGAGAGACAACCGCCTCACCGTATTTGGCGAGTAAAGGGCCGAGCACAAGAATCGAAGCGCGCATGGTCTTAACCAGCTCGTAGGGAGCGATATGACTATTGACGGTCGACGGGTCAACCGAAATTGTCATACGCTCATCCAGCGTTAATTCTGCACCCAACTGACCGAGCAAACGCATGGTAGTCGTAACGTCGCGCAGGTGTGGCACGTTGTTAATATTCGATTGGGTTTCTGCCAGCAGGGTAGCCGAAAGGATGGGCAGCACGGCATTTTTTGCGCCTGATATCTGCAGCTCGCCGTCAAGTTTTTGGCCGCCGCTAATTAATAATTTTTCCATACTGTCAGCATGTATTTATAGTCCCAAGAGGTGGACTATACCGAATGTGGCACAGAGCGTATAGCTCAGTGACTGAGGATAGATTCGAGGCCGTATAGATGAATTAACGAGGAAATTTCAGAGGGTGTATTGGTACAACTCAGGTTGGCGTTTTTTTTACTGGCTTGTCTAACCCAGGCTAATAACAGGGCAAGTAAGGCACTATCTGAACCGCCAGTATCTGACAAATCAATGGTCAAGTCACCAGAGGTCGTTGGTAATGACTGAACAAGAGTCGGAGCCGTGTCTAATGTCACGACTCCGGTGATTTGATAACCGTTGTCTATTGCTAGAAAAGTAGTCGCGTTCACGTGCTGATTAATTACCTGCTGCCTTGGCGTCATCAGAACGAAGTCTGGCTATCAAGGCATCCAGACTGGTGTCTTTGATTTCTTTGGAAAAAGAAGTGCGATAGTTTTTGATAAAACTCAAACCATCAATGACCACGTCATAGACCAGCCAGTCACCATCCTTTAAGCGCATCTCATACCGCACTTCATGATTTGGTTTACCACCGCCTTGAACAAACTCGGAGTAAACCTTGGCGTAATTTTCGTCAATCTTGGTACGCTCAGGATAGTAGACAACCTTTTGCCCGGCAAAATCTGTCAGCGACTTGGTGTAGGTCCGCGCGAGCAGGCCTTTATAGGCGTCAACGAATTCAGCACGCTTTTCTTTACTGGCTTTTTTCCAGTTTTTACTCAGCGTTAATTTGCTCATTGCCTCAAAGTCGATCATAGGCAATACCATTTCGTTCACCAGAGCATTTAACGCTTCTGGCTGGCTCTTGACAGCACCATCATCGGCAGACAATTTCTCCAGAACTCTCTGAGTTTGCTCTTCCAGAGGTATGGCGGGGTTAACACCTTCTTCTGCAATTGTTACCAGCGGTAAACTAAGCAGCGCAAGGCTTATAATCAGTGTTTGTACGGTTTTCATAAAATCTCTCCTTTACTCTTCATCACCCGATGTAAGATTGACAAGAACCTGGCCCACAAGTTCCTCTAAAACCATGGCAGATTGTGAATGCCGGATCTTGCT
>CALIRD010000049.1 GCA_938042355.1 uncultured Thiotrichales bacterium
TTGACGGTGAAGGAAATCGCCGGGATTTTAAATATCAGCCACGAGGCAGCAAAAAGTCGTTATCGCTATGCGACTAAAAAACTGCGTCAACGGCTGGAAGCTGAGAAAAGTAATGAGTGACAAGAACGACGATCAATTTGAACATGACGATTTAATCGATTCCCTCTATCAGGATAGTGCTGGTGAGCAACCACCAGCCAAAATCGATAACCTGATTTTGGCAAAAGCCAAAGGTCAAACTGTCTCTGTTAAAAACCCGCGTAAGCCACGCTGGGCTCTTCCGCTGGCGGCTGTGTGCGTGCCAGCTTTGGCATTGGGAGTGGTATTGAAAGTAGGCACTTTTAATTTTAGCGATGCCAGTTATGAACCAACCAGCTCGGGTGTTTATGACACCAATGATTTTGTGCTTCACATTCCAGAACAAGACGCTGCCAGTCAAATCAAGCGCATTGAGAAACCAGTCTTTAATGATAGCAATCCGAACTCACTTGCACACAGTAATGCAACTGAAGAGGCTGACATTGTTGATGCAGAGATGCGAGCTACAATGGAACAGCAAACAGCCGCTGCAGTGACGCGTGAACAACAATCGGTACTGGCCGAAACCAGGCAAGATACTGCTAATGATGATGCTTATAGTGTTGAAATTAGACAAGTAGAAGCGACTACGCAATCAAGCTATGAAAATCGTGTGTATGCTGATGCGGTTGTTGCCGAGCCGCCTGTATTAAATGAAACAGAAATGATGGAACTACCTTTGGCCAAAACAGAGGCTCTGGACCAAAATACCCTTGCCACCAGTGGTAGTGTTGTAGCAGATGCTCAAAAAGAAGAGATTATCGTCACTGGCGCACGCGTCATGCCTGAAAGTGTAGCCGCAGCTGAACTAGCCATGCCAGCTCTAGTGGCTCCACAAGCTAATAGTGGCGTTGTCGCTGCCAGAAGTGCGCCGGCAACTGACCAAACAGAAACAGACGAGAGCCTGGCAAGTGACCTTGCAGACGCCTTTGAAAACTGTCCGGAATTACGCCCAGAAGTTTGTAACAAAATCTATCAACCCGTTTGTGGTCAGCGCGATACTGGCATACGTTGTGTCATGGCACCATGTGATGAGGCAGTTGAATGGCGTGATTATGGCAATCAATGCAGCGCCTGTGCCGATCAAAACGTCTACGGCTACCATGAAGGTAGCTGTGAATCACTTAATCTGCCCGTAGAATAAGCGCACTACAAAACAACGGGAACAGCCCACAAAAATTATGTGACTGCTGACCACTTCTGTTGTGGACCAATCCCGCTGGTCTGCCAATCGGCTCACTGTGATCCTGTACCGCATCTATCCGGGGTATAAAGTCTGCACGGAATAACACAGAGGCCTACATGAAGTATTGGCTGGCGATTATTTTGGCAGTAGTTTCCACGCACGGATTTGCACAGGAAGCGCCAAGAACAGAAGTCGCCTTACAGTCACAAGGAAGTCAGACTTTTTACATAGATTCGATGATCCATGGTGCTGGAGAAGCGCGCTTACTGGTAGATACCGGCTCGGGCTATTCGGTAATCAATCAAGAAACACTTGAAGCTTTGCAAGAGCAGGGTCATGCGACGTTTATAAAGAACCTAAAAGGCGTGATGGCCAATGGTGCTACAGAAATCGTTTCTCTGTACACAATATCAGCGATCACACTGGGCGAAAATTGCATCATTCGTGATGTAAAAGCCGCGGTTATTCCCAACAGTTCACGTCAGATACTGGGTATCAGTACGTTACTCAAAGCTGCCCCGTTCGAGTTTTCCATGTCACCTCCCCTGTTGCGTTTGAGTGGGTGCGAAGCGGCCGGGATTAAGACGGCGGTGCGGTAGATCTTAAGATAAACGATATATTTTGTGATGGATTCTCTAGTTTTCGACTAATTTAAAAATCGTATTCTGATTATAATATTGATTCTATGAGTTTTTTTTCTGATACAAAATGATACCAATACGTTTCACCACTTTAATTATCTTATTGTTGTCAATTTTAGGGTGTGCTGCACAACAGCCTTTTGAGTTGTCTGAATATGATAAATCTCAATCTCGCATATACCCAGCAATTTCAATTTTATTGAATGATGGAAAGATCAATTCAGAAAGCAATTGCACAAATTCTACCTGCTATTACTATCGTAATAATGACGATAAATTTGTACTGACGGCTCTCAGAGGTTCTACACTATTTGAACGTGTTGATATTAATAATCCTTACTCAGAAGTTTCCTTTGATATTACGTTCTCAGATAATTTTGCTGGTTCTGAAAAAGCGGAATATGCCAAATTACTTTTATATGCAGGTACTTTAGGGGTTGTTCCAACTACTAGTGCAAAAAGCTCCTCTTTTGAAGTTACAATAATCAAAAAAGATAAAGTAATAAAAAAATATCAGTACGAAGCATCTTACACTGAAACAAATAGTATCTTGATTGATCCACAAAGCGGTTCAGAAAATGTTGTTAGATATTTTACTTCTTTGCTACTAAGCGATATAGAAAAAGATCGTCTGTTCACTACAGACTAAGTATTTGTTTCTATCTGCATTCAACATCAAATACCTCAGATGCACGAGCATTCACACCTGTTTGTGATCTTGTATCGTTTCTTAGTAATGCACAAGATTCATGCTTGTTTTCTTGTCTAATCTGCTCCATTAACTGCTCTGCTTTAATACGTATATCATCGTCACTTGCAGCAATGTTATAGAACAATTTAAACTGATATCGATTTGAAGAGATCTTGACTGGTTCTTTTCCGTAAGTCGTAATTACAGCACACGATGTTAAAAAAACAGACAAAACGATTAGTGTAATAAGTTTAGGAATCATAAAAGAGCCTATTTAGTTTATATAAGTGTTTCCAGGATTGATAACAATCATTATGAGAGAGAAACTATACCTACAAACAACCATCTGGCATGTTAACTGCTTAGCATAATCATAAAGGTAAATATTTAGGTTTAACTGAAAGAATGCTTCTTCGGCTTCTGTATAAATAAAAACCGAGCTGCCTGAGACACTCCCTCTCGCACTTCGTTGTTAAATTAGAAACCGAACTAACTGAGACGCGCCGCTCTCGCACTTCTGGGTATAAATAAGAAACTGAATTAGCTGAGACAATACTGCTCCGGCATCCATGCCTCTCGCAGCATACACCCCATCCTTGGGGATAAAAAAAACCCCCTACAGCATCCCTACTGACGGGGGTATTGCTACACGCGTTCCAAACTGTAGCAAAATAGAGCTCCAATCCTGGAGCAGTATTACGCATCCCGCGTAAATATCATCCCTGATCGATCTTCCTTGATGCCTCCATGGCTGATCATCCTTGTAGGGACACTTCCGTGTACTTCCCCAACTGCCAAGCCCGACCGGTTAAATCAGGCTCATGTTCCTGACAGTTATTCTGCGGCTATTTCTTCCTGAACCTCTTCGATTACTTGCTCCAGAGGAGTCTCGTCTTCTTCAACAAGTTCGAAGGCCGCAAATTCTTCAATATCCAGTTCACCACTGGCGTCCACATCCAGTGCTTCCCAGTTTTCGGTAAGCGAAGGAATAACTTCCGCTTCGGTAGCGCTTAAAGTACCGCTACCATCTGCATCAAGTGCAGCGTAAGTATCAGCGACTGGCGCGAATTCTGTTTCGTTTACTACTTCGAGGGTTGTATCGGCGGTTTCGATCGCTTCTTCAACCATCTCTGTTTCGCCAGCGTATGCTGACACTGCAAATAGCATTGATAGGGCAACTGCTGTAAGTAATGATTTCATCTAAAACTCCATGTAAGTACTCAGTGCAACCTTGCACTTGGAATGATAGATGCAACCTGCGTGCCAGTTTTTTGTAATCCCAGTGAATTCCAGCACTTGTAGATGAATATTGATTGGCGGTATGATGTGTAGCTGGTCAAGACGTCGCTGGTAGGCAACAGCAAAAAGCTGGTATAACTCCAAGCTGTTGTTTTTAAAGGGAATTTACGTGTCGCTATTCAGCGACAGACGTCCGTTTATCGTCTACTCTCAGGGTCTTTGTCGCTATCATGTTCAAGTTGTTGTTATCGTTGGTGTTAAGTACATACTTGCAGTGGTTTACGTGCCACTCCGGTGAACACTTATGGATGTAAATCAGCGTTTGAAAGCGATTCAACCTCGAACCACCATACGACAATTGGTGTTGCTGGGTTGTTTGCTGATTTCCATACCGCTGATATTCACGATCTTTAATACCATCTTCCGGATTGAACAACTCTCCAGCTACTTGCAACAAGCCGTGACCACGACTACCGATGCGGTCGATACCAGTCGACTGGTATTGAGCAGAACCCGGGATCTTGAACGCAGCGCTGGTCAATACTCGGTACTTAAAGACGATGAGTTGAAACAGCGGTATGAAGAACAGCGTATCGAATTGTCATTTGCGCGCAATGCCTTGCTCCAAGCCGTGCCGGAAGATGAGTTGATTCGTGAGCAAATGTTGGAACTACAACAAGCCGAAGAGGCGTTGTACCAACGCGTTACCGAAATAGTCAGTTCAGAAGTCCCAACTGAACTCTCACCCAATGAGCTGGGTCTGAGCAGACTGGTTCAGGATTTACCGAGTGAGGTAAACGCACTGGTTAATTCAACGACCAGACAGGTGAACGACTCTATTCAATCCATGATTAAACGCCTGTTCTGGCAGGCGGTATTGCTGGTGCCGTTGTTCGTGTTACTGGCATTTGTGTTTAGTTATTTTGTCACACGCCCGATGCGCTCCATGGACAAAGCGGTACGACATCTGGGTGAAGGAAATTTTGACAATAAAATAAATATCGAGGGTCCACGTGATATGCGGGAGCTGGGCCAGCGCCTGGAATGGCTGCGCAAACGTCTGACCGAGCTCGACCAACAAAAGCTGACTTTTTTACATCACGTCTCGCATGAGCTGAAAACACCATTAACCTCGATTCGCGAGGGTGTTGGTTTGCTGGAAGAAGAAGTCGTTGGTGAGCTCAATCTGGAACAACAAAAGGTTGCCAGTATTATCAAAGAGAACAGCATACAGCTGCAACAGGAAGTAGAAGCACTGTTGAACTTTAACAGCGCTATCGCCGGTAACGAAGTTGACCTTGAAAACCTGGAACTCTCTACGTTGATACAGGAAACCGTTACCCAGCAACGTCTGGCTGCACGCGCACGAGGTATCAGCTTTGACATAAAAATTGAGAAAGTCATTGTCTCTGGTGACTGGCAACAACTACGAACACTGATTAGTAACTTACTGAGTAATGCGATCAAGTATTCACCTGATAAAACCACTATCGAGATCAAGCTGGGCATGCTTAACAAACAAGCGGTACTGGATGTGATCGATCAAGGCCCGGGTATTAGTGAAGAGGATCGAATCAGAATTTTTGAACCGTTCTATCAAGGTCAACGCCTGGCGCGTGGCCATATAAAAGGCACCGGTCTGGGTCTGGCGATTGCCCATCAATATGCTCAGACCCACAACGGAACCCTGGAATTACTCGACAGCGAAACTGGCGCTCATTTTCGCCTGTCTCTACCCCTATATGTATCTGGAGAAAACTATGCCGCTACGGCTTGAATTTACCCTGCCTGCTAGCCTGCTCTTGCTCAGCGCTTGTATGCCCATCGAAACCATCCGCGAAGTACCGGCGGCAGTCAACCAGACCCCGAAGGAGCGGGTGGTTATTCGTGAGGTGGTAAAACCTGAAGAAGGCTGCGGTAGCTTGCTCAGCGAATATGCCGAATTTACACGCTATAGTGATGACATCAAAAGGCAGGAAATTCGCACGGTTAAAAACCGTATCAAGACAGATGAAGATGCCTGCGACAGTTTGCGTCTCGCCCTGTACCACTCCGCGCCGGGCAAGTTGCGACAAACCGATGAAACCATCAATGAACTGCTGGATACCGTAAAAGATAACCACAGCGCACTGGACAGTGATGATCATGCATTGATCACCCTGCTCAAAAATGAAATGTCGCAACGCAGCGTGGTCGAAAAGAAAGTCGGACGTCATAACAGCTTGCTGGACCAGCAAAGAGCAGAAAATCGTCAATTGTTACAACGTCTGGCCGAGCTTCAGCTACAATTGGATCAGCTTAAGAGTCTGGAATCGAACATTGACCCCGAGTAGTAATACCGCCGTAGCCGTGGAGCCCAGCGCCAGAATCCTGATCGTTGATGACGATCCGAGTCTGTTAAAACTGCTGTCCATGCGCCTGAATGCCGCCAACTATGAAGTTGAAACGGCCGCCAATGCGCATACCGCTTTGGCCCGATTGCCCCAGTTCAAGCCGCAGTTGGTGATTACCGACTTGCGTATGGAAGGTATGGATGGGCTGAGTCTGTTCAAGGAAATCCAGAAACGATTTTCTTCTCTGCCTGTCATTATCCTGACGGCACATGGCACCATTCCGGACGCGATCAATGCTACCCGCAAAGGTATATTCAGCTACCTGACCAAGCCTTTTGACGCCCGGCAATTATTGACCGTCATAGAAGAAGCCCTGTTACAAAGTATTCCAATTTCGGTCAACAACGACCAATCTGAAGATTGGCGTAGTGGCATCATCAGCCAAAGTCCACTTATGGATGAAGTGTTGAAACAGGCTTATCGCGCTGCTCAATCAGACGCGAGTATTTTAATCCAAAGCGACAGTGGTACGGGTAAAGAGCTGCTGGCCAAAGCTATCCATCGTGCCAGCCAACGTAAAGATAAACCGTTTGTGCCCATCAACTGTGCCGCCATTCCTGACAACCTGCTGGAGTCAGAATTGTTCGGCCATCGCAAAGGCGCTTTCACTGGCGCCGAACGTGATCATGAAGGTCTGTTTACTGCTGCTGAAGGTGGCACTGTGTTTCTGGATGAAATCGGTGATATGCCGATCGAATTTCAAAGCAAGCTGTTGCGCGTGCTGGAAGACTATGAAATCAGACCGGTCGGTTATACTGAATCTACGCCCACCAACGTCCGCATCATCTCGGCCACAAACCATGATCTGGATGACCAAATATCCAATGGTCGCTTTCGGGAAGATCTATTTTATCGCTTGAATGTGGTCGTACTGGAACTGCCAACACTCTCAGAACGTCGTGAAGATATTCCGATGCTCACTAACCACTTTCTGAATAAATTGCGCCAGCAAAATCCACGTTGTGTGGTGGACAACTTCTCACCCGAAGCGATTGAGTTACTGGTCTCGGCCCCGTGGCCCGGTAATATCCGACAGCTGCTGAACGTGATCGAACAGGTAACCGTACTCAGCTCTTCACCCATTGTGCCAGCCAGTCTGGTTGAGCGTGCTTTGCGTGGCAAGACCGGGGTGTTGTTGCCATTGGCTGAGGCTCAGCTACATTTCGAACGCGATTATCTGGTTAAGGTCTTACAGATTTCACACGGCAATGTTACCCAGGCCGCGCGTCTGGCGCGGCGTAACCGTACCGAGTTCTATCGCTTGCTCAACAAGCATCATCTCGAACCCGAAAACTTCCGCGAAAACGAATAAGTATGCAGTGTTTTGTATACCGCAGTGAGCGCAAGCCCAACAGCTACCTGATGCTGCCCGTTAAAGATGACTTCAGTGCTCTGTCTGATGGATTTCTGAAACTCTTTGGTGAACCAGAGTTCTCTTTTGAGTTTGATTTAACCCCGGAACGAAAAATGGTGCAGGCCGATGCAGAGGAAGTGCTGAAGAATTTTTCAGAAAATGGTTTCCATCTGCAACTCTCTAACGAAGATAAAGATCCGTTTGATGCACTGGTTGCCGAGGGTAAGCTGTAAACTCAGGCTAGGCTAGATTAACTGCGGGCAATCAACTTGCCATCTTTGACATAACAACTGACTTTGTACACCAGCCACAAGATTGGCACACCTATCAATGCGGTAAAGGTAAAGAATGTGGGATAACCAATACCATTAACGATGGTTCCTGAATAACCACCAATGACTTTTGGCAACAAAGTCATCAAGGAACTGAATATCGCATACTGAATAGCCGTGAATGAAACATTGGTCAG
>CALIRD010000050.1 GCA_938042355.1 uncultured Thiotrichales bacterium
ATTAAAAATAATGGAGTCAGTTTCATCACCTAAAAGAGCGGTTGCTGAAGCCGGGTCATTGATGCTTTGAAAATTTCGTTGAGGCAGTGCGTTCTGAATATCCTGAGCGATTTTATCAGCGTAAGCTTGACTGCCACTGACAACAACCAAGCCACGATGTCGATTGTGTTCGCAGCGTTGTTGTAGTTGCTCAATGGTTTGCAAGCCGTCCGGCCTCATGATTATTCAGGCAGGATGCTTTCACCAGCAAACAAGTCGGTCGCTGTTTCTCTGGCGTTTATCAGGTGCATGCTACTACCATCGACCATAATCTCAGCGGCTCGCGGGCGGGTGTTGTAGTTTGAACTCATACTGAAACAGTAAGCCCCTGCCGAACGCATGGCGAGTAACTCTCCCTCCACTAAACCAAGCTTGCGGGCTTTACCCAGAAAATCGCCAGACTCGCAAACAGGTCCGACTACTTCATACTCTTTTTCTTCGATGGGTTGGTCTTCCACGAGCGGAATGATGGCTTGCCAGCCGCCATATAATGCAGGGCGAATGTTATCGTTCATAGCTGCATCCACAATGGCGAAGTTTTTGTCGCCATTGGTTTTGAGATGTTCGACTTTCATTAGCAGCACACCGGCATTACCGACGATAGCGCGTCCGGGTTCCATCAGAATTTCGTAGTCTGCCCCGGCTAGACGCTGCATAATCGCGCTGGCATATTCCGCTGGTTCAGGTGGTGTTTCATCGTCATAACGAATACCAAGACCACCACCTAAATCAAGGTGTTTGATCTGGATACCTTCCTGCTTTAATTGTTCTGCCAGTTCAAGCAGTCGATCCAGAGAGTCAAGCAGTGGACTGACCTCGGTCAGTTGTGAGCCAATATGACAATCAATACCCACCGGATTAAGGTGCGATAGTGTGTTAGCACGCAGGTAAAGATCTTTGGCTTGATGGATTGAGATGCCAAATTTATTTTCTTTTAGTCCGGTTGAAATATAGGGATGTGTGCCGGCATCGACATCAGGGTTAACTCTGATGGAAATATCTGCAGTCTTGCCCATAAAGGCAGCGATTTTATTGATTCTATCCAGCTCGGGATCAGACTCGACATTGAAGCAGCGAATACCGACTTCCAGCGCTCGTTGAATTTCACTACGTCGCTTACCAACACCTGAAAAGACAATTTTTTCCGGTTTACCGCCAGCTGCCAGCACGCGTTCAAGCTCGCCTCCGGAAACAATGTCAAAGCCGGAGCCCAGCCGTGCCATCAGATTAATCACGGCAATATTAGAGTTGGCCTTAACCGCGTAACAAATCAGATGCGGATGATCCCCCAGAGCATTGTTAAAGGCATGCCAGTGTCGTTCTATGGTTGCACGCGAATAGACATACGCTGGCGTGCCATAATGTTCGGCAATATCAATTAGCGAGACGTCTTCGGCGTGGAGTACGCCAGACTGATAATTAAAATGATCCATTATTAACGTTGACCTTCTTTTTCCTGTTCCTGTGCTACCGGTACTTCAGGTTGAGGTGGTGGAATGTACAGGTCGCCCTTCTGACCACAGCCAGCAAGAGTCAGAGCAGACAAGATATATACAAGCAGTAGCAAAGCTTTACTGTGGTGCATAATGATCAACAATATAAGTGGTTAAGCAAGAATAGCATGCGTTGAAGCGTGGTAAAATTAGCTATGGATACTTTCCTCAACTATTTTAAAGAACTGCCCCTGATCGTTTATCTGGCGGCATTTGTTGTCATGTTGGTATTTACCTTTATCTTGCGCATTGGCTCTCGTAGCAAGTTCGGCGTAGGCCTTTCCAGAATGTTGTTCTTCGTGCTGGTGGGTCTGGTGGTGGCTTTGGTCTTTTCCTTGACTATGAATTTCTATACCTACCATCGTCTTACCTACGAGCAGGAGTTGGCGACAGTAGAGGTGAAAAAGCTGGATGAACAGTTGTATGAGGTAACGCTGGTGCTAAGCAAAGAGCCTGATTATCGCCGCAGTTACGAACTCAAAGGAGATGAATGGCAAATTGATGCCCAGGTTCTGAAATGGAAGGGTTGGGCACAGTTGCTGGGCTTGAACAGCTTGTATCGTCTGGATCGTCTTAGTGGGCGCTATCAGGATATTGAGCAAGCCCGCGAAAATCTACCCACTCTCTATTCGCTCAGGCCAGAGCAAGGTCTTGACCTGTGGAGCTATGCCAAAAAACATCCTGAGCAATTATCATTCGTGGATGCGACCTATGGAAGTGCTACTTATGTACCAATGTATGATGGTGCGAGATATCAAGTGAGTTTGTCGCAAAACGGACTTCTAGCTAGATTATTGGAGTAAGCACAGTTGTATAATTTTGAAAACAGCTATCTTCATAGTAAAACTATCACAAGGAAATAATTATGAATAATCCATATGAGCCACCAGAGGCAGATTTAGAAACTCAGGTTAGTGATTCAGAATACGCGGGTTTTTGGGTGCGCTTTGGTGCTATGTTTATCGATTCTCTGTTGCTTATTCTGATTACTGCGCCACTTTTGTATATGTTGTATGGGGCTGCCGCATTTGGCGGCACCAAGTTTGTACAGGGGCCAGCTGATATTTTGATAAGTTATGTTTTTCCTATTGTGGCAACAGTGCTGTTTTGGAAATATTTAGCGGCAACACCTGGTAAGATTTTACTCAATATGAAGATAGTCAGTGCTGAACATGGCGGTGCACCTTCTACAGGTCAGTTTATCCTTCGATATTTTGCCTATATACCATCAACGCTGATTTTGTTTCTCGGTTTTATTTGGGTGGCATTTGATCCGAGAAAACAGAGTTGGCATGACAAGATTGCTAAAACTGTTGTGATTCGAACTAAATGAACCCACTAAAGTTATTTTTTAATGTTATTCAGGTGAAGAATGAATTCAATATACGAGAATGATCTAATCCGTATTGAAGTCGAAACCAGCGAAATACCCTGGTTGAAAGTTTTCACTAAAGAAGACAAAAAAGAATTCAGCGAATGTATGGTCAAGACCCGAAAGGAAGTCCATCGGGTGCTACATATTATAGAGCTGGAAATGTTGGAGTATTATCAGCCTGAGAAAATCAATATTGCGTCATTCGGTAATGTCTTGCCGCAAGTGCATTGGCATATTATGGCGCGTTTTGAAAATGACAGTTACTTTCCCGAGCCAATGTGGGGTGAAAAGCAGCGCGAAGGAACGTTGGAATTACCCTCTATAGTTTCATTTTTAACGAGGGTGATTGACAAAGTTAGCTAGCTTTTTCACTGCTTATGAAGTTACAGCTTTGCCTGTACAGCAATCATAAATATAAAACAAAGAGAGAATTATGAGTAGTGATAAACAGGAGAGTAATCCTTATCGGCCACCTGAGGCTGATCTTGCTGTAGAACAGAAAATTGATTCTGAGTTAGCGAGCCTAGGTAAGCGTCTGGGTGGCGCAATCATCGATGCAATGTTATCCCTGCTGATATTCTTTCCCATTATTTTTGCGACCGGATATTGGGAGGATGCGATGAGTGGTGAGGTGAATATTATTTCCACGATTATGTTCGGAATGCTTGGTTTCTTGGTATTTGTCATCTTGCATGGTTATTTGCTACATACCAGTGGCCAAACTATTGGCAAGCGTCTTGTGGGCACACGCATAGTATCAGTTGCTGATAATAAAATACTGCCCTTGGGTAGATTGCTGGCATTGCGGGTGCTGCCGGTCTGGGTAGCCAGTCAAATTCCATTGGTTGGTGGCTTACTTGGAATCATTGATGCGTTGTTTATTTTTGGTAAAGATCGTCGCTGTGTACATGACAAAATTGCAGGCACCAAAGTGATCAATGTGGCTGGTTGATGCCAGATTGTTACCTTGTGTAATGAACCTTCCTCTACCTACAAAAAACTGTGAAGTCCATCGGTAGCAAATAGACACCTGCTGGTTATTTAGTACTAAAGTCCTATACTGATAGTCATTAAATAGCAATACCAAACCCACTAGACGGGGTTTATTCGCTGACAAAAGGGCTGGTCAGCATCTCCCAGATCATGGATGACCTTTACTGCAGGTCAAACAATGTTTTTAAATGTAAATCGTCATACTAGTGATTCCATACTACAGACATATGTTTGTTTTTCGAATCTTAAAACAATCTTCGTTCATCTGTTTCTTATCGTTGCAATGAGTATCGTTTCAATTCAAGCATCGAGTGCCTCTGAACTGGAACTTAATCTGCACGAGAATCCGGATCATTTTACACTTTACCTCTCACCGTATGGCGATGATGATAATAACGGTTTGAGCCTCGTCAGCCCGATTCTGAGTCTACAAAAAGCCCATGATATTTTGCTAGTGAATCAACCACAAATTCCGATAGATATCGTGATCAATGCGGGTACGTATTATTTTCAGGAAGTGAAGTGGCGTTATACCAACGGCCACAAAATTACTTTCAAGGCCTTCAATCAGCAAATCGAAAGACCAATATTTGATGGTTCACTGGTCAGTAATACCTGGTTTACTTTTGATGGCAAGCAGGGCAAAGCGAGTTACCTGAATTTCCGTCATCTAAAAGTGCAAAATTACAATGTCGGAATGACCTTTCGTGGCGATCGTGAAAACATCAAAGGCTGGAACGGTCACAACGAGTTATATAGCATGTATTTTTATCGTATTGGCGGCATGTACTACTCGGCGAAGCATTCAACCGCGGCGGTCAGGTTTATTAATTCACGTCACAATAAAATCAGTAATTCTCATTTTGTAGATGTATTAAATCGTGCTGACACAGCACACCTGATTCACCCGGTCTATCTGGCGCATCATTCTTCCGCTAATGAAATAACCAAAAATCGTTTTCTACGGAGTAACGGCAACCCGATTGCAGTTCGTGATGCATCAAATTTTAATATCATAAAAAACAACCGGTTTATAAAGACGGGTAGCGATGCCGTATATCAGGAATGGTATTGTGTTAAAGGTGAACACAAGTGTTCGAAACGACTCAAAGAGTGTCCGTCTATGGGTAATCTGATGACTGAAAACGAGGTATCTGGTGGCTACAAAGGTGAGGTACGTTACTTCAAATTGTATGCTTTCAAACAGGTTTGCGGTCGCAGCTCAAGTCCTCGCTTACGAACCTCTCTAAATAAAAGAAAATAAACACTTCTCATGTATGGGTGTGAGCCCTGATCAGTTAAAATGGCTGTATGGGCCTGCTTAACAAACTCTTTGTTGTACTTCTAGTTTTACTGGCCTGTGGCATTCTGGCTTACGCGTATCTCGATCAACGCGGCTTGAACTTACGTTTCAGCGAAGCAGAACTGGAGCAACGTTTGAGTGAACACTTGCCGTATAAGAAAAAAGCACTGGCGATTCTCGAATTCGAATTTGATCAAGCTGAGGTTGAGCTAAGCGCGAGCAGCGAACTTATCTCGGTCACAATGCAGATAACGCTCGATATTGCTGGTCTTAAAAAGCGCGATGGCTATATTAAAGTATCTGGTTCTCCTTCTTATCGAGCGGCTGAGGGTGCATTTTATTTAAGTAACCCGCGTATTGACGAGTTTAACTTTCAGGGGCTGTCGAGCAAGTACAGCGGCATGGCATCTTCTGCAGTCACCGGTATCGTCAGAACCTTGTATGTAGATAAGCCACTTTATGAACTGGATACAAGTTACAGCAAGCAAAGAATTACCAAACTGGTGTTGCGCGAACTATCCGTGACCGATACGCACCTGATTGCAGTGTTGGGCAAGTCCAGCCAGTAGTATAGTCGGTATGAAAAACCGCGGAGATTGATTTCAACCTCCGCGGTGAAAGTGTTTACTGGTTACTCACAAATCTGATTGGCAACCAGTGCAGTAGCTGACTCTGTACCCAGCTTATCCAGACCCGCCTGGTTGTAATGAATGCCATCGTCTTGCATATATGTCAGACCGCGCATATCTTTTGCGGTGTTGTGTATAACTCTGACATAGCC
>CALIRD010000051.1 GCA_938042355.1 uncultured Thiotrichales bacterium
GGATGAACTCACTCCCGAGATGGTCAAAGAGATCATACAGAAAATGATCCGTGAACATCTGGGCTGGCTCGTAGTATGGGGTGCAATCTTTGGTGGCATCATCGGTTTACTCACCGCGTTTTTCATCACGTGAGTGCTATAGAGAAAGAGTTTCAACTCAATGGCATTAAACTCGCCGGCAAATTATGGGGGGACGAAAAAGGTCATCCGGTATTAGCGATTCATGGCTGGATGGATAACGCCGCCAGCTTTGATCTGCTGGCACCATTATTGACAGATGCTCATGTGCTCGCGATCGATACTGCTGGCCATGGCTTTAGTGACTACCTACCTACGGGTTCGATCTATAACATTTGGTCGGATATCGCCGATCTGTTCAGCGTAGCGGAACAAATGGGCTGGGATGAGTTTTCTATTGTCGGTCATTCACGTGGCGCCAATGTTGGTATATTAATGGCCGGCGCTTTTCCAGACAGAATCAAGACTCTGACGTTGCTCGATGGCGGCTCACCGGAAACCGTCAGCGCCAAAAAAATGCCAGCTATACTAGCTAAATCGGTATTGGATAAACAAAACCCCAGACAACCACGTAAATACCCTCAGCGTGAGGATGTCATCAAGTTACGTACTGACGGCATACTTAAATTGACACCAACACAAGCGGAGCTATTGGCCGCACGCGGAGTGAGTGAAAGCGCTGGTGAATACTACTGGCATGCCGACCAGAAATTAAAAGCGACATCCGAAATGCGTTTAACGCCCGCAATATTGCAAAGCTTCTATAGCAGTATTACTGCTCCGGTTTTAGGCATATTCGCCGAACAAGGCCTCGCCGATATGTTTCTTGAAACCCCCATACGTAATGAAATCAAACAGCTGGATTGGCATACATTACCGGGACCGCATCACTTTCATATGGATGAATCGGTTGAAGCAATAGCGAGCTTAATTAACAACTCATATAAATAGTTCTGCTAACATTATAAAAAATAACAACTCTGGGAGGCATTAATGTTGAATGGCGCAGGTGGCACATCCGGTGGAGAAGTGCGCTTCTTTCTTGGCTTGTTCATGATGATAGGTGGTTTTTATATGCTGTTTAATTCAATGATGGTGAACGCACGCTTTGGATTTGGTAGTCATATGTATACTTTTTCCAGCGGCTTTGGCATTACTTCAGGCATGATCCTTATCCCGTTTTTGTTCGGCGTCGGCTTTATTTTTTATAACCGCAACAATGCGCTTGGCTGGGTGCTAGCGATTGGTTCTCTGGTTGCACTTACTTTCGGGGTTATCTCATCCTTGAACATCACTTTCCGTCGTATGAGCGCATTCGACTTAATGGTTATTCTGGTTTTATCGTTTGGTGGACTGGGCTTGTTTTTAAGCTCACTCAGACAAAGCAGTATTCCCTGATTATAGAAACGTCATCCCGCTGAAATCTGTCGGGTCGAGAGGTTGGCCAACGACTGATTAATCGCAACCGGTTCTGAAAACTGATTACCCTGTTGCAGGGTAACGCCCGCTTCAACCAGGGCTCTTGAAAGCGACTTGCTGTCAACATTGTGAGCAATAATTTCCATACCCAGTGTTTTTGCCAAAATGGTGAGACTACGGATTATTTCCAGTTGACGCTGATTACGCTCCAGCCCTCTGATTAATCGCGCGCTTAGTTTTAACTGATCGACCTGCAACTCAACCAAATTGGCCAAACCCGCCAAACCACTGCCGAAATTATCCAGGATAATCCGGCAACCCAGATTGCGAATGTCCTTGATAAAACGCTGACTCTGTATAGGTGAACGTTGTAATGCATCACCATCTAACTCAAATGACAGCATGGTCGGGTCAACCTGGTTATCTTCAATTAATTTAATCAAGTCTGTCCTGAATGCCGGATCGGAGATAGACGCATTGGACAAATTGATCGACAGCGAAGCGGTATCATGCCGTTGATACTTGTCACTGACAAACCATTGCAAACTGTTAGCAACCACCCAGCGATCCAGCTTGACACTCATCGAGTAACTCTCGGCAATCGGCAATATCATTGCCGGCAACATCACCACCGAGTTCTGCTTCAAACGCAACAACATTTCATAAGAAACAATTAAATTTTCACGACCCGCACTCACTACCGGCTGCTTATACAAAGAAAACTCATTGTTTCTTAACGCTGCAGTAAACATCTCGGGCGTTAATTGATTTTGTGCAACATCTATCTGCTGAGTCAGAGACGGAGAACCAGAGTAAATACACACATGATCATCACCGGTAGTCTTGGCTTGATAACAGGCCGTATCCGCTTCTTGCAAAAGTGAGTCCAGCGAAGCTTCAAAACCCATAGTGACTACACTACCGACCGACATGGATGTTTCCAGGCGCTGCTCCTTCCAGGTGACGCTGAAGCTCTGTAGCTCGTTATGCAACGCATTGATCAATCGTCGCGAAGCCTGCATATCACAATCCGGCATGAACAAGGCAAATTCGTCTCCCCCCAGCCGCGCGACCAGATCCGACTTACGCGCTGTCTGGCGTAATAGCTTGGCGACCGACACCAACAAATGATCGCCGGCAGCGTGTCCGGCATCATCGTTAATAATTTTGAAGTCATTCAAATCAATAAATGCCAACACATGTTCTGTGTTGGAATCAGACTGAGCCACAATCTCGGCGTATCCACGATCGAGTCCGCGACGATTCAACAAGCCGGTTAACTCGTCGTGAGTAGCGTCAAAATGCAACTGCTGTGACTTTCTATAACGCTCGGTGATATCTGAAAAAACCCCGCGATAGCCTGCCAACTCATAGCGCCCATCGTAATAAGGTTTCGCTATCACATGTACCATACGCTTTTCTTGCTGTGTGGAATGATAGGTTAAATGCATATCAATCTCATTCCCTGACTGTAACTGAACAGCAAGGTCAGCTAATTGCGATTGATCAAAATACTTTGAAAAATACTTCTCCAGATTCACACCATGATAGGCAAAATGTGGCAAAGTTAGTTTTGATCGCCTCCCGGAGTTGGCAAACACCAACCAGCCCTGGTCATCGGTTTCCCAAAAGTAATCTGACATACAGGAAGCGAAATCCCGAAAACGGTCGAGAGAATGTCGTAGTAACTCTCGCTGCTCATTGACTTCCTCAAGCAGGTCCGTCAATTTGTTCGACATCCGCTCTACATGTAATTCAGTTAAACTTTCTTGTTCCAGAGAGTCTTCAATGTCGACAATAAATTCGCTGAATTGTGACTCTGTCACCACCTCTTTGGTTAAGGTAATCAGCTCCTGAATAGATATTGATTTCTGCAGGATTCGTGCAGCCCCGTAACCCAGTGCCAGTTGTTTATCTTTTTCATCGATAAATGCAGAGCTGTAAAGAATAATCGGGATGCGATAGGTGGTGGGTGATAACTTGAGTTGATTACAAAGACCGAACCCATCGAGTTTGGGAAGCATGATGTCAGAGAGGATCACATCCGGGTTACAAAAAGCAGCCATTTCCAGGCCCGCTTTACCATCAGACGCTGAAAGCACCTGATTGAATTCATCTGCTAGTGCCGCTTCCCAGAGCAAGCGCAGATCTTCATCATCTTCCACCAGCAAGACCTTAATATTATCTTTATTTTTGGCCATTTTAGTTGTGCATATTCTTCCCTGATGTCTAGAGATACACCTAGACGGTCAGGATGGCAAGCGATGTAACATTTGTAAGAAGCAAACCGAAAAGATCAGTTCACAGATCGAAATAACTCATACTTTAGTGCTACACCAGATTCAGATCAGAAGCTATTTATCGCTAAGCGGGATGGTATAACTAATACCAAGAATTTCTGTACCAGGATTTTTCTTGTCGATACCTGCGTTAGAAAGATGATAGAGCTGCAAACCCAGCCGGGCACGATTAGAAAACTG
>CALIRD010000052.1 GCA_938042355.1 uncultured Thiotrichales bacterium
TCTCGCGATATTGGAGTAATAACGATCGCCGATAAATTCCGGTACGGTGTACTTCCCGTACTTACGCAAGTAGGGTGCAAGCAGCAAGGCGAGAATAACGTAACCACCGGTCCAGCCCATTAAAAAGACCGAGCCACCGTAACCCATGAAAGCGATTAACCCTGCCATGGATATAAATGATGCAGCCGACATCCAGTCAGCTGCGGTTGCCATGCCGTTTGCAACCGGGTTAATGCCGCCACCAGCAATATAGAACTCTTTGGTGGTACTGGCGCGTGCCCAGATAGCAATGCCAATGTACAAGGCAAAGGTCAGGCCTACGATGATGAAAGTGAGTGTGCGCAGGTCCATACTATTCACCTGACCCGAATTGTTGGTCAAGTTTTTTCATTTTGTGCGCATAAACAAAGATCAAAACAACAAAGGTGTAGATGGAACCCTGTTGGGCAAACCAGAACCCGAGCTTATAGCCACCAAGGCGAAATTGATTCAGAAAATCTACCAGCACAATGCCACAAAGAAATGAAACGATAAACCAGATGCACAAGAGGATTGATACTAACTTTAGATTGGCTTGCCAATAAGTATTGGCTTTGTTGTTATTACTCACGTCTCTCTCCTGCGCTATTTTCTTGATAATAACACTGCTTTAGTGCATTCGCTGAGTCTGTATAATCGATCTTGATTTCATCAGGCACATCTCCATGTCAAATAACACACAAACGGCAACTTTCAGCCGGCCAAAAATTCTGATTATTTGTTTTATTGCCTGGACCCTGACCAACATGGATCAGGCCTTTTTCGGGTATGCCTTGCCGGGAATTTTGACTGAATTTGATCTGCCGCTTCAGGCGGCGGGTACAATACTGACTATCTCGTTTGTTCTGTCAGCTATTTTAATGTTGTTCGTTGGAGCCGCCGCGGACCGATTCGGCCGTGGGCCCCTATTGTGTTTGTTGCTCGGTGTTTCAGCACTGCTTGTGGGTTTGCAGGGACTGGCCGGCGGAATTGTTTTGTTGACGCTGTTCAGAGCCATGGGCTTTGGTTTGAGTAACGGTTTGTCGCCCATCACCAATGCTTATGTGGTCGAAAATGTGCAACCACGATTACGGGGCATGGCCATGGGCGTGTTGCAGTGCGGTTATCCACTCGGTTGGTTTTTAGCCTCTATCATCGCCGCCCCTTTACTGACTCATTATAGCTGGCGTGAAATTTGTATGGCGGCTTTTCTGGTAATTCCGATCGCGATTTTGTTTTGGTGGATGTTGCGCGATGAAACAGGTGCGTTAGAGATGCCAGAAGATAACCCGATGGCAAAGGGATCTATCGGTGATCTCTTCAGCCCAAAGTATCGTACCTACAGCATCGCTTCCATCATTACCTATTTTGCTTTCGGTGGTGCCTATGCCGGTACTGCGTTCTACTTTCCTTCCTATTTCGGAGAGGTGCGTGGGTATACCCCGGCTGAAGCGACCACTCTGGTTGGTTATTCCTACGGTATAGCGATTGTGGGTTATCTGGCGGCAGCCTATATCGGAGACTTTATCACCAGTCGTCGTAATGTCTATGTAATCTGGGTACTCGGCGGAGCATTGGCGTTGCTGGGGTTGATGTGGATCCCGGATACCCGCACAGAAGATTTATTGATGTTCGCTTTGATGACGGCTTTATTTTATGGCTCAATTGCTGTGCTGCCGGTGTTAATCGCCGAGATTTATGAAGACAAATTACGAGCGTCCGGCTTAGCCGTGTGTGCTTCAGCGCCACTGAGCCTGGGCTTTGCTGTGTTCCCGATGATCGTACCCATATTTGTCAAATCAATGGGCTGGCAGATGGCATTTAGTGTGGTTGTCGTACCTTTGCTGATCATTGCCGCGCTTGCCGCCATGTTCTTGCCAAATATCAAGTCAGGACAAGAGTTGGCTGATACAGCAGTTACCGATGGTTAGTGATGACATCATGGTTCTGCTCAAAAGAATTTAATGCCCTCTATCTCATTCTGGGAAATGCCATAGCTGGTAGCAGTTCAGTACATAACGTATGCTCATCTCATGAAATATTGGGGTTGTTATGAGTAAAATGCGATTAAAAAATATCCTGATTAAACTGAGTATTACACTCTCACTTTTACTTCCTGTGTGGTTTGCATTGGCAGCAAAAGGCTCTACCTGGGGATGGTGGAGCTGGCAAACGGGCCTGCTGAAGTTGACTATGGGGTGGGGTATCAAGCTGATGATGGTGGCGGCAATACTGGCGCTGTTAGCACTTCTTGCTTCAATTATTGTGAAGCCGCGCAATGGGATAATGATCGCTGTTATTGCCTTATTAATACCTGTTGCAGGCACGGTCTATGGCAAACAAATACGTACCAAAGCGGCTGGTTTGCCCTTTATTCATGATGTGAGCACCGACACTAACAACCCACCCGAGTTCAGTAATACGATTCTGACAGCACGCGGCTCCGAGAGTAATCCGGCGCACTATATTGGAAAAAAAGTACCCCGTGGAGAACAGTTGGTGGCTGATGCACAGCGTGAGGGTTATCCTGATCTGACAACTGTGAATGTAAATTCAAATATTATTGAGGTGTATGGCAGAACGCTCTCAGCTATTGCTTCAATGGGTTGGGAAATTCATACCGAAGATCAGGTCAACGGTATTATTGAAGCTACCGACACCACATTCTGGTACGGTTTCAAGGATGATGTAATAGTCAGATTGACAGCGGTTGATGACACTACCACGGCAATGGATGTGCGTTCGCTAAGTCGCGTAGGTGGTTCCGATATTGGCAAGAATGCTGACCGTATTAAGCAGTTAATAAACGCTGTTAATCAATAGCCCTCTTCATCAAGAAATGACTGAATTACGCACAATGAGCTGGCGCAGCAGAATGATTTTGCTGTCGGTTATCTGTGCCTTATCCCCCTTCGGTATGTCGGTGATTGTCCCGTCTTTTCCTGGTATGTCAGAAGCATTCTCTGTGGACGCTGCCGGTATTCAATATATGGTCTCGGCGTACTTACTGGGTCTGGGCTTGGCACAACCTGTATTAGGAATTTTCTCTGATCGTTATGGTCGTCGAATCGTATTGCTGTGCGGCTTTGCAGTGTTTTTCCTCGCGAGTTTAGCCAGCGTGTTAGTCAATGACTGGCATTTGTTAGTAGTATGTCGTTGTCTACAGGGTATGGGCGTAAGCGCTGGAACGGTTACCAGTCGCGCCATGATTACTGACTCGCAAGAACGCGAAGCGGCAGCCGCCAGTTATACCTATCTGGCACTGGCGATGATGATTGGCCCTCTCGCCGGTCCGTTGGCTGGTGCATTTCTGGATGCACAATTTGGCTGGCGCGGTATTTTTGCCAGCTGCGCGACTATGGCATTGATCATCTGGGTATTAGCATATATCCACTTACGTGAAACATTATCCCCGGAAACACTGGCTACTCGTCGAATCAACTTCAAGGTGCTCAAGACGGGTTATGGAAGACTACTCAGCTCGCCAGGTTTTATAGGCTACACGCTGATTTTTGCATTCTGTCAGGGTACATTCTTTTGTTTTTTGCCGATCGGGCCGGATATTTTCATCAACCAGCTCGGGTTTGATAATAATCTGTTTTTGATTTACTGGCTGGCAACCATTCTGGTGTATTTGACAGGCACAGTACTCAATACATTCTTGCTAAAACAGATGAATGCCGACGCGGTGATGAATGTCGCCTGTCTTGGTATGCTGGCAGCCGGAATATTTACGGTCATCGCGCTCTTGATGAATACCGCGACATCCTTGTTACCACTGTGGGTATTATTGTTTTCGATGTTTTTTACGGGCATGGCAACACCACTTGCTCTGAACGGTGCGATCAGTGCCAATCCTGACATAGCGGGTCTGGGTTCTGGCTTATCCAGCGCGCTGGGTATGAGCATAGGTGGTGTATTCTCGATATTTTCAGGTATCTGGTACGATCTCAGTATGACTCCAATGTTATTCCTGATCGCAATTTGTACTTTTGGTACCTACCTGGCGTTCAAGCTCGCGAAGCGTCAGTCATTACCCGCACAACCGGAGTTAGTATGAGTACAGTAAACCGTCAGTGGTTATTTCGTGACTTTGTAGAGCCTGATGAACTCCCAGGCCCGAATAACTTTGAAATGGTTGAGGGTGAACGCCCAGAGATCACAGCAGGACAAATATTGGTACGAGTGATTTTGCTGGGTACCAGCCCGGCACAAAGAATGTACATCAGTGCCGAGCGTGAATTTCATATAGTGGTAGAAAAGGGCGAAGTCATGCAAGGGCGTGCGATTGGTGAGGTGATTGAATCGCAGCATGCAGATTATGAAGTGGGCGACGTTATTCAGGCGGGTATGTCTTGGCAAGATTATGTGGTGTTGAGCCCCGATGAAACAGACGAACATGGCAAGCATGTCGTAGAGATAGAAAAGTTCGAAAACCCCACCAGACCACTGACTACCACGCTGGGATTGTTTGGTCAGTTAGGCTGCAGTGCGTGGGTAAGCATGATTGAAATTGCTCAGGTAAAAGCAGGAGACTCGGTTTTGATTTCAGCGGCAGCAGGCGGGGTAGGTTCTATTGCCTGTCAACTGGCGCGTGTTCAGGGTGCCAAACGAGTGGTTGGCATTGCGGGTGGTCCAGACAAAACCCAATGGCTGCTGGATAAGGGGCTTTGTGATGCGGCAATAGATTACAAAAACGAAAATCTCGCCGAAGCCATTCCACGTGAGTTTCCGGATGATATCGATGTGTTTCTCGACAATGTAGGTGGTGAAACCCTGGATCTGGCGTTAAAGCACATCGCTGTCGGCGGCCGTCTGGCGATTTGCGGCAGCATCTCAACCGAGTATCAGCGACCACGTCCACCGGGCCCGACGCACTACTATAACCTGATCTATCGTCGTGCGCGCATGGAAGGATTTTTTGTGTTCGATTATCTGGAACGCTGGCCCGAATTTATTGCGCAAATGCAAACCTGGTACCAGGAGGGTAAGTTACAACTGACCGACCATGTCTTTGATGGGCTGGAGCATGCTCCAGAAGCATTGGGTAGTTTGTTCAGCGGTGGCAATACAGGGGGGTGTGTGATCAGAGTGTCGCCTGACCCGGTAAGTTTGCCAGCGCTCGATTAAACAAGGAGCACAAATGTCAGAATTCATTTTGTATGTAAGTAATACGGCTAATGGTTACAAGTCACTTATCCCGTTGGAAGAATTTGCATGCGATTATGAAATGAAAACGCTTGATTTACCGGCCGGTGAACAATATCAGCCCAAGTTCATGAAACTATCGCCGTTGGGAAGAATCCCGGTTCTCGAGACTTCGACTGATGGGTCAGTACAGACGATTTATGGCACCGAGGCTATTGCAATATTTCTGGCTGAGCGTTACGGAAAATTTCTCGAGCCTGTCGGTGAAGAACGTTACAAAACGCTGGAAATGACCAGCATGATTACCTCGGACATTGCCTTGCCTATGGCGGTACAATTTCAGGTCGATATTCTGGTCGAAGGTGAACATCCAGCCGTGATTGAGTATTTTTCAGATCAAGCCAGAAGACTCTACGGCAACCTTGATTCAATCATGCAAGAGCGACCCTGGCTGGCAGGTGATGACTATACTATCGCCGATATGCTGGCCTATCCCGCCGTCGCGATTTCAGCCTTGAGAATTCCGGGCATGCTGAATGAGATGCATGCGCTAAACGCCTGGGCTGAAAAAGTCGGCGCACGGCCAGCCGTTAAAGCCGCCATGGCTCAATTGACGCAATAAACTGGATTGGTCTACTCTGGACTAATACGGCAAGAATTCAGGAGCAAATATGACAGATATAACCCTCAGTGTGAATGGCGAGTCCAGGACTCTCAAAGACATCGACCCGGAAATGCCCTTGCTATGGGCCTTGCGTGATGAGTTGAAGCTGGTTGGTACCAAGTATGGTTGTGGCATAGCACAGTGTGGTGCTTGTACCGTGCATTTTGAAGGTAATCCGGTACGTTCCTGTTCCTTACCTGTCTCGGCAGCAGCCGGTAAAAATATTATTACCGTCGAAGGTCTTGCAAAAGACGATCAACTCACTGCTTTACAACAAGCTTGGGTAGAACTGGATGTGCCCCAGTGTGGTTATTGCCAGGCGGGTCAGCTGATGAGTGCAACAGCTTTGCTCGAACAAAATTCCAACCCGACCGATGATGATATTGATGCTGCCATGGCTGGGAATATTTGCCGTTGTGGGACTTATGTGAGAATCCGTGCGGCAATCAAGCAAGCTGCCAAGGTCAAGCGTGGAGGTGCAGCATGAAGAAGCAACCTAGCAACACAATAAATTTGAACCGTAGACATTTTCTGGGTAGTGGTAGTGCCTTGATACTCGGCTTTACTATGGGGTGTAAGCAGGAAGCTTCTGAGGTCGCTGTAAGCTCGATAAAAAATGTGTCGGCCGAAGTAACCAAGGGATCTGATGAACCATTTATATCGACCCTCTTTAATGCCTGGTTGAGTATTAATAACAATGGCACCGTAACCATTCTCGCCAGCAACCCGGAAATCGGGCAAGGCGTTAAAACCGCCTTACCAATGATAGTTGCTGAAGAACTGGATTTCCCGTGGGAGAAAGTCATTGTTGAGCAAGCGCCGGTAGACCCGGTTGTGTATGAAAGACAAGTAGCGGGTGGTTCATTTTCTGTACGTTCGTTATGGGACCCTCTGCGTCAGGCGGGTGCCACGGCGCGTGCTATGTTAACCAGGGCCGCGGCAGATGGTTGGGGGGTAAATGTTTCTGACTGTACGGCAACACAAGGGTTGGTGACCAATACCGTTACCGGTGATTCGCTGGATTATGGCTCATTGGCAATCAAGGCCGCGCAATTACCGGTACCTGCATTAGACAGTCTTACACTTAAATCCGCGGCAAATTTCAGTCTGTTGGGTAAACGTATTTCAGGTGTTGATAACAGAGCTATTGTTACCGGGCAGCCTTTGTATGGGATCGATGCCAACGTCGAAAACTTACACTTTGCCACCTACACCAGTTGCCCAAATGTTGGTGGCACTCTGCGTAGCAGTAACCTTGACCACATCAAAAACCTCAAGGGCGTAAAGCAGGCTTTTGTTGTTAAAGGCAAGGGTGGTTATGGTGAGCTGCGTGAGGGGGTGGCAATCGTTGCAACTTCAACATGGGCGGCAATTTCAGCGAAGAAGCGACTGGAGATAGAGTGGGATACCAGTGCTGCATCCAGCGATGACTGGTCAGAAATGCATGAGCGAGCTAAACAGATAATCAGTGAAACTGAGGGCGAGTTATTGCATAGCGACGGTGATGCTGATGCAGCGTTGGCAAAAGCCAGTACAACAATAGAAGGCACTTACAGTTACCCTTTCGTTAGCCACGCTCCACTAGAACCTCAAAATTGTACCGTTAGCGTTGCTGAAGGCAAAGTGAATATCTGGGCACCAACACAAGTACCAGCGCGCGCGATGCAAGCGGCCGCCAAGATGTTTAATCTGGACCCAGCCAGCGTCACTGTGCATCAGCTTCGAGCAGGAGGCGGATTTGGACGTCGTTTATATAATGATTACTTCCTCGAAGCGGTAGCGATTGCACTGGAAGCTGCTGTCCCGGTTAAACTGCAATGGACTCGCGAAGACGACATGGCTCACGACTATTATCGTCCGGCAGGCACTCACGGCTTGCAAGCCGGTCTTGACGATCAAGGTAAATTAACAGCCTGGAAAAATCACTATGTGACTTACAGTGAAGACGGTAAAGAACCCGTGCGCTGGGGTGCCTATATGGAGAGCACTTTTCCACGCCAGTTGGTAAATAATTATCAGGTTAATCAATCACTGCAACGTCAAACGATTCCTACCGGTGCCTGGCGCGCGCCTATCTCTTGTGCTTTTGGATTTGTCATTAATGGTTTTATTCATGAAGTGGCCACTGCAGCCGGCAAAGATCATCGTGATTTCATGCTCGAGCTACTTGAGAAGGATGATCAGATAGCAAGCTTGTTTGGTGACCCGTTTATACCCGCTAGGGCACGCGATACGATTACTGAAGTATGTAAGCGTGCTGGTTGGGGCAATCAATCAATCAAGAATCGTGCTCTAGGACTGGCGTTTTATTTTTCACATAACGCGTACGTTGCTGAAGTGGCAGATGTTGAGGTAATGGCGGGTAATAAGGTGAAGATTCACAAGGTTTATATCGTCACCGATGTTGGCCCGATAGTGAATATGAGTATGGCTGAGAACATTTGTGAGGGCGGTATTATCGATGGGCTAAGCACGATGGCCAGACTGGAGCTGGATGCCAAAGCCGGTGCTGTAGTTGAATCTAACTTCGATCAGTACCAAATGTTACGGATGCCCGAAGCTCCTGAAATCGATGTGCATTTCCTGCAAACGGATAATATTCCGGCTGGACTAGGCGAGCCTACCTTACCGCCAATTGCCGGGGCGGTGGTTAATGCCATATTCGCCGCTAGTGGAGAACGGGTGCGCGAATTACCACTGAGTCGCTCAGGATTTACACTGGCCTGAATGGCGTCATAATTGGGCGTAATATGGGCGATATACTGCTCTAAATTGGATAAATATCGATGGTTCAAATCTCGAGGTCACAAAATTTAATGTGATTGTCTGCATGCGTGTTTTTGGCGTGGTTTATAGAGAGAAATTTGCATATAATGCGCACGCTTGAACGTTTCACAGCACAGTCAGAGGGCAAAGAGTGAATAGAACGGATCGTACAGTAGTATTTCAAATCGGGCTCACCATCGCAGTCCTGGTATTAATTGCCATTCTTATCGGCTGGTTGGCGGGTCGCTATGCAAGTAATGCCAGTGAGCTTGTCAAGGGTACTAAAACAGATACAGAGATGCTGGATGCCAAAGCAACAATGCGAATATTGCCAGTCGGGCATGTCATTACGCAAAGCATGGTCGATGCCAACCCAGAGCTCGCGAAAGGTGCGGTTGAGGCCGAGGTAGCGATCGTGGTTCGCACCGGTGATGAAGTCGTTGATTACCTGTGTGCCAGTTGTCATACCGCCGGTGTTGGTGGCGCGCCAAAACTGGATGATGCGGCTGATTGGGGTACGCGCTATGCCCAGGGTATGAATACCTTGATGGACATCGGTATCAACGGTAAAGCCGGAACAACAATGATGCCTCGTGGAGGAGACCCGTCGCTCTCCGATGATGATATCTGGAACAGTATTGTCGCCATGCTCAAGCGCGCCGGCGTTAGTATTAGTGAGAGTGAGCGAACTGCAGATGTTGAGGCGGAAGACTCAGACGCAGGCACAGAAGCCGCGCAAGCTCCCGCGCTCGAAGCGGCAGTAGAAACGGTCAGCGAAAGTGTGGAGTCAGCCGTTGATGCCGCCGCCGGGAATGTAGAAGCGGTGATTGATCAAGCTGAAGCAACCGTGAAAAGTATGACTACCGGAGCAGGTGACATGGTTGTGGACAAGGTTGGTGAAGTCGTTAAACCAGCAATGGATACAGTCACAGAGTAAAGTCTGGAAATATTTTATCGAAAGGGTGCCTCTGGCACCCTTTTTTTTTACTCAGGAAAATGTCTTAATCACCTGCATTACCAGATACTCACTGCTATTATCTGAGTTGCTATGGAGGGAACAATGGAAATTAAAAAAGTAAATGAAAGCATGGCTGTTTCTCCACAAATACAGCCGGAAGACATTGAGGCTATCAAGTCTGCAGGATATAAAGTTATCGTTAACAATCGCCCGGATGGTGAGGTTGCTGGTCAGCCACTGAGTAACGAGATTGAAGCGCTCTCCGTTGAGGCCGATATTGATTATCACTACATACCGATGATCCCGGGTGAGCTCAGACAAGATATGATTGATGAACTGAATGAAGTGCTGGATAACGCAGCCGGTCCTGTATTTGCATATTGTCGTTCTGGAACGCGTTCGATAACGCTTTGGTCATTGAGTCAAGCTGGCAAAATTTCAACCGATGAAATTATTGCTGCAGGCAGTGCCAATGGCTACGATCTATCACCCATGCGACCCACCATTGAAGCGTTGGCGGCTCAACATACTCCTGCCGACTAACAACAATTCACAACAACCCGAATGCATTACGTTAAGGTTGTTGGCAAAACGCTTGCGAGAACATTATGAAAAAATTAATTCTGGTCGCTATCTTTTGCTTGCTGTCTTCACTAAGCCTCAATCTCATAGCTGAAGATGACGCTCTGGTAAAAGTCTACGGTCACACGGATTGTCCATGGACGGTTAAGACACTGAAATATCTGGATAAGGAAAATATAAATTACAGCTTGCTCGATGTGAAGAATGATGTCGCTGCAAACCGTGACTTTTATGACCGCGGCTATAAGAAAATCCCACAAGTAATCGTTGGCGAGAAGGATGAGGTGAGTGGCTGGCGTAAAGGCACCCTCAAGAAATTACTGATCAAGCATGCATTGCTATCTGAGTAATCAGGTGGTTACTGATTTATTCACAAGCACAACGGTCAGCGCACTAGCAGTCAGTATTGCAGCTACATAGAACGGTGCGCCAGGTAAATAACACACTGCTTCCGGCGCCGAATAACGGTAGAATAATTGCGTCATTAGTACCGGGCTGAACATCGCCGTCAGGCTATATACACTGGTCAATATTCCCTGAATATCACCCTGTTCTTCATCACTGGTCAGTCGCGTAATCAAGGACTGCAATGCTGGCAGGGTAAGACCACTGAATGACCATATTGGAATAATCAGTAGCAACATCAGACCACTGGTGGCTGCTGCAAACCCAATACAACCTATCGTTGTCATCACCAGCCCCGCAATTAAAGTCTTACGTTCGCCAAAACGTTGTACGATTTTGCCAACAAAGACGGCCTGCACCAGAGCTACAAAGAAACCGATCACCGCAAAGGATATTCCGATTTGAGCCTGTGACCACTGGAATTTTTCTATGGTGTAGTAACTCCACACTGCCGGGTTGGCATGAAAGGCAAATTGATGCAGAAACAATACGAGCAACATGAGATGAATTTCCGGTCGTCGTAAAATTTGTTGTAGTGCGCCAAAAGCATTGGCACGAGCCCAGGAAAAGGCGCGACGCTTTTCAGGAGATAGTGATTCGGGCAGGATAAAGTAACCATAGATACAATTAAGTAGTGCCAGCACTGCAGCAACTTTGAAAGGCAGGCGACTGTCAACTTCCCCAAGCATGCCGCCCAATACCGGACCAAGGATAAACCCCAATCCAAAAGCGCCACCGGTCAGGCCGAAGCCATGGGCACGATTCTCGGCAGTGGTAACATCGGCTATGTAGGCATTCGCCGTAGAGAAGCTCGCTCCAAATAGTCCACCCAAAAAACGACCCACAAAAAGTAGCAGTAGTGATCCAGCGAACATCAGGATCACGTAGTCAACAAACAAACCAAACATAGAGATTAATAAAATTGGTCGGCGACCAAAGCGGTCACTTAAATTCCCCAGAACCGGAGCACAGAAAAATTGCATCGTAGCGTACACAAACATCATCCAGCCACCGTAAAACGCGGCTCGACTAACATCCTCGCCACTTATTTCCATGATCAGTTCTGGCATAACCGGCATGATAAGACCCAGACCCAGACAATCAATAAAAATGACTACCAGAACAAAATAGACACCTTTGATCCCGGTGACAGATGAATTCACAGTTGGCCCGCTTGCCAGCGGTCCATCGCTCGATAGTTGAGCGCTTCTCCAATATGGGTCGGGGTGATCGAATCGCTGTCAGCCAGGTCAGCGATGGTACGTGCAACTTTTAAAATGCGGTGATAGGCACGCGCAGATAGTCTGAATTTATCCATGGCAGAGTCGAGTAATTGCTGACCTGATTGATCCAGCTTACAGTGCAGGTCGATCTCTTTATTATTCATCGCAGCATTGATCTTGTCACTGCGTTTTAATTGACGTTCTCGTGCAGCGATCACCCGTGCTCGAATGCTTTCACTGTCCTCACTTTCGCTATCAGAACGCAATGCCTCTTTGGCTAGTTTCGGTACCTCGATTTGTAAGTCAATTCGATCCAGCATCGGTGCGGAAATTCGTGCACGATGTTTCCGTTGTTGTTCAGGGGTACAACGGCAATTGTGGCGAAGATCACAATCGTAACCTTGTGGGCAAGGGTTCATTGCAGCAATTAATTGAAAGCGAGCCGGAAAATCCGCTTGCCTGGCGGCACGCGAAATAGTGATTTCACCATTTTCTAGAGGTTCTCTGAGCACCTCTAACACGCGTCGATCAAACTCGGTTAATTCATCCAGAAAAAGTATGCCATGATGCGCCAGCGAAATTTCGCCTGGCCGTGGAATTGAACCACCACCCACTAAAGCTACGCCGGACGACGTGTGGTGGGGTTTACGCACGGTTCGTTTTTTCCAGTGGATTGGATTAAAGCCGCTCAAACTGATGGATTGCAGGGTTGCACTCTCGATCGCTTCCTCATCGGTCATGGGTGGCATGATGGTGGGAATTCTATCCGCCAGCATGGTCTTGCCAGTTCCGGGGGGGCCAACCATCATCATATGGTGCCCACCAGCCGCGGCGATTTCCAGTGCTCGCCTGGCCTGACTTTGGCCCTTCACTTCCGACATATCTATGTTGTAGCTAGCCTCATGGGCAGTTTGTTGATGTTGATACTCAGGCAAACTCGTGCCAGTGACCAGGTGTTGAGTAACATCCAGTAGGTGACCGGCAGCTCTGATAGTTTGCCCACTTACGAGTGCCGCTTCAGCAGCACTTTCCAGTGGTAGAATCAGTTCACGTTTAGCTCTGGCGCACGCCAGGGCTGTAGGCAATACACCGCGTCCACCACGTAATTCGCCAGCTAATGAGAGTTCGCCAATACACTCATAGATATCCAGACTATTTACTGGTATCTGGCCAGATGCCGCCAGTATTCCCAGAGCTATCGGTAAATCAAATCGTCCACCTTCCTTGGGTAAGTCAGCTGGAGCCAGGTTAATAGTGATGCGTCGATTGGGAAATTCAAAATTGGAATTGATGATCGCCGCCCGGACCCGGTCTTTACTTTCTTTGACGGCGGTTTCCGGCATGCCGACAATTGAAATAGAGGGCAGGCCATTGGCGAGATGAACTTCGACTTCAACCGCAGGCGAGTCAATTCCGACCTGTGCGCGTGAATGCACCAGAGCCAGGCTCATCAGAAGTATTCCATTACATGTTGATCGCTGCCCTGGTGTAATTTATTAGAATCAGGCATCAACAGATTGTAGCCTGCTTTAAGGTTGTCAGGTACCCATAATTAGTATGATTGATTCCTGAGTCGAGAATCAGTTGCTACGGGCTTGACCAATTAACTAAAGAGCCCGATATCTCGTTGGTTAAAATTAGTCAGATTTGGAAATATTGTATCGAGATCATTGTCTGCGACACCCAGCCATTTAGCCAGCGTCGCACCGTATTGATCAACAGATAACGTGGGTATGATGCGTCCACGGCCAGTGTCCTGTGGGCCATCAATCACCAGAGGTGGCATCTCACCATGAATGTGCTGTCCATTCACAGCGCCACCCATGATCAAGTGGTGGCTACCCCAACCATGGTCGCTGCCATCGCCGTTGCTGGTCAGGGTGCGGCCGAAATCAGAGGCGGTAAAGGTGGTGACACTATTGTGACAACCAATTGCCACCATTTCTTGTTGAAACTCGGTTAAACCGGCATCCAGTTCTTCTAGCAGACCGGCATGTCTATTCAAATGGGTGTCGTGAGTATCAAAACCGCCAAAGCCGACAAAGAATACCTGTCGATTCATCTTTAGTTCATTGCGTGCTGCAATCATGTGAGCAACAGCTTTCAGGTTTGCAGATAACTTGCTGTCAGTGAAGGTCGTAGCAGGTGCGGGTGTGTTTTCCAGTGCAACACTTAATTCTTCTGAATAACTTATAGAACGATCCAAGGTTTCTGAAAATGCAGTTTCAAATAAATGAGACTTGTTTTCAGTATAGATTGAACGTACCAGATCACGACGTCGATCGCGCCAGAAACCGGCGTAATCTATCGCTCCGTTGCTACTGGTATTAAATGATGTGGTATTGGAGCCTACCTGTAACAGATTTGAACCACTCAACGATATATTCAAGGGAAGCAGGGCATCTGGGTTAACAGTATTGAGTATGTCAGCCATGCGGCCACCCCAACCAATTTTCTGGGCTTCAAAGGCCTCTACGCTTTGCCAGAAATTTTGTTGGCTGTTATGCGAAAACAAATTGGGTGGCAAGGCAACACTGGAATTGACATAGTCGTTTCGAGTGGTGGGAGCTACCAGAGCACCCACATTAGCGGAAAAGGCAATATCGCCATTATTAAATAAACTCTGGATGCCCGGCATGCCCGGATGAAGACCATAGCTGGCACCGTCATTGTTAAGAGGACTGATCGGTAACAAGTCGGCTTGAGCAAGCGCTAGATTTTGGCGTGCTGCAGCATATTCGTTATATTCTGCTGTACTGGTCGGTACCAGTGTATTAAAACCGTCATTACCTCCTAACATGAAAATACAGACCAGCGATTTATAGTCATCGGCATCGGCGGCCAAAACACGGCTGGCGCCTAGAGAACCCAGAGTGGCGTATAAGGCACTACCTGAAATACTGGCACCGACAACACTCTGGATGAAACTACGACGACTGAGTTTTTTATTTTTCATGAGGATCTCTATCGTTGTACGGCATATTCGGGTGTGGACATGATCAGGTAGATGGCGTCCTCAACCCGTTCTTCGTCATTGTCACTATTGATGGTCCCGAGGTATTCCACCATCGAGTCTCGTACTTCACCTTGCAGCGCATAGCCGAGTAATTTATTCGAAACATGATCCAGTAGTTGTGATGGATCATCGGCGATGGTTTTTTCATATTCAATATCGAGAACGATACGATTTTTGTTGTAATCGGGATTGTCTGTTCGCCAGTCAACTGAAATGGAGGAATAACGCATCTCATTGTGCATATTGACAGCAGTCGACTCATCCAGAATCTGAAATTCCGGCGACAATAAATTTGCATCGCGTATCGCACCTGGTTGGCTAAAACCTGGTTGGAAAAAGTTGAAGACGGAAGGCGAGCGCATATGTTCCTGACCAAAGTCACTTAAAGTGCCCGAAAAACGAAACCGATCAGGCACCACAGGCTGTGCCTCAAACGCGCGCCACAGAGCAATCAGTTTTATCAGTGGTTCTTTGAGTTTGCCGAAGGTGGTGGGTTGTTCGATATGGCCAAGCAAGGCTTCCGGATCCATTAATACTGCCTTGACCACGGCGGCAAGATCACCACGCACGCCAGCGCCATTGTCATTGAAAGTGCGAGTGACTCGCGCAATGTATTCGGGTGAAGGGTTGCTGGTGACCAGTTTTTGTATGAGTTGTTTGCCAATGAAGGGTCCAACATTTGGGTGGTTGAATAGATTGTCGAGCGCAATCTCCAGATCTTCAGCTGCACTTTTGCCGCCCTCAACCTGGACATTCCGTAATAGTGTTTTAGCATCGGTATCATGGTAATCCTCGAAGGCTGTCATTGGTATCAATTCACTTTGCAAGGTACGAGAATTGGTGCGTAGTCGATCCGCATCACCATAATTCCAGCCAGTAAAGACGCGCGCAAAATTTAAAATATCTTGTTGTGTATAGGCTGGTATTGCCTGCCCTGCGCTATTGGTCTGAACGCTCCCATCTTCATTTAAGAGGTCCAGTCCGATTGTGAACAACTGCATTACTTCACGTGCATAGTTTTCATCGGGTTGAATATTTTTATCCGGGTCTGCTTTTTCGTTACGACGCATGCTCAGGTAAATACCCATCAGCGGGTTTAGTGTTACTTCTTCAAGCAAGTCGCGAAAGTTTCCGAAAGTCTGATTAACCAGAATGTCATTGTAGTTGGCGACACCCTGAGGACGCTGTTGTAGTTGATCGTCATTCCAGGAAATAACAAAAATCTGACTCAGGGCAAATGCAACACGTTGGCGTAGTTGGTCAGGTTGATTGACGACCGCATCAAACCAGGCATCTTCTCGTAATAATTGCACCTGATAGCCAAAGGCAGGATCCTGAACATCGGTAGTTTGAAACCCTCGTCCCTCCATGTAGGTGAGCAGTTTGGGTAATTGCAGACTGGGCGCCATTGCAATCTGGTCATCCAGCCAGGTTTGATAGCCATCGTCCAGCAGTGCATCCACTTCATTTTCGGTAGCACCAAAACCGATACGCTGTAAAAAACGCGCCGCATCTTGCCTGGTTTCTGGTTCAGCATCTCTTACTAAGACTGAACGAGAGACGTTGCTTTGTGCTCCTTCAGAATCCGTGACGCGATAGGTGATTTCATATTCACCGGGAAAGCGCGTATCCAGTACAGACTCAACCACAACCGCGGCCGTTAAATCACCATCTTCCTCATCACTGGCAGTAAAGCCGGGTTCGGTATAGCTAGAGCCAAATGCGGTGGTATCGTTTTTATCACCATTCAAGATGATTTCAGGAGCGCGATTACCAGCATTTCCCGTGATCGTAATTGTGCGCGTGATCGAGCTGCTATTACCGGCTGAATCAGTGACCGAATAAGTGATCTCGTATTCACCGACCGCAAATACATCGAGATTTGATTCAACGGTAATTGAACTGGAAAGGTCTCCATCTTCCTCGTCATTGGCGACTGCGCCCGGGTCTGAAAATTCAGTACCCTGAGTCAGAGAGATTTCTGCATTGCCGTTTAGTGAAATGACCGGAGACAGGTCAAGCGTATCGACTTCACTGGAGCCACCACAGGCGGAAATCAGGGCTATCAGAAAAAGAGTGAGAATCAGGCGCATAGAGATTTATGTAGTCAGCTTATGAACAACATACCTTTTCAGTACTCATATTCTAGCGCTTGTCGGATAGCCGGTGTAAATATTACGATTAAGACGCGAGCCTGGTCACGACTCTAATTCGGCAAGTCTTTGCTCCAATTTGTCCAGTTTTTCGCGCGTTCTGGTCAGTATTTCCCGCTGTACCTCATATTCTTCGCGGGTGACCAGATCCATTTTTTGCACCACGCCTTGTAGTCCGGCTTTCATGTTTTTTTCTATCTCACTTTGCATCTGGCTGGCGGATTCAGGCAGCAAGTCACCCAGGCGTTTGGCAAATT
This sequence comes from uncultured Thiotrichales bacterium, assembly GCA_938042355.1. Taxonomy (GTDB): domain Bacteria; phylum Pseudomonadota; class Gammaproteobacteria; order CAZUMV01; family CAZUMV01; genus CALIRD01. Next base: position 17,191 of record CALIRD010000052.1, read on the forward strand.
CATCGAGCTTTTGTGGATTCAACATAGTGTCTTCCTTTGATATCAATACATTCATTATAGATCAGCTGCACTGCATTGGGACAGCAATTGAGGTTTAACGCACCACCCTAGTGCGTTGAAATTCAGGAAAGGTTTTCGCTACCGCATAATCAGGAAAGCGAGTTATTAAGTATCTGTATTTACTCTATTTTAAGCAGATCTAAAAGTTGGCACGATATCTGTAAGAACATTCCTGAACACCATAACCACACATAAAGTTTCAGGAGATAAACATGAACACAATCAATCGCGCCATCATCGGGTTAGCACTGGTCGCATCATCATCCATTTCAATGGCAGAACTCGAAGGTAATATCGGCATAACCAACAATTACGTCTGGCGTGGTTTAACGCAAACGCAAGATCAGGCTGCTGTATCCGGTGGTCTCGACTATACCGCCGAATCAGGATTTTACGCTGGTACCTGGGTCTCCAATGTCGACTTTGGCCCGGACGCCGGTTACGAGCTTGATTTGTATCTCGGCTATGGCGGTGAATTTGATGGCGGCATGAGTTACGACGTCGGATTTATTTATTACGCCTACCCAAATCTGGATGGGTCTGATTTTTCTGAAGTCTACGGCAGCCTGGGTTTTGGCGGTTTGTCGGTCGGTCTGTCTTATCAGGTAGATGCGGACTTCACGGATGCTGACTACATTTACTACAACATTGGCTATGACCTTGATTTGTCCGATGACTACGGTTTGAGCTTGTACGCCGGTAACTATGATTTTGATAGCGATGGCGGCGAAGTTGCACACTTTGGAGCCAGCATCAGCAAGGGCGATTTCAGTTTCGGGCTGGTAACCAATGACCTGGATGGCGATGACGATGTTCGCGCCATTGTTTCTTACGGTTGGACGTTCTAACAGGACCAACTACGCATAGGAGAGAAAAGATGAAAATGATCACAGCAATAATTAAACCCTTCAAGCTGGATGATGTGCGTGAAGCTTTGTCTGAAATTGGTGTGCAAGGCATCACCGTAACCGAGGTTAAAGGTTTCGGTCGTCAAAAGGGGCATACCGAGCTGTATCGAGGCGCAGAATACGTCGTCGATTTTTTACCAAAAATAAAACTGGAAGTGGGGCTGGATGATGGTCTGCTGGATCAAGCAATAGAGGCAATCAGTAAAGCAGCCAACACCGGAAAAATTGGAGACGGCAAGATCTTTGTCTCCGATATTTTACAAGCCGTACGAATCCGTACAGGTGAATCCGGCCCAGAAGCACTATAAGGAGAACACTATGGAAATGACAGAACTAACATCAGGCGTTGTTCAACTACAGTATGCGTTGGATACATTTTACTTTCTAATTTGCGGTGCCCTGGTTATGTGGATGGCGGCAGGTTTTGCCATGCTCGAAGCCGGTCTCGTTCGCACTAAAAATACCACTGAAATACTGACCAAGAATGTAGCTCTATACGCTATTGCTTGTACCATGTATTTAATTTGTGGCTATACCATTATGTATGGCTCAGCAGGTTGGCTACTTTCCGGTATTACCGGTGATGGTTTTACAGGTGCTGCTGAGCCAGCCACCTATGCGCCATCAGCAGACTTTTTCTTCCAGGTTGTATTTGTTGCAACGGCTATGTCGATTGTTTCCGGCGCTGTCGCAGAACGCATGAAGCTCTGGGCGTTTCTGGCTTTCGCGGTGGTGATGACAGGATTTATCTACCCCATGGAAGGATCATGGACCTGGGGCGGTAATGCGGTCTTTGGTATGTACACCCTCGGTGATCTGGGATTCTCAGATTTTGCCGGTTCAGGCATAGTGCATATGGCCGGTGCAGCAGCAGCCTTGTCGGGTGTGTTGTTACTGGGCGCACGAAAGGGTAAGTACGATGAAAAAGGTAAAGCCAAGGCATTACCTGGTGCAAACTTGCCGTTAGCCACACTCGGTACCTTCATACTATGGATGGGTTGGTTTGGATTCAATGGTGGCTCGGTATTGGCTACCTCGAACGTCGAGAATTCAAATGCAGTTGCTGTCGTGTTTATGAACACAAATGCGGCGGCAGCAGGTGGCTTGATCGCAGCGTTGATCTTGTCGCAAATCATGTTCAAAAAAGCGGATCTGACCATGGCATTGAACGGAGCACTGGCTGGACTGGTAGCCATCACGGCAGAACCATCAACACCAACCGCATTACAGGCAACCTTGTTTGGTGCTATGGGTGGTTTGTTAGTGGTCTTCAGCATCATCACGCTCGACAAAATCAAAATTGATGACCCGGTTGGTGCGATTTCAGTGCATGGTGTCGTCGGTCTGTTAGGCTTGTTGTTGGTACCTTTGACCAATGATGGTTCTACCTTCGTTGGACAGATTATCGGTGCTGTCACGATTTTTGGCTGGGTGTTTATCACCAGTGGCATCGTCTGGTTCGTACTCAAGAAGATTATGGGTATCAGAGTCAGCGAAGAAGTCGAATACGAAGGCGTGGATTTCCATGAATGTGGAATGGAAGCCTATCCGGAATTTGTAAATAACTAATTTACCCCTCTGACTTAAACGATTCATTAAAAACCCTCCTCATTAGGGCGCTTCGGCGCCCTTTTTTATCTCCATGGATGGAGTGTATGCTGCGAGAGGCATGGATGCCGGAGCAGTATTAGCACGCACAGGGATGTGTGGGATGTCGGAAATGCAGGAACATTTTTCGACTATCTCCTTAGACTTCGGTACCGCTTGTAGGTTGCGCGAAGGAGCGGCGTGTATCAGCTATCCGTGGATAGCAACACTGAATTAGTCCACAATGACAACATGAATGGATTCAATTGTCCTTTGTGTGGAGCTATCGGTGAAATATTTCACCAACATTATCAGCACTGCCAGAAATGTGACTTGATTGCAGCTCACCCCAACCAGCATTTGTCGACGGTAGAAGAAAAAGCACAGTACGACTTACATCAAAATTCACCGGATGATCTTGCCTACCGTGAGTTTCTCAACCAGTTGTGTCTACCTCTCATGAACTTAAAACCAGCGCCAGCGAGACTGCTCGATTTTGGTTCGGGTCCGGGTCCAACGTTGTCGCTGATGATGGAAGAACAGGGCTATTTGGCAAGTAATTATGATGTGTTTTATGCACCTGACAAAGAGGTGCTGAAAAACCGGTATGACATTGTCACTATGACAGAAGTGCTGGAGCATCTATCGCAACCATTGGTTGAAGTGAAGAAGTTGGTAAAACAGTTAACCAAGGGTGGATTACTTGGTGTCATGACGGCTTTACACAGTGGTAGAGAAACCTTTCCAGATTGGCACTATAAAAATGATCCTACCCATATCTGTTTTTATTCCAGACAGAGTATTGAATGGTTAGTAAAAAAGCTGGGATTGCGGCTTGAGCTTGTAACGTCGCGAGTGATGATTTTTAGAAAGCGCTAGTCATCAAAGGTTTGCCGCTGATATCGTAATTCATCAATATTATGTTCTTTATTGAGTTTGATCACACAGTCAGCAAGGCTGGGCATAATCTTTAGATTCAATTCGGTAATGCGTTGGAACAGTTGTATAAAGCGCGCTATTTCTGCCGGCCCCATGATTTCGCTGGTTTCGTCATTACTGATATCGGCTAGTTTGGTTTCCTGCTCGAGGCGCCAGTCGAATACTGTGTCAAAGTCTGGCACCTGCATAAAAACCAACAAATCAAGAAAATCGAATAATTTTTGATATTCGTTTTCAAGCTGGGCATTCACGTAGTGTCGCCAAATCCCTCGGCGATCAGCTTTTTCTTCCAACTCGTTGATAGGATCATGGAGCAATAGTTCTGAATCCGGGAATGATCCAACACACCAGCCTTCCATGATTATCACATCGATAGGGCCATCAATCTCAACCCAGTTTTCTGCGGGTGCTCGATCATCTTTGGCTTTGTCGAATACAGGAATACGATAACTCTCGCCCGCTTTGAGGTTTTGCAAGGAGTTGATGACATCAATACCCAGTTGTATGTCATGAGTGCCAGGCACTCCTCGAGTAGCGAGTAAGGGGTGAACCCGGCTCGACAACACCTTGCGCTCTTCTTTGGTTAAATAAATATCATCAATAGAGAAAGTCGCAACCCGAATACCCGGGTCAGTATGCAGGTGTAATGCAAGGAAATCTGCCAGAGTACTTTTACCGGTTCCCTGCGCACCGTTAATGCCGACTATTAGCGTTTCATCAGGTTTACGCTGATCATTTATCCACTCGGCCAAGGGCACGTAATAATCTTCCAACAGCTTTTCAAAATTTGCTGGAAGACGGTTAAACAAAGTGAATTGTGTAGTGAGTGTTGTCAATATCTGGGTCTTTAACACACGGGTTTATGCACTAAGGATACCCTTTTTCTAACGGTCTGTGGATATTAATAAATCGAGACTCTGACAAAATTCAAAAATGTGTAAGTACGGTTGGAGAAGACAGGCAACTGCATCATAGTCAGATTTTCACGTATCCAGCCATTATCGAGAGTGTATTGTAGCTTGAGATCAAAACCAGCTAGTGCATGCATCGAATAACAGTTTAATTCCAACCATAAATAAAAATATATAACTGATGCGATAAAAAACAGTCTGCTCTACGCGGCGTGTCAGCCAGCTACCGAGCCATACGCCAATAGGCGCCATAGGCAAGAGGATCAGTGAAATTTTCAGCTGTGAAAATTGCAATAAACCCAGTGAGTAATAGGGCAACAGCTTGCTGTAGTTGATAACGATAAAAAACAGAACCATGGTGCCGGCAAAAACCCGCTTGTCCAGATGCTGGGGTAGCAGGTAAACCGATAAGGGTGGCCCGCCAGCATGCGCAACACAACTGGTAAAGCCGGCAATTGTGCCCCAAACAGAACCGCTTATGGTATTCACGGGTCTGCTTACTGGCGCTGTCTGTTTACGCTGGTTATAAAAATAGTTAATCACAAAGTGAATCGCGATCACGCCAATGATCAATTTGATCATTGCAACATTCATCAACTGAAACGTGATCGCGCCAAGAAATACCCCCACTAAACCCGCAGGTATCAAAATCCGGAGATTGGCTCGATGGTACTCACCACGGTAACTATGCACCGCGAATAAATCCATCACACAGATAATGGGTAACATGATAGCAGCGGCAATTCTCGGGTCGATCACCAGCGCGAGTATCGGCACTGACAAGGAACCAACTCCTCCGGCAAATCCACCTTTAGCTACTCCCACAAGCAACACGACCATTATCGCTAATGGATAAAACCAGATAGAGTCCATAAATTAATCAACAGGTCCGATTAAATGCCATTGGACTGGCACAAATGTGTGGTGGAACAACGAATAGATCATCATAGCGTTTATAATTTTCGTTGACTACACAAGCGACGTAACATGAATCTGGGAATCATAAAAAAAGCCCTGCCCTGGTGGGCGAAAATAGCCGCAAAAATAGTGTTGGCACGCTTGCCGCTTGGTTATGGTTTATGGAAAAGGCTGGGGTTATTTGAACACGGTCAAATGCAATCTATAGACTATGCACAAAGAATATTTCAGGAGCACTACCGACGGGTAAATCCGCCGGATGGTTTTGTCGGTCTGGAATTAGGGCCGGGGGATTCATTGTTGTCTGCCATCGTAGCTAACAAGTCTGGCGCCGCTAAAACCTGGATGGTGGATGCCGGAAATTTTGCCAATCAGGATATCGAGATGTATCAGCTGGCGGATAAACATCTTGCAGCAACAAAGGGTGGAGATTTACTGCTCGAAAATGTTCAGACTCTCCCGCAAGTATTACAGGTTTACAATGCGGCCTATCTGACCGAAGGTCTGGCATCGCTGAAAACGATAGCAAGCAACAGCGTTGATTTTGTCTGGTCGCAAGCGGTGCTTGAGCATGTGCGCGAGCATGAGTTTCTTGATTCGATGAAAGAAATCCATCGCATACTAAAAGCAGACGGTAAATGTTCACACAGTATCGATTTAAAGGATCACTTGGGTGGTGCATTAAATAATTTGAGGTTTTCAGATAAAGTTTGGGAATCGAATTTTATGACCTCCTCCGGTTTTTATACCAACCGCATTCGTTACTCGGAAATGAACAACTTGTTTAAAGAGGCGGGTTTTGAAGTAGATGTCCTTGAGCAAAGTAACTGGGAAAAACTACCTACCGCACTTAATAAAATAGATAAGAAGTATAGAGAGTTGGGAGAGAAAGAATTACTGATACAGGGTTTTACTGTGATACTCACACCGGTTAAAGTCTAGTCTTGGTTATATAGATCACCTCATGTCAACAAGCACACAGCAAAACCATATTTCGATCAGAGCAAAAACGTGTTGGTTGCTTATTCTGGCTGGAGTGGTTTTTGCTGTTTTGTGTTATCCGTTATATCAAAACAAAGTAGAGCGCCAAACTCATAAAGAAGCTGTGAGAGCACTCAACAAGGCTGCAAATTTACAAGCAGGCTATTTCAACAAGAACGGCATTTACACAGACCAGGTCAAAGAGCTCGGCCTGCCTTCGAGTGGTGGTGTTTCTTCATTCATGTCAGGTAACTGGCAGTATCGAGTCAAGATCGAGCTGAGCGACAGAAATGGAAAACCACACTATGTGCTAACGACAGTGCCTTATGGTGTCGGTGCTGATAAACGTACAATCTACACACTGGAGTCTGATGGAACAAGGTTTCATCAATTACCCGGCCAGGCAATTGTTTCGGGCTGGGATGTCTAGAGCTCTCCGCATTAAAGGTTATAGCGATGTTGTCTCAGGATTTTTACTCTCCTAAACCTTGCCCAGGATTATGCCGCTATTGTGTCCGCCAAAGGCGAATGAGTGGCTGAGTACATGGTCTACTTTCTGTTTTCGTCGTTCGGTGACAAAGTCCAGGTCAGCAATGGGGTTCTCCAGATTCAGGCTCGGGTGTAGTTCCTGATCTCTGATACTTAATGCGCTGACGATAGCTTCAATAGCGCCACATGCACCGAACGTATGTCCAAGCAATGATTTTGTTGAGTTAAGTGCAGCATTCTTACCAAATATTTTATCCAGTATTTCAGATTCTGTTTTGTCGTTTGCGATTGTGCTCGTGCCATGTGTGTTAACGTAGTCAATATTCTCAGGTTCAAGCTTCGCATTAGCAATGACACTTTTTATCAAGCGTTCAATTTGTGCCCCCTCTGGATCAGGAATCATAATAGAATGAGCATCAAATGTTTCCATGCAGGCTTTTAGTTCAGCGAGAGGCCTTACTTTTCTGTGCTCAAGATGCGCTTCAGATTCAAGAATCAAGGTGCCAGAACCTCCTTGTGAAAATAAAAAACCATTTCGATTTTCGTCAAATGGTTGATTAATTTTATCTACAGGGGAGCCTGCTTTTGCTTTGGTTAACGCACCTGCAACATCAAAGCTACGCATAACTGCTCCGTATGCATCGTTATAACATTCTGCGCCACCTGCAATTACCAGATCTGCTGCTCCAGATTGTATCAACTCCCAACCTTGGACAATTGCAGTTGTGCCGCTTGAGCATGCCTGAGTTACAGATCTGACTGGGCCTTTAGTAGAGTATTTAATTCCTGTTGCTGCAGCTATCGTGTTAGTAATCACTTTTGACACAGTAAAAGGAGAAAAACGTTTTGCAAATTGTAGTGAGTTTAAACACGATTCAATTTCTGAATTATTATTGCTAAGGCGCAGTACCTCTTTTTTTACGTTTCCAAAAACATGTAGGCCGATATTCGCGAGGTATGAGTCCAAACCACCTGCGGCTGTTCCAAATGCGATCCCCAGTCTTTGTTCATCGGTTGCATTAACTTTGTATTGGTTGTTTTTCTTGCTAATTTGTTCAAGATCAAACTCAGCATTTACCAATGCTTCATGTGATGAGAGATTGGCTAATAAGGTGGCTGGGTCTTTCTGGGTAATCTCATTACGAGTAAAGTGTAATTCTGAAAAATCAAAATCAGGTAGTGGGCTGTAATAGTGTGAAGTGAAATTGCTAAAGTTATACCAATCAGAAGGGATTGGGTGAATATTGGTTTCACCATTCAACATCCGTTGCCAGTTGTGTTCTGCGCCAATACCTAAAGGACTGACCATGCCTACACCCGTTACAAATACACGCAAGTTAAATCCTCAGTAACAACTGCTTGTATCTTACAAGAAAAATCGAACGGGCGTGATCAGGATTATGTGGCAGGTAGTGTGTTGATCAATTCAATAATGTCGGCCGGTGTTTTAATCTCGGCAAGCAGGCTTTCGTCAATGGTGTCTTGTTCTGCAAACTCATCCTGCAACGTGACAATCAGTGTTGCCATATCGATGGAGTCTGCCCCGAGCTCTTTGAAGGTTTGCTCGGGCGTAACCGATTGATCAAGACCCAGGCATTCTGCCACGATGTCACAGATTTGACGTTCCAGATTTACGTTATCCAGCATGGGCTCTTTCTTTCCTCAGGAGTGTCATTATTTTAAGTTATAACTCGTCATCAGGATGACAAAAAGTTGTGATTTGATGCAAAGTTTTAAAGCGCGCATCTCAATCGAGCATAGAGGATTCTAAACCTTGCGCACCATCAAATTCTGGATAAATGGTAGCTTTTCACTGCTGAAAAACACGATAATCCTACAAAAACAAAGTGTTATGTAGTCTTTTAACAGTTGTGGTAAGCTCGCGGAACAGTGAATAAAAGTGTGATGAACATCACAGAGCTATTTTGGAACAGAAAAACTTAAACCATCTATAAAACCGAGCATTAAAAAAACTATTTAATAACATAATCAAGAGAATTAAATCATGTCAGCCAATATCAGTTATATTCCACGCAAGAAAGATCATCACAGCAGTCATATATCCACCTTCTTTGACAAAAAGCACGGTGTTCATTGGGCAATCCTGAATAAAGACGCGCCTAAACGAATTACATTGGAAATGCTGAATGATTTACAGCAGGTCCAGAATGAAGTTAAAGACCATATTGATCAGCAAGGTGATCTTAACTACCAGATTTTCACCTCCGCAATTCCCGGTATTTTTAGTTTGGGTGGCGATCTTGGTTTATTCTCACAGTGTTCAGTAACGCACGATCGTGCGACTCTGGAAAAATATGCCCGAGTCTCAACAGACTTCGTCTATAACGGTGCGGTCAACTATCATAAGCCCATCACGACGATTTCAATTGTTAAGGGTGCGGCTTTTGGTGGTGGCTTTGAGGGCGCGCTCGGCGCCAATGTTGTCATCGCTGAAAAACAATCTTTGTTCTCGTTTCCTGAAACCCGATTTGGCATGTTCCCGGGTATGGGTGCTTTTACCTTGCTTAAACGCCGGGTGCCTGTGCACGTGGCGGAAGAAATTATTTTTTCAGCAAAAATCTATACAGCAGAACAACTGCATGACATGGGTGTGGTGGATATCGTCTGTGAAGAGGGTGAGGGTGACAGTACCGCCTCTGCCTTTATTGCCAAACGTCACCGACAAAAGAAGGGTATCGATACCATGCGCAGTATGGTGGAGCAGTTTGCGCCGGTAGACCGTGAAGAAATGTATGCCATTACTGATCGCTGGGTGGATTCAGCGCTGGATCTTGGTGAGAAAGAGCGGCGGATTATTGAGGTGTTGATGAAGAAGAATGATCTTCGGACACTACAAGATCTGCTAGATACTGATTAAATTCTTCGATAGTACAGCTATAAATTTCTTGCAATTGCTGTTGTAACTCAGAGCAGTACGCTGGTGTGAAATCGATGCGTGCAATCAGCCGTAAATCGTTACAAAACTCCGCCAGTATGGGGGCACCAATTTGTAGTGAGCTACCTTTCAGGGCGTGAGCGGCTTCCAGTGTTTGCCCGTAGTCTTGCTCAGAAAAACCCTGGGTAAGTTCTTCAAGCATGGCTGTTGCATCCTTCAGAAAAGAATTCACCATGCGCTCAATGAATGTGTTGCCGTCTGGTGCCATATCGCCAAGGTTGTCCAATACCGCGTAATCGATATAGATCTTTGAAACTGTTTTGGTATTGTCTACCGCAAGTGCAATCGCTTGCTCACCGTCTACTTTCCGATGTTCTTCAACAAATAAATCGGGATACAGGCGTTGTATTTCAACACTAATATCTTTACCAATAAGTGGTTTGGTTAAAAAGCCGTCCATACCAGCTTCAAAAGCCGCAAGCCGGGTTTCTTCGGTGGCATCAGCTGTAATTAACAGAAATTTGGTTGTGTTATTGCGACGCCAGGTATTGGATACACGATGGGTTTTGAGTACGTTGATGCCATCCATACCCGGCATGTTGCGATCCAGTATGACCAGTTCATAGTTTGCATCGGAATGGCTCAGTTGCTCCATTGCCTCCAGACCGTCATTGACCAGAGTAACGTGATGACCCTGTTTTTCCAGCATCATGCTCAGTATGTCACGGTTGGTTTTGGCATCATCCGCCACCAGAATATTCAGCGGGCGCAAGGGTTTCAGTTTTTCACTGGCAATCGGTTGATGCAGATAGCTGCTTAGTATCTGGTTAATGGTGTTCGTGCTGGTACTAGTTGTTGTCCATAATTCCAGAGATTTCTGGTTATTGGTAAAGCTGATGCGGTACAGGCCTTTGTCCTGCCCCATGCGAATGATTGGAGTATTCCCCAGTTTATGCTTTGTCAGAGTAGCCGAGATTTGTTCGCAACGGTGATTACTCAGGTCTTTACCGGTGAGTAGTATCGGTTGCTCCGAATTTTTGAGTCGTTGTATGGCTTGCTCTGGTTTACTGAAATCCAGTTGGGTGATCACAGTGTCACTAAAGACGGACTTAATTTTGCGTTTTTCTTCATCTATCAATGCCACAGAGAACAAGCGTGAGGTGTTAATAGGTGAGGTATTGATTTCATTTTGCGTATAACTGACCGGGATTTTAAACCAAAACGTGGAGCCTTGTTCCAACGTACTATCTACACCAATAAAGCCATTCATCTTGTTGACAAATTCTTTACAAATCGCCGTGCCTAGACCAGTTCCACCAAATTGTCGGGTGATGCCGGAGTCGGCCTGCACAAAGGGGTCAAAAATGGTCTCGATAGACGCTTCATCAATACCGATGCCAGTATCCTGAACTTCAAAGCGCCAGCCAGGTTTGCCGTCCAGATCTTCACTGGTACCACGCAAGGTGATATTGCCCATCTGGGTAAATTTGATGGCATTACCCACCAGATTTATCAGTATTTGCTGCAGTTCAACCGGCGCAAATTCAGCTTGCTGGAACATCTCCGGATCCATTTCCACTATGTAGTCCAGACCCTTACGTTGTGCTTGCGGTGCCATCAGGCTTTTAACGTTTTTGAGTACGGTCAATAGTTCAGCTTCTTCAACATTCAATTCGAGTCGACCGGACTCAACTTTGGAGACGTCCAGTACATCACCAATCATCGACATCAGGGTGTTGGCTGACTCGCTGATCATATTTACTTTGTTTCTGATTTCGCCTTCCAGCTCTTCATCCTTGAGCATATCTGCTGAAGCGACAATACCCGTTAGAGGTGTGCGTAATTCATGACTCATGTTGGCCAAAAATTGAGATTTAACCATGTTGGCTTCGTTAGCGTGTTCCAATGCATGGTTTAGTCTGGTTATTAGCTTGGCGAGGTATAAAGGTATAATGGTTAAAGACAGAATTAGCCCAAGACTTAGTATGATGTTGTTTTGCCAATAGGCAGTTGTACTAATCACATAACAAAAGCTGACTAAACAGGTTATTGCCATCAATTTTAAGTAAGTTACTCCGAAGCGAATTCCATAACCTACAATTTGCCAGAGATAGAAAACAAAAAATATACTGCCACTGTAGCCGAGAATGATAAGTAAACTTGATATGATCGCAGCGTCAGCGAACACACTCGATACTTTCAGAATAGTGGTGTTGATTTTAAACCAAAGTGCAGTTTGAACGGCAAGTGAGAATAACGTGATTAAACTCACTGCCATAGCTGTGTTAACAGCAGCTTGGCTAAGTTCCTTTGAATACCACAAGTACAATAAATAGATGATACTTCCAGCAATGATCACATATCTGTTGAAGAGTTGTTGTTGTAACTCGCCAGCATCAGATTTACTTTGCTGATCAATATATTGTTTGATATTCAGCTTTGATTTCAAGAAAGACATTTAATATGTTGTTGTAATAAAGATAGCCCTGAATTGTTGGAATATTTTATCCCTTCACTAACTGTTTAAAAAATATACAATGTGACGCAGTTCACCTTTTATAGGGCTGTAAAGTACTGAAAAGACAGGCGGTCTATTCTGACAGGAAATTGTGCGCTATTTCGCATTCGGGTTTGTAGAAACCCCATAAGGGCGCGCTTTAGTCTTCGAACGCCTTTTCGATTTTTTGAATGGTGCCTATGCACAACATAAAGGCATTGACGCAGTTGGGGTCAAAGTGTTTCCCAGACTCTCCTTCAATGTAGGCGATAGTTTTTTCAAGCGGCCAGGCTTCTTTGTAGGGTCGTTTGGAGCGTAGTGCATCGTAGACATCGGCAATCGCAACCAGACGAGCTGCCATGGGGATATCTTCACCTTTGACGCCAAACGGATAACCTTTGCCGTCCCATCTTTCATGGTGGTAGAGCGCAATGTTGGCGCCTAGTTTGACGTATTTGGATTCACTGCCTGAGAGGATCTCATAACCAATACGGGTGTGGTTATGCATCATAGTGGCTTCTTCACGGGTCAGACCGGATTGTTTATTGAGGATGGTATCGCTGATGCCGATTTTACCGACGTCGTGCATCGGTGCTGCCATTTCTATGGCTTCACATTCTTCTTGATCCAGACCGAGTTGTTCAGCAATGGTGCGGCAGTATTTCGCCATGCGTATCACATGATTACCGGTGTCTTCATCGCGGTATTCACCCGCGCGGGCCAAACGGAAAATGGTTTCTTTTTCACGCGCACGTATTTCTCGAGTGGCTTCAGCAATTTCATGTTCGAGTTGGTCTGCGCGGCTACGTAAAGCCAGTTGCTGATTACGGAGTTTAATCAGGTTCAGGCAACGCGCTTTAGCTTCTACTTCATCAATCGGGCGGGTGAGAAAATCACTGGCGCCTGCTTGCAGACATTTGTAGCGAGTGTTCTTATGACCATCGATGGTGATCACCAGAACCGGTATGTCTTCGCAATTGGGTTGTTTGCGAAATGCTTTGATAAATTGCTCGCCGTTCATTTGCGGCATGCGGAAGTCGGTTAAGACAAGGTCCGGGATTTCCTCTTCAAGCATATCCAGCACATATTCCGGGTTATCGAAGGCGCGTACTGTTAGCCCCGGATCGATGCTTTCGATCAGCATTTTGAGTAGCTCTCGCCCGGTTGACATATCATCGATGACATAAACAGTCGAAGCCGTCGCAAGAATGCTGTCCTTGAACTCGCTGGTTGGGTCTATTTCAAATTCGATGTCAGATTCTTCCATGCTTCAATGTCGATTTTTAATTCGTTCTGGGCGATATTATTGGTGTTTAATCAACAATAATATAGAGATACGCTTTGTAAATTTGTGCAGTTAGTATCAGAAAGTTATAAAAAGCCTGACTTTCCTTGTTTAATCTATAATTCTAACACTAAATTCGTTGCACAGCTGGACCTGAATTGTGACAAACGTGAAATTGAGTGTTAGCCGGGTCTCGTATTCAGATACGCTCGTTCAGAGATATTTGACCACTGAACCGCACCCTCATAAAAGTCCGAATACGACTTGTGTATGCGGGTAGCAAGCGGAGAACTGTTGGCCATTTCATCGATGATTTCTGCAGCATAACCCCTCAGATTTTCCAATACTTCGGTGGGTAAGGGTTGTGGCGTTATGCTGTGATCGTTTTTCAGTTGTGCCAGCGCATCTTTGTTGCGCGCATTGTATTCAGCCAGCATGTACTCATTGGCACTACTGGCTGCCGCTTTAACGATGGCTTTAAGATCATCGGGCAGGGCGTTATAGGCTTTTTGGTTAACCATGCATTCCAGCGTAGGCCCCGGCTCATGCCAGCCCGGGTAATAGTAGTGTTTGGCAACCTTGTGCAACCCAAACGCCAGATCGTTATACGGCCCGACCCATTCCGTCGCGTCGATAATGCCTTGCGACATGGAGGTGTAGATTTCGCCACCGGGAATATTGACCGGCGTACCGCCGGCACGTTCCAGTGCCTCACCGCCTAGTCCGGGTATACGCATTTTCAGACCCTTGAGATCAGCCACAGAGTTGATTTCTTTATTAAACCAGCCTGCCATTTGGACCCCGGTATTACCCGCCGCCATCGGAACCAGTCCGAAGCGTTCGTAGGCTTCTGCCCAGAGTTCCAGACCACCACCATGCAATAGCCAGGCATTCATTTCGGTTGCGGTCATGCCAAAGGGCAGTGCCGCAAAATATTGCAGTGCGGGATCTTTACCTTTCCAGTAATAGGTAGCGCCATGACCCATTTCTGCGGTACCGGTGGTGACCGTATCAAAGACTTCAAAGGCAGGTACCAGTTCCCCTGCACCATAGACTTTGACCGTCATTCTGCCACCGGACATCTCGCCGATTTTCTCAGCCAGATGATTGGCGCCGGTGCCGAGACCGGGAAAATTCATCGGCCAGGTAGTCACCATTTTCCAGGTAATTTTTTTACCGCTGGCTACGGCGGGCGCAGCGGCGGTCGAGTCGCTTGCTTTACTGCAGCCACTTGCCAGTGCCGCACCGGCTACGATGGTGCCTGCGCTGGCCTTTTTTATAAAATCGCGACGTTTCATGCCTTACTCCAGTATTCTCGAATGCTACGCCGTAGTGTACGTTAAATACGTTAGTTTGCCGACCGTATATAGACGGTGAAATCTACTCGCGAGTACGGCAGAATGCTTATTCGGTTCTGGATGGTAAATAATGGATTATTACATCGCAATTGATCAGGGTACGCATGCCACTCGTGCTCTGTTATACGACCAGCATGGCAATCAGGTAGAGAGTAAATGGACCAAGGTCCAGCTGGAACGTGTACAAGATGGCTGGATAGAACAAGACAGTCAGGAATTGCTCGACTCTGTGCTTGGCACGGTGCAGCGTTTACTCGATAGTCTAACCGACGAACAGCGTGGTTCAGTGCGTGCCGCCGGTATTGCTACCCAGCGTTCCTCAGTATTGCTCATGGATCAGGACGGAAATGCCGTCAGCCCGATTTTGAGTTGGCAGGATGTACGCGCCGCCGATTTTTTAAAAACGATCAGTCATCAACATCAGGCAATCACCTCAATCACGGGTTTACCGGTCTCGGCACACTATGGTGCGAGTAAATTACGCTGGTTGGTAGACCAACATAAACCCGATAAAAATACAGTCATGCTGGCGCCATTGGTGTCGTATTACTTGTTTCATTTGTTGGGTAAAAAGCGTTTTTGTGTTGATCACAGTAACGCTCAGCGTACCCAGTTATTTGATCTGGATACACTGGATTGGTCTCCTGAATTAGTAAAGCTCTATGGACTTGAGGGATATCGCTTGCCCGAATGTCTACCGATGGCTGCCGAGTATGGGGAGCTACTCGATACTGGTATTCCCTTCATGGCTAGTGGTGGCGATCAAAATGCAGCGATCCATGGCGCGGGACGTTTGCCGGATGATACGGCCTTGATGAATCTGGGCAGCGGTGCTTTTGTGATGCGACCGATGCAGCAGCGGCAAAGCGGTAATGGTCTGCTCAGTAGTGTGGCGTACTCTGATCAACAGTCCACCAGATACTTGCGCGAAGGTACCGTGAATGGCTCGGGCACGGCATTGAGCTGGGC
Organism: uncultured Thiotrichales bacterium; assembly: GCA_938042355.1. Classification (GTDB taxonomy): domain Bacteria; phylum Pseudomonadota; class Gammaproteobacteria; order CAZUMV01; family CAZUMV01; genus CALIRD01. The sequence continues at coordinate 32,989 of CALIRD010000052.1, forward strand.
AACAAAAGAGTGGGATCTACCCGATACCCGTGAACATCTGTCTGACTGGTGTGACGAGATTTCCGAACCTCCTGTTTTTATTAACAGTGTCGGAGGCTTGGGCAGCCCCTGGTGGCGACGGGATGTTGATCCGGAGATACTGGCAGAAGATAAAAAAATCAGTAAGGCCGGCAAGGCTGTTGCAGTAGCCGAAAGTATTTTGTTTTTGCTCAATACCAATCTGGAGTTAATGCGCCGTGAATTGCCGATCAATCGCCTGCGCTTGAGTGGTGGTCTGAGCCAGCAACACGCGGTTTGTCAAAAGCTGGCTAACCTGACCGGCCTGCCAGTGGAAAGAGTGGATAACCCGGAAGCAACCGCCCGGGGTATTGCCTGGTTGGCTGCCGGGCAACCAGACGGGTGGCAAAACATTACCATGAAGTCCTTTACGCCTCAGGCTGATCGTTCTATCCGGGAACGCTACTGGCTGTACTTCGACTTTTTACGCACCTTGCCGCCACCAGCTGGATCTGTGCCAGCGTTAGTCGGTCATCGTGGTTTAATGGAGCACTATCCTGAAAATACCCTGTCGTCGATTGCAGCAGCAGTAGGCGCCGGTGCACCGCATATCGAATTTGATGTGCAGATGGCGGCGGATGGAGAGTTGGTAGTCATACACGATGACACGATAGATAGAACCTGCGATGAAAAAGGCAGTATCTTTTCAAAAACCAGTGTTGAACTAACCGCACTAAGCGCGCACTACCCGAAAAAATTCAAACAGGACTTCTATCCCGAACCGGTACCCTTGCTCACCGAGGTATTGGATTATCTGGATGGCTACCCGCAGGTAACGTCGTATGTCGAAATCAAGGAAGAGTCTATGACTCGGTTCGGCTTGGACAAGGTGATGGATAAATTGATCGCGGTGCTGTCACAGCATCGTGCACC
>CALIRD010000053.1 GCA_938042355.1 uncultured Thiotrichales bacterium
AGCCGTCATGCCATGCTCTATACCGAGATGATTACCGCCAATGCTTTAATCTTTGGTGATCGTGACCGGCATCTGCGCTTTGATCAACAGGAACATCCGCTGGCCTTGCAACTGGGTGGATCAGAGCCCGAGGCAATGGCGCAGGCGTCGGTCTATGCCGCTGAATACGGTTATGATGAAATCAACATCAATGTCGGTTGCCCCAGTGATCGGGTGCAAAGTGGTAGTTTTGGTGCGTGCCTGATGGCAGAGCCAAATACCGTAGCAGACTGTGTCACTGCCATGCGTGCTGCGGTTGATATACCCATTACCGTCAAGACCCGTATTGGTATCGATGAAGCCGATACTTATTCCCAGCTCGAAGCGTTTGTGCAGCAGGTGAGTGCCGCGGGTGTCAGTACCTTCATCATTCATGCGCGTAAAGCCTGGTTGAAAGGCTTAAGCCCGAAAGAGAACCGCGATATTCCACCACTGGATTATGAGCGTGTCTATCAACTCAAACGTGAGCACCCGGAGCTGGAAATTATTATTAATGGTGGCATCAAAACCATTGAAGAATGTCAGCTGCACCTGCAATACGTAGACGGGGTGATGCTCGGTCGCGAGGTGTACCACAACCCATGGATTTTGAGTGAGGTTGATGAAGTAATTTATGATCAACCGGCAGACATTCAAACACGTGAGCAAGCTGTTGCCTCCATGCAGCCGTATATAGAGCAGCAGCTTGCCAATGACACTTACTTGAAACATGTTTCACGACACATGATCGGCCTGTATCACGGTCGCCCGGGGGCTCGCCATTGGCGCCGTACCTTGAGTGAAAAGTCGTGCAAGGAAGGGGCAGGCTTTGAGGTGCTGAATGAGGCCTTGTCGTTTGTTACCCGTAAACCACAACCCACTGCCGTTAATACATAAGCGTTACTCAAAGGAGTAAAACATGGCTGAAGAAGCTGTCACCACGCAACCGGTCGTAGAGCCAGAGTTGTTAAGTATTCAAAACCGGATTGCAGAAATGATGTCATTTGCAGACGGAAATTCCTGGTTGCAGGCCGGTATTGTCGCCGTTGCTACTATGATTATTGCGTATTTTCTGACGCTGTTTTTAAGTCGCATCCTCAGCAATATTGCCAATCGTACCAGTGTCGATTTTGATGATGAGCTCGTGCGTATTCTGCGTCCTCCGATTTTCTATACGCTGTTAATGTTTGGTTTGATGATTGCGCTGGGCTTCCTGCCAATCAGTGATGAGGCTAATGTGCGCTCAATCGCGATACTCAAGTCGATCAACATCATGGTCTTGATGGTGTTCTTTATTCGTTTCTCGAAGTTGTTCATTCGTTCCGCGTCGAAAATGGAGAACAAGTTTGAGTTCTTCAAGATCGAGACCTTGCCACTGTTTGAGAACCTGGCAACTGTCATCATTATCGCGCTGGCCATCTACATGATCTTCAATACCTGGGGTATTGATATGACGGCCTGGCTGGCTTCGGCCGGTGTGGCGGGTATCGCCATTGGTTTCGCGGCGAAAGATACGCTGGCAAATCTTATCTCCGGTGTATTCATACTCACTGACACACCTTACAAGATTGGTGACTACGTCATACTCAAATCCGGTGAGCGTGGTGAAGTGACTGACATTGGTATTCGCAGTACCCGTTTGCTCACGCGAGACGACGTGGAGTTAACCATCCCGAACAATGTCATGGGTAATTCCAAAGTGGTTAACGAGTCCGGAGGTCCGCATGAGAAATTCCGATTCAGAATCAATATTACGGTACGTTACGGGTCTGATCTTGATCTGGTGCGAGCCGCACTAGTGGAAGAAGCGAAAGCCAACCCCAATGTCTCTGATGATCCTGAGCCGCGCGTGCGCTTCAGAGCCTTTGAGGAAAACGGCATGCGTTGTCAGCTCATGGCATGGGTAGATGAGCCTTACACACGTGGTCGCACCGTCGATGCCTTAATTGTTCAGGTCTACAAGCGTTGTCAGAAAGAGGGCATCAAGTTTGCCTATCGTCAGCACGACGTGCACATCAGGCAAATGCCACCCAAGAGTGCCTGAGCAATTGAATACCGGCCCTGTCATTCTGGATCTTGAAGGTCTGGAGCTGAAGCGTGCAGAACACGATCTGTTGTTACACCCACAATGTGGTGGCGTAATTTTATTCGCCCGCAATTATGAGAGTGTTGAGCAGGTTACCAACCTGACAGCCGCGATTCGTGCCTGCCGCCCGGGGTTGGTGATTTATGTCGACCAGGAAGGCGGGCGCGTACAGCGTATGCGTGAGGGCTTTTTGCGCTTGCCGCCTCTGGCAGAGATCGGCAAGTTGTATGCGCAAGATAGCAATGCCGCCTGCCAACAGGCTCAGCGACTGGGCTGGTTAATGGCGGCAGAGTGTTTGTCGGTAGGGGTAGATGTCAGTTTTGCGCCGGTACTCGATCTTGATTATGAAAACAGTCAGGTGATTGGTGATCGCGCCTTGCACGGTGACCCACAAATAGTGGCGCAGTTGGCTGAGCATTACGTCCAAGGCATGCAACAGGCGGGTATGGCAGCGGTTGGCAAGCATTACCCGGGTCATGGTTTTGTGGCAGCAGATTCACATGTTGATATTCCGGTAGATCATCGTGAATATGAAGAAATTGTCGCCGCCGATTTAGTGCCTTTCAAACACATGATCGAACAAGGACTAGATGGTTTAATGCCAGCGCATGTGATTTATGACCAATGTGATCCGGACCCGGCAGGCTTTTCGGTATTCTGGATACAGCAATTACTGCGCATGAAGCTGGGCTTTGATGGCACGGTGTTTAGTGATGATCTGACTATGGAAGGGGCTTCCTGTGCCGGAGACGCCATGATTGAGCGTGCGCAAGCTGCTTTAGGCGCAGGTTGTGATGTGGTATTGGTTTGCAATGATCAGGATGCCGCTCAAAGTACATTAGATGGGCTGGAGCGGTATACTATGCCGCAAGCTTCACAACAACGTCACCAGAGAATGAAATCCAGACAGCATCATGAGTGGGATCAATTACACCAAAGCAAGCAGTGGAATGACTGCGTCACTAGTTGTCAGCAATACGGAGTACTGGCATGAGGCCTAAAATAGGTTTAGCACTTGGTGGTGGCGCGGCACGCGGTTGGTCACACATTGGTGTGATCAGAGCGTTGGAAAAAGAGGGTATCAAGCCGGATGTCATTGCCGGTACATCAATTGGTGCATTGGTTGGCGCCGCTTATGCGAGTGACTTTCTGGATGAGCTGGAAGCATGGACGCTTGAATTGACCTGGAAAGGCGTCATCGCCATGCTGGATATTCGTTTGTCCGGTGGCTTGATACATGCCCGTAAAGTGCTCGAGTTTTTAAGCGAAGGTATGGAAGGCAAGCGTATAGAAAAAATGGATATGCCATTTGGTTGTGTCGCTACTGATCTCGATGATGGTCATGAGGTATGGATGCGCCGGGGTGATTTGCTCCAGGCTGTCAGAGCTTCCATTGCCTTGCCGGGTTTGATTAGCCCAATGCAGCGTGACGACCGCTGGCTGGTTGATGGCGGTCTGGTTAATCCATTGCCTATCTCTTTATGTCGGGCGCTTGGTGCGGAGTATGTGATTGCGGTTGATCTTAATGCAAAAATGCTACTACCCAAAACAGTACCGTGGCGTGAGTACGAAACTATCAGTGATGAGGAGATCAGTATTGACCCTGCGGAGACCGGTATTTTTTCAGGTCTGTCCGGAAAAATCTCTGGGTTAATGGAAAAGGTCTGGAGTAACGAAGATACCAAAGAACCTTCGCCTTCTACTATTGATACCATCTTCCGTAGTATTAATATCATGTCCTCGCGGATATCACGTTCACGTCTGGCGGTAGAGCATGCCGATCTGGTGATTGTGCCGGATGTCATGGATATTGGTTTGATGGAGTTTCATAAAGCCGAAGAAGCGATCGCGCTCGGTTACAATGAGACCTACAAACATCACGAGAAATTGTTGGAAATTAAAACCAAAGTTGCATCCTACAATAAGCCAAAAGTACTCGCTGAGGTAGAGGACGTAGATGCGGCTGAACCCGAGGTTGGCACAGAAGTCTGACCGATGGTTCTTAATCTTAGGCCAGGAATAATATGACAAGTATTGCTGTAATCGGTGGTTCCGGCCTGACCCGTTTACCGGGTCTGGAAATAACCCATAGAGAAGTTATCAATACCACCTACGGTGAGCCCTCAGGTGCTGTGACCCACGGTACGCTGAAAGGAAAGGCCGTGGTATTTTTGGCGCGACATGGCAACAGTCATCACATCCCGCCGCATGAAATCAACTATCGCGCCAACCTCTCGGCCTTGAAAGAAATAGAAGTGAGTAATATTATCGCCTTTAACGCTGTGGGTGGAATTACACCACCCATGCAGGCAGCAGCCATTGCCATTCCTGATCAAATTATTGATTACACCTACGGCAGAGAACACACCTACTTTGATAAAGAAGCCAGTGAAGTCGTGCATATTGATTTCAGCTTTCCCTATAGCGACACGATTCGTGAAGCGTTGATTCAGGCTGCCAGGTCGTCTGCTACCGAGGTGGTAGAGAAAGGTGTTTATGGTGTCACACAAGGACCCAGGCTCGAAACAGCCGCTGAAATACTAAAGTTGGAAAAAGACGGTTGTGACCTGGTAGGCATGACAGGTATGCCCGAAGCAGCACTGGCGCGAGAGCTGGGTATCGATTACGCGAGCTGTTGTATCGTGGCGAATCTGGCCGCAGGCAAGGGTGAGGGTATCATCAGCATGGAGCAGATCAATCAGAATCTAAATGATGGGATGGACGCCGCCCTGAAAGTACTGGCTGGCGCCATTGCCTTACTTTAGTAAATAAATAGTACACAAAAAAAGCGGCTAAAAAGCCGCTTTTTTTATGTACAGGTTAAAGCTAGTCGCCACTCATCCCCATGAACTGTAATACGTAGTAGAACAGGAATGAAACACTACCAAATAAGGACAGTGAGGCTGCTACGTGTTGAGTAGTACGATACTCATGAATCACATTAGATGTGTCATATAAGAGAGCTGCACCCATTAATAAGATACCAGCGCCCAGGAACAACAGACCGAGCTGGAAGCCAAACAAAATGCTGGCAACAATAACACCCATCAAAACGAACATTCCGGTCTTAACAATGCTTCCCAGAAAGCTGAAGTTCTTCTTGGTAGTGAACGCTGTGAAGGTGATGCCACCAGCCAGTGCGGCAGTAACCAAAACAGCTTGAGACAACAATGCTGAGTTACTGGTGAGTATAGCTGGAGAGAAAATAAGCGCTGTAGCCGCTACATACAAGCCGAGTCCTGCATATTGAATCTCTTTCGAGACACCGGAGTGTGCCCACTTGTTAGCTATCACTGAGACACCCATGTACATCGCCATAATAGCTAACCAAAAATATCCACCACCCAGTTTAATAATTAAATTAGTAAAACTTGCAGCAATCCCGGTTTGTATAAATACAAACAAAAGTGCGGCAAGTGCCAATAGTGCACCAGCAACATGCATATAAGTGCGGCGTATAAAGGCTGCGCGTTCGGTCTCACCTGCGTGTGCAGCGATCTGACCAGTGTTGATATCCATTGTAGACATAAGGTTAATTCTCACAAATTGTTAGAGATGATTTAACAATAGGGTAGAAGGTGGTGATTTTCAAGATATATGCGATTGAAATGCCTTTAATAACGCCATTTTTAGGACTTTAGGCCCTAATATTTAACAAAGTGTCGTGTTCTGTGAGGACTCTTTTAAGGGGCGGTTTTAAGATTCACTGTTGGTCCTTTATCCGCGGATCCAAAAACAGGGTTTCCTTTACTATCCATGGCCGTGTCATGCAGGTGCAAGGCATCTTTGGTCAGCAGTAGCGTTTCATTCAAATATACAGTTGTCTTAAAGCGCTTAGAGTAGTAACTACAGCTGTCAGGCTTTAAATAACCAGCAAAGCCTTTTTCATTTCGCCGCCAATAGACTTCACAGCCGGGTTTCAAAACAAAGTCTTTCGCAGTCAGCGTGGCTTGTAATGATTTGTTCAAGTGCAGGTCTCTGATACCGGCCGGGTCTTTGGGTGTATAGATCGTCAAGCGTATGGCCGCTTCGTTCTGATCTATATCAAAGGCATAAATTCTTTGACGGTAAAGATCATCAGGATCGTAGTGCTGATACTGTTGGGCATAGAGCGTTTGGCTCTCAGTGAAGCTGACATCAACCGGCTGAAACAAGTGATGGGTGTGTCGTTGTCGTTTGGCTTGCTCTACACCATCGGTCAGTTGCTGTTGTACTTGCTGGTCGTTGTCGTATTCACCCGGGAACCAGCTCAGCATCTCTTCCAGATCATTTTCCAGAGAAGCACGTAATGGTTCATAGCTGGCACAGGCGCTTAATAGCGTCGTCAATGTAACTAGCAATAGCGTGGTTAGCTGGATTTTCATGCGCGGCTTACGCAGAGACTGACTTGGAGAAAAGATGAATCACAACGACCCCGCTAATAATTAAGCCAATGCCAATCAACGCCGGTAAATCCAGAGTCTGTTTGTAGAGAAAATAGGAGCTGATAGCTACCAGTACAATACCGAGCCCTGACCATACCGCATAGGTAATACCAACGGGGATAACGCGTAACACCAGCGTCATAAAATAGATGGCGACACAGTAGCCAACAATCACAATCGTGCTGGGTAGTAGTCTGGTGAACTCTTCAGAGGCTTTCAACGCGCTGGTTGCTGCCACTTCGGCGAGTATGGCGATGGCTAGATAGAGATAGGTCATGGTTACTTTTTAGGCTGAAAGTCCGATACTGATACACGCGGACGATCAGCCTGTACTTCGGTCAGAGCTGTGACGAGTTCGAGTTCGTCCTTACAGCGCACAGCGAGATCCTGATACTCGCTTGTACCTTGCGTCTTCCATGCCACTTCCTGATCTTTGAGTGTGCGCGTAACTTTGGCGGGCGTACCCATAATCATGCTGCGATCATCACATCGGAAGCCGGCACCGACAAAACTGCAAGCGGCAATGAAGCATTCTTTCGCAATCACAGAGTCATCCATGACAACAGCGTTCATGCCTACCAGAGAATTCTCACCAATAATACAGCCGTGTAGAATTGCACCATGTCCGATGTGCCCATTTCGTTTGACTACACAGTCTTTATCCGGGAAAGCATGCATGACACAGGTATCTTGCAGGTTAGAACCTCGGTCGAGCTGAATGCGACCGAAGTCACCGCGTAGCACAGCACCGGGTCCGACATACACGTCTGCAGCAACAATGACGTCACCAATCAGAACGGCTTCAGGGTGCACATAGGCAGCAGGATCTATAACGGGAACGAATTCTCCAAGACGATAAACAGGCATACAGTGTTTCCTTTTAAGCTGGCCTAGAGGCTGGTTAATAATGATACATATATTTGCGATAGTTGTGCCGAGTTTGTATCATTATAAACATAACTACCGACGGGATATCGCATGGAGCTGAATGACATTATTTACGAGCGTGATGAGCACCTGGCAGTCATTATGCTTAATCGTCCCGATACGCTCAACAGTTTCACGGCAGCAATGCATGAAGAGCTGGCACAAGTAATGCAAGAGGTGCAGTCTGATAATCAGATAAGAGCGGTATTACTCACCGGTATGGGGCGTGGTTTTTGTGCGGGTCAGGATTTAAATGATCGTGCCACCTCACCCGATAGTGGGCCACCTGATCTGGGAGCGGCTATTGAAAATTATTGGAACCCTCTGATTCGCTCAATTACCGAGATGCCTAAGCCGGTAATCTGTGCCGTTAACGGTGTGGCGGCAGGGGCAGGGGCAAGTATTGCTTTAGCGTGCGACATTGTGTTGGCAGCGCGTAGTGCCAGTTTTGTACAGGTCTTTTCCAAAATAGGTTTGATACCAGACTCTGGCGGCAGCTGGAATCTACCACGCGCCTTGAGCCTGCCCAGAGCTAAGGCGTTAGCCATGCTTGGCGACAAGCTGCCTGCAGAACAAGCTGAACAATGGGGCATGATCTGGCGGTGTGTGGATGACGATAATTTAATGGAGGAAGCGAAAGCAATGGCAACCGAGTTGTCGCAACGACCCACCCAGGCACTGGCCGCTATCAAACAGATTTTTGCCAGTTCCAGCACTATGTCTTTACCCGAGCATCTTGAAATAGAAAAGCAAACTATGCACCGCCTTGGTCAATCAACGGACTATGCTGAAGGTGTCAGTGCCTTTATTGAAAAACGTAAGCCGATCTTCACTGGAGAGTAGAATGGACGCACTGGAAATAGCACAGCGTTCGACGCAAACGATGTGGTCTAAAGATGTGGCTTCACCGCATGTGGGTATGCAGATAGATGAGGTCGCTCCTGGGTTCGCAAAGATGAGTATGGATGTTGCTGACTACATGCTAAATGGTGCGAAAATTTGTCATGGTGGTTACATTTTTATGCTGGCTGATTCCTGTTTTGCTTTCGCCTGTAATACCCACAATGACATGACTCTGGCGCAGGGCTGTAACATCGATTTTATTCGTCCAGCGATGCTGGGTGATACGCTAGTCGCAGAGGCTGTGGAATTAAGTCGCGGGCGCAAAACCGGTGTTTATGATATTACGGTTAGCAATCAGGATGGTAAATTGATTGCAGCTATGCGAGGCAAATCCTATGCCAGCGGCAAGCCTATGCTTGAAGCAGAGTCAGAGTAAAAATCTTTTAACCAGTTACATTTTAAGGAATACACAACATGTCAGATGCATTCATTATTGATGCAGTAAGAACACCTATTGGTCGTTATGGTGGCGGCTTGTCATCCATTCGCGCCGATGATCTGGGGGCATTACCAATGCGTGCCTTGCTTGAGCGTAATAACAGTATTGATCCTGCTGCGATAGATGACGTGATTTACGGCTGTGCCAATCAGGCTGGTGAAGATAATCGTAATGTGGCGCGCATGAGTGCCTTACTGGCAGGCGTGCCCGGCACTGCAGCAGCGGTGACCTTGAATCGACTCTGTGGTTCGGGTCTGGATGCAACCAACAGTGCTGCTCGTAATATCAAACTCGGTGAAGCTGACCTGATGATTGCCGGCGGGGTGGAGGCAATGAGTCGTGCGCCTTTTGTTATGAGCAAGTCTCGCAGTGCCTTTGATCGCAGTCCAAAAATGTATGACACCACCATGGGGTGGCGATTTGTGAACAAACTGATGCACAAGCAATATGGCACCGACTCCATGCCGGAAACAGCAGAAAATGTAGCCGAAAAATTCAATATTTCGCGTGAAGATCAGGACCAATTTGCTTTACGTAGTCAGCAGCGTGCCGAGCGTGCTCAAAAAGATAGTGTTTTCGAGCAGGAAATCGTACCAGTTACCATACCCCAGCGTAAAGGTGACGATCTGGTGATCGCCAAAGATGAGCACCCGCGTGCCGGTTCCACGCTTGAGGGTTTGGCCAAACTACCAGCGCCGTTCAGAGAAGGCGGCTCGGTTACCGCAGGTAATGCTTCGGGTATCAATGATGGAGCCTGTGCCTTGCTGCTCGCGTCTGAAAACGCGGTCAAGCAGTACAGCCTTGCACCACTGGCTAAAGTCATCGGTGGTGCAGTGGTCGGTTTGGAGCCCGCCATCATGGGTTTCGGGCCATCCCCGGCAATCAAGAAATTGCTGGCGCGCTTGAATCTGTCTCTGGATCAGATGGATGTAATAGAACTTAACGAAGCGTTTGCAGCACAAGCACTGGCTGTTACCAGAGACCTGGGTTTGCCGGATGATGCTGAACATGTCAACCCGAATGGCGGGGCGATTGCGCTGGGTCATCCGTTGGGCATGAGTGGTGCACGTTTGGTGACTACCGCGGCGTACGAGTTGCAACGACGTCAGGCTCGCTATGCCTTATGCAGCATGTGTATTGGCGTAGGGCAGGGTATCGCTGTCGTTATTGAGCGGGTTTGAACAATTCCACATATTTCGCGATACGATACAACATTTTCAAAAATATCGTATATAATGTATCAAATAATTTGTGGAGCTGTGCATGAATGATTTAGTGCCAGAACTGGATAACTTCCAGCAAAAAATTGATGATGAACAACGGATCGAGCCGAAAGACTGGATGCCGGAAAAGTATCGCCTGAATTTGATTCGACAAATGTCCCAGCATGCCCACTCTGAAGTGATTGGTATGCAGCCCGAGGGTAACTGGATCAGTTCTGCGCCATCGTTGTATCGAAAGATAGTCTTGCTGTCCAAAGTTCAGGATGAGGCAGGACACGGCCTGTATCTCTACAGCGCAACCGAGACACTTGGAATCACCCGCGCAGAAATGAATGCCAGACTACAGTCAGGTGAGTCCAAATATGCCTCTATTTTCAATTACCCGTCTTTAACGTGGGCGGATGTTGGCGCCATCGGCTGGTTGGTAGACGGTGCCGCTATTGTTAACCAGGTGTCTTTACAACGTACTTCTTACGGCCCTTATGCGCGTGCCATGATTCGTATTTGTAAAGAAGAGAGTTTTCATCAGCGTCAGGGCTACGACATTATGGTCAAGCTGGCAGAGGGATCACCAGCGCAGCGCGAGATGGCACAAGATGCAATCAATCGCTGGTGGTGGCCATCGCTGATGATGTTTGGGCCACATGATTCTGATTCGGTCAATTCACAACAGTCCATGAAGTGGAAGATCAAGCGACAGAGTAATGATGAGCTGCGCCAGAAATTCGTTGATCAAACGGTGCAGCAGTGTGAGATTTTAAAACTCGAATTACCCGATCCCGACTTGAGGTGGAACGAAGAACGTCAGCATTATGACTTTGGTGAAATTGACTGGGATGAGTTTTACCAGGTGATTAAAGGCAATGGTCATTGTAACCGTGACCGTATCAAGCATCACGTCAAGGCACATAAAGAGGGTGCCTGGGTACGTGAAGCAATGACAGCCTACGCTGGCAAAAAAGCGCAACGCAAGGATGCCGCCTGATGTCTGAATCAACGCTGGTTTTATTCGAGGTGTTTGTGCGTAGTAATCGCGGACTCGATCATCAACACGTAGGCAGTGTGTATGCCAGTGACCATGAGCAGGCGCTGGTTAACGCGCGAGATGTGTACATTCGCCGTGGCGAAGGAGTCAGTATCTGGGTGGTCAAAACCACTGATATTGTTGCTTCGCAGGAAAGTGATGTTGATACTTTCTATGACCCGATGGATGACAAAGCCTATCGTCATGCTATGTCATACCCCATGCCGGAAGGTGTCAAGAACATCTAGATCATGACCGAGCCTGATAATCTTTCAACCTATGTGTTGCGTCTCGCTGATGACGCTATGGTATTGGGTCAACGTATTTCAGAGTGGACCTCCAACAGCCCTAACCTTGAAGAAGACATAGCCAACAGTAATGTGGCACTGGATTACCTGGGTCGTGCCCGCATGTTATACGCCTATGCCGCGACCATGCTCAACACCACTGAAGATGATTTAGCCTTCATGCGTGATGCACGTCAGTACACTAACTTGCTCATGCATGAACTACCCAAAGGTGATTATGCCTTTAGTACGGTACGCCAGTTTTTTATAGACAGCTTCGACGTGTTGTATTTCGAGCAGTTAATCCACTCTGGTGATGCGCAGCTGGCAGCCATTGCGGCCAAGACATTCAAGGAGTGTCAGTACCATGTGCGTCGTAGTCGTGACCTTATGGTGCGGTTGGGAGATGGAACAGATGAAAGTAACAGCCGCATGCAAACCGCTCTCGATGAATTGTGGGGTTACCGGCATGAATTGTTTATGGATGACGAGTTGGAAACCGAACTCCAGCAGCAGGGTGTTGCCATCACACGTGCCGATTTACAGCCAAAGTGGGATGCCGCGATACAAGACTGTCTCACTGAGGCAACACTTAGTATTCCGGAAGCAGACTGGACCGTAAGTGGGGGCCGTGCCGGGGTACACAGTGAGCACCTGGGACACATGCTGGATGACATGCAATGTCTTCACCGTAGTCACCCGGGCGTTACCTGGTAATGCGTTCTGTCTCTGAAACTGTTGTGCCCATTAAGGCGCACAGTCAACACCAACAAGCACTGAGGTCGCTCGCACCTGAGCTAGAGCAGCGCATTATGACCTTACTGAGTGAAGTAAAAGATCCGGAACTGCCGATGTTATCGATCCAGGATCTGGGTATCTTGCGTTCTATCGGTTGGTCATGCGATGAGCAACTGGTAGTCAATATTTCACCGACCTATAGCGGTTGTCCGGCGGTAGAAGCCATCAGAGTGAATATCATTGAACATCTGGCTAACCACGGTTACCAAAACGTATTGGTCATAGAGCAGTTATCGCCAGCCTGGACTACCGAGTGGATGACAGAACAAGGTAAAGCTGCGCTCAAGGCGCATGGCATCGCCGCACCACTGGCTCATGGCTGTTCAAAGCCTGTTCCGGTGAGCGGGTTAGAATGTCCGCAATGTAACAGCACCAATACTGGTTTGATTACCGAATTTGGGTCTACCGCCTGTAAGGCGATGTACAACTGCCATAGCTGCTTCGAAACGTTTGACTATTTCAAAGCGTTTTAGAGTTGACGAAAATGGACTTTCATTCACTCACTGTTAAAGACATCCGGCATGAAACCGACAATGCGCGTGTACTGTCCTTTGCGGTGCCTGCAGACTTGCGCGATAACTTTGACTTTAAGGCCGGGCAGTACTTAACCCTTGAACACAATATTGACGGAGAAGCGGTTCGCCGCTCTTACTCAATCTGCTCGGGTGTCAATGATGACAGCCTGCAGGTAGGCATCAAGCGTGTAGAAGGTGGGGTTTTTTCTAACTTCGTTCATGAGCGACTCAAGGTCGGCGATACTCTGGATGTGATGCAGCCACAGGGAGAGTTTTATACGACTCTGGATCCTGAGCAGGTAAAGAACTATCTGTTCATTGCCGCAGGTAGCGGCATTACGCCGATACTGTCACTGATTAAAACCACGCTGGCAACCGAGCCAGACAGTAAGGTGACGCTCATCTACGGCAATCAAAGTACCGCGACCATGATGTTTAAAAACGATTTGTCGTTTATTAAAAATCAGTACATGAGTCGCTTTCACTGGATCAATATCTACAGCCGTCAGCCGCAACAGGCAGAAGTCCTCAACGGCCGTATAGATAACAAGAAGGGCGCGGAGCTGTCGCAAACACTCATAGATCTGGCTAGCTTTGATGAGTTCTTTCTGTGTGGGCCAGAGGCGATGATTTCAGGCGTTTCACGCGGCCTCACTAACTTTGGTATTAATGATGACAAAATTCATTATGAGTTGTTCGCCAGTTCTGCCGAGGACGCCAAAGCGATTATCGAAAAGCACCATGCGCGGGCGGTCAAGTTCAAAGGCAAAACCAGTCGTATTGAGCTGGTGAAAGGCGGGCGTGAATATCAGTTTGAGTTAAGCGCCGACGGTGAAAACCTGCTCGATGCCGGTATGGCACAGGGGGCAGATCTGCCATTTTCATGTAAAGCCGGTATCTGCGCGACCTGCCGTTGCAAACTGGTCAGTGGTGACGTTGAAATGGATATCGATCATGGGCTCCAGAAGCAAGAGATTGAAGCGGGTTACATTCTTAGTTGTCAGGCACATCCACTTTCAGATACTGTACGGGTAGACTTCGATCAATCCTGATACGGGTACAAGTACCACCTTATGGAAGACTTTGTAAAACAGCGCCTGCAGGATGCGCGCATCAGTGCTACCTCACTCATTTTTACCATTTTTGGTGACACCATATCGGTGCACAGCGGGTCGGTATGGTTATCCAGTGTGATTGATGCCATGCAGAAGTTCGGTGTGAATGAGCGTCTGGTGCGCACCTCGGTCTATCGTCTGGTCAAAGACGGTTTGTTAGAGTCAGAGAAAATAGGGCGCTGCAGTTATTACCGTTTCAGTGACGAGGGTAAACGTCATTCAGCCATTGCAGCAGAGCGTATTTACGCCGGCATTGCCAATGACTCGGCCCATGAATGGACCTTGGCCATTACCCAGCAGGTGCGTGATGCAACAAAATTAAAAGAACTCAAACGTGGTTTGGACTGGCTGGGTTTTTCACAACTCAAACCCTCAGTCTATGGTCACCCATCGGGTGATCTTCCCGCTCTGGAAGAGCTGGTGGCACAATATCAGTTAACTGACATGGTGGTGTTGTTTTCAGCGCATCCCAGTAACATTAATTCGCAAAATAACCTTAAGCAGCTGGTCTATAACAAGTGGAGTCTGGATGAAGTGACCCAGCACTACCGGGAGTTCTGCGAAACCTACCGTTCGATCATGAAAAAGGTAGAAAAGAAAAAACTGCCCGGCAAAGATGCGTTCTTGTTACGCACCATGCTCATACACGAATACCGGCGCGTTCTGTTGCGTGACCCACAATTACCTGAAGAGATGTTGCCGGTAAAGTGGGAGGGTTTCACCGCCCACCAGATTTGTAAAAGTATTTATCTGGATATTGCGCCAGAAGCAGAGCAGTACGTGCGAGAAAATTTTGAGAATGCACAGGGTAAGTTGCCCGCGCCATCGCGCGTCTACCATAAGCGTTTTGGTGGGCAGGCCAGTTAGCTAAATCCAGTCGCTGTAAAGTTGTAGCTGTTTGCACTCACTCGCAAATGGTAAGGTATGGTTGTTGTTTATATACAAGTACTTTACCAAGAGAGAGCACCATGCAGCGAATCAATCACTTCAAATCTATTTTCACTATTCTGTTAACCCTTGGCATCGTACTAGTGCAGGGTTGTTCTGAGCAGCCAGTCAACGTTGATGAGAACGACGAAATCGTTATGCCAGAAGTAGAAGTGTCTGAGGCAGTTACATCAAAGCTTTTGGCAAAGCGTGCTGAGAACGCTAAAGCAGCTGCAGTAGATAATGACATGGAAACCCGCGATATAACTGCGGCACCCACCACGCTGACTGATCAGGAAAAATCGCTGGCCGCCTGGGTAGATGATAATCAGCAACCGATACTGGATCAGTTAAAAGACTGGGTAGAGATTAATACCGGAACTGACAACATTGAGGGCATTGACCGGTTCCGTACCATTCTTATGAATGAATTAACGCAACTAGGTTTTTCTACAGAAGTGATTGATGTAGAGCCGATAGATGTGTTGAATTGCGACGGTTCGCAAATGAAGTTCGCCAGCCACTTGCTTGCCACTAAAGGGTCAGGTGCTGGCAAGCGTCTGTTTCTTAACGGGCACATGGATACCGTCTTTTCAGCTGACGATGATTTTCAAAAGCTGGAAATCTTGTCCAACGGTGTACTCAAAGGCCCGGGTGTGATCGATATGAAAGGTGGGCTGGTAGTCATGATCAATGCACTGCGCGCATTGGATGCGCAGGGTGCGTTGGACAATACCAACCTCACCGTGTTTTTAAACAGTGATGAAGAGATCGGTTCGTTAAGTTCACGCCCCATGATTGAAAAGCTCGCCGCCAATCACGATATCGGTTTAGTCTTTGAAGGCACGCGTGACAATCGAATGACGCGTTTACGTAAAGGGCTCGGGCAGGCGCGCATGAAAGTAACCGGCAGAGAATCACATGCAGGCACCGCGCATGAACATGGCGTTTCAGCCAACCTGGAAATGGCATATAAAATTATCGAGCTGGAAAAACTCACCGACTACGACAAAAAAATCACAGTCAATACCGGTGTTGTAACCGGAGGTGAAAAACGTAATACCGTTTCCGGTTGTAGCGATACCTACATAGATATGCGCTACCCAACTGCCGAGTTAGGTGCATATCTGGATGAAGGTTTGAGAAAGATCGCAGAAAAACGCTACACAGAAAATGCCGAATACCCTGAGTTTCCAAAAACCGAATATTGGTCAAAACTCCACAGGCCCGCAAAAGCAGGTAATGAAATTGTCGATCAGCTTATCGCCGAAGCCATGGGCATCTCGGCAATAGTGGGTGAGCCCGTGGCTGGTGCCAATACCTCCGGTGGCGGTACGGATGGTTCCATCGCCCAGGCAGCAGGGCTACCAACGGTTGATACTCTGGGAGTAAACGGTTCAGGCGCACACTCTTCAAGAGAAGAAACGACGGTAGCGTCAGTAATAGCGAGAACCAAATTGGCGGCGATCATGATCGGCAGGGTGTTGGGTGAGGGTGGTTAGTACTTTGGTGCTAAGTGTTTTCCGTATATCACGTGATAACATAGTCTCAAACGAACATGATATACAATATTTACAGGAATATCAGTTAGATGAAAGACATACTGAATAGTAAATCTATTAGAACTATACGGACTCTGTCTAGTTCAGAACTATACAGAGTCTGTCTAATTCACTGTTAG
>CALIRD010000054.1 GCA_938042355.1 uncultured Thiotrichales bacterium
TAAAATTTATGTGTCTGAAAAAATTCGCTTACCGTTGGTCGGCAAATGGTTGAAAAAAACTGGACGGTATTAGTTAGAGGATGAAAGTAGTTGTTCAACGTAAGCGGGTAGCACTTGGCCCGCCTCGCCGTAAAGTTTCTCGTCAAACTCGGTGTGAGTGTTGGAGGGTTCAAGATTTATTTCTACGGTTTTGGCACCGGCGTGGTTGGCAAGCTGTACAAAACCCGCGGCTGGATATACGTTACCAGAGGTACCAATCGAGAGAAATACATCGCAGCCCATCAACGCTTGTTCTATCTCTTCCATATAGAGTGGCATTTCACCAAACCAGACGATGTGCGGTCGCAGGTTACCTTTGATTTGGCAGCATTCACAGCTTTGTTCGGTACTCAAGGCATAATCGCAGTCAAAGATTTTTCCACTGTGTTGACAACGTATTTTCAGGCTCTCGCCGTGCATGTGCAGCAGATTCCTGTTACCGGCGCGTTCATGCAGGTTATCTATATTCTGGGTAATCAACAAAAAATCACCGTCATGTTTTGCTTCCAGTCGGCTCAAAGCCTGATGTCCAGCGTTAGGTTTTATTCCGGGTGAGAGTAACTGCGCGCGTCGATCATTATAAAACCGATGTACCAGAGCGGGATCGCGAGCGAAGCCCTCTGGTGAGGCAACATCTTCAACGCGATGGTTTTCCCACAAACCATCAGCAGCACGAAAGGTTTGTATACCGGATTCAGCAGAAATGCCGGCACCGGTGAGTACGACGATTGATGTGTTAGTCATGGTAAAACAAACAAACGTGGATCGATTTTTTCATTCACCGTAAAGTCAGTCCAGATAATCTCATTGGCTTTAACGCCATTATAAAACAGACGCACCCGACCCGGTTGGCTCCATGCTATACCGGGTTTTGAAAAAAAATCGGAGTAGAGCCGTTCATGCCAGCCTCTGGGTGTGTCAAAACCAACGCGTAAGATGGCGAAATCCTGTTGCGAGATGCTAAATAGCGTTTCGCCTTGCTCGGGATCGATAACCATTACATTGTATACCGGCGAGCCATCGACCAGGTCATCCGCCACGCGCCGTAGTTCATAACCTGGCTCCAGTGCAAAGCGAACCACGCCAAAGCCAAAGTTGGCCTGCCATCGTTCGGAATCCGCTTGATCTTTTAATGGCCCGTGGTGGTTGTAAGTTGTGGTGCCATCGAAGGAGATTTGAAATATAAGTTGCTCACCACGAAAACTGTCGATTCTGACTTTACCGTCTGCCTGGTGAGCATCATTCTTAATGGCGGGATAGATACGCCACATTTGATGGCGATCATTAATGACGGCTTTGTCACCCTCGTAAAATATGCCGTAACCGGTCATGACCAGTGACTCGGGTTTTACCCAGTTGGGCCCTCCTGCGGCTTGATGCGCCCGTTGCATGATTTCTGTCGCGCTTAACGGCAGGTCTTGTGCAGGGTTTACAGAAGTAGCACTGCAAGCAGCCAGATAAAAAGTAACTGATAAAAATAGAGTAATGTTTTTCATAGCACAGCATCATTATTGATAACGGTACTATTACTTGCATACTGATTCTATGCAAGTGTCAGTGACGATCAGGGAGAATTGACGGTGGCCACAAAGGTGACGGTGGTCATGGCACCATTGTTGAGTGAGTTAATGGCCCATGCAAGAGTGGGAGCACCACTATCGTCCTGAGTGGTGCCTCCGGCAATCGTACCGGCGACATAAGTGAAACCGGCTGGCACCAGATCGGTCACATCAATACTGGTGGCCGTATCCGGGCCCAGGTTTTCAACCTTCAAGCTGAAAGTAACCGTACTGCCCACTGCCGGTTCAGGGTCGCTGATAGTCTTGGTGATTTTTAAATCGGTGACGGCTTCATCATCATTGATAATGGTACAGACCGCATCATCGTCAGCAGCCAACGTCAGAACATTGCCCGATAAGCTACCATCGGTACAGGTCCAACTTGAGGCAGTATAACCGGGCACATTGGTTTCGCTCAGGGTATAACTACCCACACCCATCATGGTGTCGGTAACTGCAGCAGCGCCACTGGTACCGCTGATGGTTGGTGTGCCGGACGCAGTAAGAACAAAACTGGTTAAGGTAGCGGTACCGCTATTGTCGTTGATCAGCGTTTTAGTCAGGGTCAGTTCAGGACATTGCAGTGCAAGTACCGTCGGGTCGTCATCATCGGTCTCCATGTCCATATCGATATCACCCTCGATGTCAGCATCCGGGTCATCACTGAGTTCTTCAATATCATTATCGCCATCACCATTAGCATCCATCAGTATGGTGGCCTGGTTACGTACTTCCGTACCAGGACAGGCGTTGGCATTGACCCGTACGGTAAATTCTGCAGTGCGTGTGACGCCGGCAGGCACATCAACATTCCATTCCATGCGTCCCAGAGCGGCATTGTGAGTCAGGACGCCATCACCACCAGCACCAACCGAGACAAAGGTGACATTGGCTGGCAAAGGGTCAATCAGTTCGGGTCCGCTGGCATTATCAGGCTGATCAAAATCATCCAGTACATTGGTGATGGTTAACTCATAGGTGATGGTGTCACCAGGTGCCACAATATTATCATTACCTGATTCGGTGGCTGATTTTTCTCCAATAAGAAAGTCCAGCACACCATGACTGTCTTCGCTAAACGCAAACCAGTTAGTTACCTCGAGTATGCCGGTACGTTCATTATCCCTCACCATGTCTTCATCGTTATGTATTTGAAAACTGGCATTGCCTATTTCTGTGCCGCAATAGCGAGGCAAGGTGCCGTTGCCACCGTTCATGGTATTTTGGGTAGCGATAACATTAGGATTGGCACCGACTGTATAGGCGCCCAGGGTAGCGCAGCTGTCTTGATGTCGATCAACATCATCACCGGGCGTAATTCCGGCATCCCATAGTGAACCAGCATTGGTGCCACTACCCGCGAGCATTGCCACCCAGCCAACATCTTCTGCCGGGTGGACAGTATCAAATTCCATTAATTCCAGTTGCAAGCCAAAATCATTATCAGCGGCTGTCGGTGTGGGTCGCGTTCCTACCGCGGTATCACTGGCGGCAAAGGTACCCACGTATTCGGCGTTATTAAAACTATTGATAGCGGTATAAATAATCACATCACTGCTGGCGTACACATGTTGTAGCGGTGTTTCCTGAATGGTATCAGCGCCAATACCGCTGCGTATTGCAGTTACCGAAGTTGTAAAGGCTTCTAGCTCTTCTCCAGTCGGAAATTCCCAGACGCCTTCTTCGACCACCCAGTAATGCACCACTTCATCCTGCCAGCCAGCGGCCGGTGGGCAAACAGACATTTCGGGTAAGGGGTCAGGGGGAGCATTATCAGGTCCAGCATAGGTTGCATAACTTTCGCAAGGACTTTGATAACCAACCTGAAAGGTGGTGCTGGTGACATTGCGAACACGTGGAAACAAACTGTGACTGTTGTTATGACTCAGAGGACTGGTGATCACTACCGGGTTTACATACATTTTGTTCATGGTGACAGTTACCCAGGTGCCGTTATCGATAGAATCGGTTATGGTCACACTACCGGTCTCGAAAAAGCCACCCGCACTGACGGATACTGGTAGCAATAAAGCCATCAGTATTAGCAGTAACGCGAAGTGCTTACCGAAATATCGAGTTAGTTGAATCATGAGTCATCATTGTCACACGGCTCCATTGTGCGGAGCTTGGTACTATTATTATATTGGTTCAACTGCACACATTACGTGAGTGAGCCACTATCCTCGAAGTAGTTAACAACAGTTAAGAATTGTTGCTGTTCGTCAACTATTTTTTACCGTTAGTCGACAGCAAACACAGTTTTATAAATAAGGTATGCTGTGAGTTATGAATGAATTTGTCCCTGTCTTACGTTTGCGATCACTTTCTCTCATGCTGGTACTGCTCAGTAGTATTCTGCTGAGTGCCTGTGCAAGCAATAACGATCAACCTGGCATAGCCCGAGCTGAATCTTTTAAGATGTCGATTGCTTACTATAACGAGAATGGTGATTCACTCGGACATATGATGAATGGTGAGCAAATCTTACTTTTGTTTCCCAGCATTAAAGGGCAGATTTTTGGTATACCACGTCGCCC
>CALIRD010000055.1 GCA_938042355.1 uncultured Thiotrichales bacterium
AATCGTTGGCGCCTTAGCTATATCCATAGGATATCAATTGCTTGCGATTCGTACCGAGTTAAACATCTGATTGACTTCGGTGGCGTACTTGTCAAAGTAATGTAGTTTTGCTGCGCTATAGATCAACAGATTCAAATTACCATCTTTTTGAACCGCTAATACATCACCCTTCTTGGCTAACCCATCCAGATCGAAAAAGTCTATAGAGAAACGAAAACCTGTTTCGCCAGCAACATCTTGTGGACGCAAATCTGAGTCGGTGACACTGAGTTGTCCCCCACCAAGATTCTTGAAGCTTGTTTTAACCAGATCAACAATCTCATTTGGAAGCATCCCTGCTTCATATGCCGGCATTGGTAATTCTTTGCTCGGGCTTTTGAACATCGCTTCACCAGGTTCCAGTGACGGAAAAATGAACATAACACTCAGAATGGCACCGTCTTTGGTCCACATTTGAGAATCGTTACCTTCATTGTGGAAATTCACTTTATTCCACGATGTAGAAGGAGTCAGAATGATTTCTTCAACTTGAATGGGAGCTGGTTCAACCAGAGTAAAGGGAGTCACTGCACAAGCACTAAACAACACCATCAGTGTCATTATTAAAATAAGGCGTATAGTTTTCATTATTGGTTTCTCAGTGTAGTTATATAGTAATCAATCATTTTGCTATCACTGGCATCCGGCGCCAGCTGTTGGTATTTCTCGAAGCTGGTCAATGCCAGCGCCGATTGTTTGCTTTTCATATAAAGGTAACCCAGCTCGCGATGCGCTGCTACCGGACCATTCATATCTTGCGTACTTCGAGTATAGGCATTAATCGCGTTTTCTATATCACCCTCACCTTTTCTTTGACGATAAAGCTCGCCCTCAAAATAGGAAATATGTGTTTCCGGATAGCCAATTGAACGATGGCGCGCGAGAACTTCTGCTGTTTGTTCATGCTCTTGCAACGCCAGTTGCTCTTTCATCATACTGGTGTACACCGAACTGATCACTTGCTTAAAGCGTTCAGAACCGAGCTCATTTGCAGCTGGATTTTCTTGCTTAATTTTACTTGCTGCATCGGTCAGGATAGAGTTTCTATCTGCCATGGCTGGATGGCTGGCAAAAAACACATTCCTGTCATTCTTGCTTTGGTCAGCCTCACGTTCACGTTCGACATACGCCCACAACTCAGCTGAAGCCTGCGGGTCGTAATTCATTTCGCTCAGTAGTCTGGCCCCATAAAGATCGGCCTCGGTTTCATGCTTTCTACTAAAGGCCATTGCATCTGCATAGGCACCCAGATCACTCAATGGTAAATACACACCGGTTGAACCTGCCAGGATAAGATCAAAAATTATCGACAACCCACGACCTTTGTTCAGCCGCTGATAACGTTTGACATGATGAGCGCGAAGATAATGTGCAATTTCGTGCGAGATCACCGCCGCTAGCTGCGCTTCATTCTCGACCCGAATCAATAAACCACTATGTACGTGCATCATTCCATTCGGATACATAGAGGCATTAAAGAGCGGGTTATCTATCACGTAAACACGAATATTCTTGCAATAATCCTGCGCCAACTGACAAACCAGATTACTCAGATATTCATTCAGGCGAGGCTCGCGAATAACATAAGGTGAGGTCTGAATTTTCTTTTCCAGTTCATCACTCATATACCAGAAACCACCTTCTGCACTGGAAATCTCAGGGCGATAGTCTGGTTCGAACTCCGGTGTATAACTGGACTCGGCAGAGAGCCCGTACGAGGCGGTTAACGACGTTAAAAAAAGCGTTATAAGAAATTTGTACATCCCGGTAACGCTACGCTTATTGGCGCGCAGGGAATTCGTTGAGAAGTTTACCTATACTCGAGTCAGCACCTTTTTGATTGCGCACATCACCAACCATGCTATGAAGAAAGTTAAACCACACTACATCACCTGTATCCAGGTCTACCAATGAGGCGAAGCCAGCCTGCTGACCACCGGTTATGCCAACACCGAGTAAAGCCAAACCAATTTGTGCTGCCACTCTGCCGCCGCTTGAATAACTATCCTGGAAATACACGAACAGCCCGTATTTAGACTGCGCGTTTAATTTCAGACTGCGCGCCTGTGATCCTAGCGAATAATCAAATTTCCCGCCTGCTTTGGTTGGTAGCGCCTGCGCACCCATACCCAGAGAATGCTGCAAAATACTGGAACCGACCGCCATATGAAGTTTCTGCAGTTGAATCTGATCAGAGTCTGGAGCATTGTCGGTGAGGTTAAAGGCATCCACGGCGTAACCGAGAGAAGCAATTTTTTCACGCACAGCCGTATCAATGAACCCTCTGGCATTAGTAGTCCATTCTGCGTTCGGCTGTAATTGCCCGGTTGCTGTAAGTACATACAATTCAACATCAGCTGGCATCAATAACACATTGCCAGTTTTTGCAACCTGGGCTGCTCCGGTTTCAAACTGATTAACGCTGCGGGTAGTGGCACACCCGCTTGCCTGAAGTGTTACAAAAATTAAGAAAATGATCGGTAGGATTCTGCGTGTCATAGTTATTCTTCTTTTCGGACAGAGCTTTCAGCATAGCGGAATCCAAAGACATGCTTCAACTCAAATAACGTACAATTCGTCACATATTAATAACTTTATCTGTAACGCAATATGCAAAACAATTGCGACTAGCACTAAAGTACTATGTTTACTTTTAAAAGCAGAATTCTACCCAACACAAACCACAGACTGTGTAGTAACATCATCAACATCTGACAGATCGCGTACAAAAAGAATAAAACCCTCATATCAATCAAAAGAGTTACTGTGAGGACTGGTCTTCACAAAACGAACTTTTTAAATTACAGCTGAACAAAGTGTTAATGCAAAGGTCATAAAAAAAACAGGAAAATAACTATGAAAAACTTAATCTACCTATCTGTAGTCGTCCTTCTTGGTTTAGTCTTTTCAAATACGAGTAACGCTGGCATCAGTAAAAACAGTTTTATTGGTTCAGGGCAAGCGTTGGTGATTGGTGGCGCACAACCCAAGGGGGTCGATTTTGATTTACAAAATCGCGGTTCGGCACCCGTGGAAATCCTCATACAAAAAGAGGGCAAACGCGAAACCACAATCATATTGGCGCCTGACTCAAACCATATTCAATACATACCAGCTAAAAGCTCACTGGTACTTAAAAACCAGTCAAATGAAGAACGTGCACTGGTCTATTGGCATGTCAGCGGATACTCAAGTCTAATGGATCCGAAACTGGAGTCATTACGTTCCTCTGATGAAGCGATTGAGTAAATGTTTTCAGGCCTCGTGGGCGAGCTATCCTGAAACACACCAGATGTTCAAATCATAGGCGAATGTTGTTGATATGTGAGTCGTAGTTAATACGATAGACCGTGTATGTACCGCCATTCACCATCTTGTTTGATCGCTACCCATGAAACGGTGCCGCTGAAGTCGCGTTTTTGTCCCTCAGTATTGGTCAAGGTTTGTTCAAATGTGTAAGTCACAACCGCTACCTCTGGCGTAATAATATCCACCGCTGTTGGGCCCATGGAACTGACTTTATCGGTAAATCTTTTGCCAAGATTCCGTGTGCCAATCTCAAATTCTTCGTAGTTCGATCTACTTCCTCGCCGCGTGTAAGCAAAGTTAGGTGCCTTGATTACGTGACTCAAAATATCTTCCGCATCAAGTGATGTCATCGCGTCATGATAAGAGATAGCAAGATTAGAAACTTCTTCCTTAATCGCTATGCGCTCAGCTTCACTCAATGAGGCAACCAATTGGGTGATGGGTATCGAATCAGACCGTACTGTACTGTGTGTAGCACACCCGGAGATCAACACCACACCAATCAGGATAAAAACCAAATGCATGTTCAATAAAATTTTTCGCATAGTAAATATTTTTACTTTTCAAATTCTAATCACAATATCACGACAATTGTCGTATAGCAACGCAGCAACAACTACCCTATCACTCTGAAGCTGAAATGTTGGTCATCCGTTGTAGAAATTCGATCAATCAGTTTGAATACTGTGGAGTAGACTTCGTATGGCTTTTTCTATTTGATCGTTGAATACTCACGGACTCATTGCCCCATATGAAAAGTATCCTTTAAATTGCTTAAGCCCTTATATTCATACTCAGTTGTGATCAGTTATTTTGATGAGTCCTAATTTGTCACGTAGATGCAATCACTAATAAGTAGTATGTAGAAAACAACACTATCATTTTTTAATTCTAATCCATGCTAATTCTGAATCATCATTCCTCCTGATGACCCATTAAGTACGTTCTCGAAGCGTTGAATCATTTGTTCATATTGCTCACGCTCTGTGTCGCTCAAGTCCAGTTCAGACATAAGTTGTCGTGCGGCTTCGGGGTCCTGGCTTATCAGCGTATAAATAGTCGCTTGCATCATTTGTTGTCGATTTTGAGGGTCTGTCAATGATCTAACCAACGGCAGAACGTCCTCTCCATTTTGCTGTTTCGAAGTAATCATTGCCATTAACGCAGCTTGTCGATCATCTCCCGCTGGCAATCCCTGAAACCAGCTTTCCGCTCCGTCAGGATCTTGCATAAACCAGTTCATTGCCACCATTTGCATTGCTTGTTGTCGCCTCTGTGGATTCGAGATTATGTCTAACGACTGCAACGCACTGCTTGGGTCTTCGGTAGCTTTTTGAGTGACCAGCTGAAAATAATACTGATCTTTTTGATCTCCTTCAGGCATGGTTTCAACAATCTGCATGGCTCGATCAGGATCGACATACAGCGCCATGGAGATGACTGATTGTTGTAATTGATCATATTCCGGTGTGCCTTGGTAACGGCTAACGAATGCCAGCGCATCATCAATCGATTGATTCTGAACCAGACTGGCTGCAATCTGAGACTTGAAAAACTGGGAATTTGAGTCCGGAAATTGTTCGAGCAGCCTGATTGCATTATCAACGTCACTTTGTGCCAGTGTCTGTTGCATACCTTGCACGGCCATTTGTTGGTCCTTGCTATCCAATGTTGCCAACCATTGGACAGCCTGGTCAAAATCTGTGCTGGCCCAATGACTACTAACCTGGTTAATCATGTTCCTGCGTTCGCTAACATTTGTAATTTGCTCTAACATCGCGGCTGCGCTAGCCGGGTCCTGTTGTATGGCCGAACGTAAAATCGAACTGACCACCTGCTGACGAGTATTTCGATTTTTAATGGTTTGCGCTTCCAGGAATGCCGTTTGAGGGTCATCTTGCGCAATCTGGGTGTATATTTGACTGAGCAAAGATGCATCATTGCTCAGATTATTGTCTTGTAACCACTCAAGTGCTTGCTGTGGATCTACAGCGGCTAGTTGAGGCATCAGATACCGCGCAATTCTGGATTTATTCGAACGCCCCGGGATTTCATCCAGATAGGCCAGCGCCTTGTCAGGATCAGTCGACAATACTGACTGTAGTGATGCATACAGTTGCATCTGATTTTTTTGATTACCGGGGTTTGCAAGAAATTGCTCCAGTACTTTTTCCGGATCGGCTTGCGCTTCAACCATAGCCGTTGACCCGACACCAAATAAATTTGGACTGGTAACACCTATAGCACTACCTGTTTCTTTCATTTGTTTGTATTGTGCCAGCACCATTCTAAGATTCTTTCGGTTGGTACTGTCTTGTTGATCGATGAATGCTTCTGCTTCATCCATAGATTGATCGGCAATGGTATACAACTGCCTTGATAGTACGCCAAGGCCCGGCTTCACGCCCAAAGCGGTTTGAATCAACTGCATTTTGTCGGGGTTAGCATCGCGCACGGAGCCATACAGCGCTTGCACTACAGCCTGTTTCAGAACCCCGGTAACTTCTTGCGCCGCCTCTACCGCCGCATCAAGATCGAGTCGACCCCAGGTGGTCCAAACCCTGTTTTCGAGTGTTGAATATACATCGGGTGTAACAGATCTCGCATACTCCAATGCCGAGCCAGGATCCAGTTCCGTTAGACGCGACAACAAGATAGTTAATGCCCTCATCCGGTCAGTTCGATCAACAATACGATTTGCTTGTTCTATCAACTCATCAAGTTCAGCGGGCGAAGAACGGCCAGCAACAGCATAAAGCGCCTCGGTCTCCGCAAAATCAGTTGGCAAAGCAAGAGTGTCTTCAATGGTCTTGATTGACAGGTAACGATCTTGACGCAGATCCTCTACCACATCGAAATCAACCTCTGGAACATTCTGGATATCTCGTTGCTGCGGCTCAACAACCACTGTAGAAGTTTTAGTTGATTGAATAGAACGATCAGACGTGAAGTACTGGCCTAACCATGCACCGGCTATAACACCGACAATCAATCCTGTGACAATTTTC
>CALIRD010000056.1 GCA_938042355.1 uncultured Thiotrichales bacterium
CCAATGCGGAGACTGTAATGCCTGGAATTCATTAGTAGAGGAGATCAAGGAAGGTACGGGTGACAAGGCCAGTAGTCGCTTTGCCGGTTACGCCGGCGAAATTAGCATAGAAACCCTGGCAACCATCATTCCGGAAAATGCGCCACGCATTGCCAGTGGTATTTCCGAGTTGGACCGGGTACTTGGCGGAGGCATAGTGCCTGGCTCGGTAACCCTGATTGGTGGCGATCCTGGAATCGGAAAATCCACCTTACTACTCCAGGTCGTTGCCCAGCTTGACAGTAAACATTGCCTGTATGTGAGTGGCGAGGAATCATCGACCCAGATCAGTTTGCGAGCCCAACGCTTGAAGCTGGATTGCCCGGACTTGCGTCTGTTGATGGAAACCTGCACCGAGAAAATCATTAGCCTGGCACTGCAAAATGCACCGCGCTATATGATTATAGACTCGATCCAAACACTCTACACCGAGAACTCGTCCTCCGCTCCGGGTTCGGTAACCCAGGTTAGAGAAAGTACAGCACAACTGGTGCGCATGGCCAAACAATGCAATATCTCACTATTTATTGTTGGACACGTGACCAAAGAAGGTACGCTGGCTGGTCCACGGGTGCTCGAGCATATGGTGGATACTGTGCTGTATTTTGAAGGTGACCAGAACAGTCGTTATCGCGTACTTCGCGCAGTTAAGAATCGTTTTGGTGCGGTTAATGAACTGGGTGTATTTGCCATGGGAGACAACGGCCTGAAAGCCGTAACCAATCCATCGGCAATTTTTCTCTCTCGACACGATAAACCGGTTTCGGGTAGTACGGTGATGGTGACTCATGAGGGTAATCGCCCCATGCTGGTTGAAGTCCAGGCTCTGGTAACAGAATGTCATAGCAACCACCCGCGACGACTGACACAAGGTCTGGAACAAAACAGACTGGCTATGTTGCTGGCGATCCTGCAGCGTCATGGTGGTGTGACAACCTATGATCAGGACGTCTTTGTCAATGTAGTCGGCGGTGTGAAAATCGCTGAAACTGCAGCCGACTTGCCGGTCGTTCTGGCCATACTCTCAAGCTTACGCGACAAACCCATGTCTGAAGGCTTGATCGCTTTTGGCGAGCTGGGTCTGGCAGGCGAAATACGCCCCATACCAAACGGTCAGGAACGTTTGAAAGAAGCTGCCAAGCATGGTTTTACCAAAGCCATGGTACCTGCAGCCAATGCCAAAATCGCACCGCCCAAATCTCTGAATATTATCAAGGTCAAACGACTGCAAGATTGCCTTGAACATTTGTCCTCCTGACGATGCAACAAATTCAGTTGTATCGGTCTTTTCCTGCGGCCTGTAACTACATTCCGGGTAATGATACGATAAATTTAATTATCGACCCGGAGCTGACACTGTCTGCTTCAAAATATGAAGAGCTGTTGGCACAAGGCTTTCGCCGCAGCGGCAACATGATGTATCGACCCGACTGTGAAAATTGTGCTGCCTGTATCCCCACCAGAATTCCAGTGAAAGAATTTAAACCACGAAGAAATCAGAGACGCTGCCTGAAGAACAATCATGACCTGAGCATGAACGTATCAACTGCCCGTTTTACCAAAGAACATTACCAGCTTTATCAACGATACCTTGCCAGTCAACATTCCGGCGGCGGTATGGATAACCCGACTGAACAAACCTTTACTGATTTTCTCTGTCAACGATCCGACATGGCACTATTTCTGGAATTCAGAAATGATGATAGAGAACTGCTCTGTGTCGCCTGCACCGACAGACTGCCGGGCAGCGTCTCTGCTGTGTACACCTGGTATGCACCGGAAGAAAAACAACGTGGATTGGGGGTGTTAGCAATTTTAAAACAAATCCAGCTTGCTCAGGAACTGGAACTTGATCATCTCTATCTGGGTTACTGGATTGAGACGTCTCCAAAGATGTCGTATAAAACGGACTATCGACCTTACGAATTCTATCAAGATCATCAGTGGAAGTTACAGGCATAAAAAAACCCCGCTCTTTACAGAGCGGGGTTTTATCTAACTGTTGAACTGATTAGAGATTGATGCCCAGAGACTTCAGGGTGTCAAAGGTCAAGCCACCAGTAGAAAGACCGTTCTTACGCTGATACGCGTCAACAGCTCTCAAAGTACCTGTACCAATGCGACCATCCGCAGGACCAGCATCAAAACCAGCTTTGTTCAAAGCAGCTTGAATGTTTTTGACCACATCAACACTCATATTGGTCTCGCATAGAACCTGGCGCCACTCAAGACGCTCATCAGAAACTTTAACTGACTTGGTTACTGTCTGCTTCTGCTCTGGAATAGCGATACGCTTTTCACTAGCAGGAGTGACCAGTTTACGAACCTTGACGTCTTTGTATTCAGCAGGAATCTCGGTAACTTTAGTTGCTGCTGGAGTCTTAACCACACGACTGGTGACAGTCTTGAATTTGGCAGGCTTGGCAGTAACACATACCTGATTACCAGTCTTACTTGATGCCTTCATGGTGGTATCACTGATTTCGTGCCATACAAAGCTTTCATCAGCTACTTTAACAGTCTTCATAACCGAGCTCTTCTTCTCAGGAATAGCAATACGCTTTTCGGAAGCAGGACTAACCAGCTTACGTACTTTCTGAGTAGTGTACTCGGCTGGAATCTCAACTACTTTAGTGGAAGCCGGAGTATCAATAATACGCTTGGTGATGGTCTTGTAGACAGCAGGAACCGTTACCAGACACATGATCTCACCAGTGGTGTCGATGCGCTCAACCAGACCACGACCTTTTTTCCACTCGGTCTTTTCCGGGCTTACCATGACTTTTTCACTAGCTTCTTTATAAGTCGCTGGAACAGCTACTACTTTCTTGGAAGCATCTTTGACCAGTAAACGCTCTTCAACCCACTCGTACTTGGCTGGAACGATTTCAACAGTTTCCGAAGCCTGACTAACCAAAACTTCAACTGGCTCTTCTTTGTACTGTGCTGGCTTGTAGTGCTCGTGAAAACACTCACCAACTTTTGCCGCATCCAGATTGATGCCGGCTGCCTTGGCAGCTGCAATATTGGAAGGACTTGCTGGAGCAGAACCGCTACTAGCAGCAACACTGTAAGCGCGGGTAGCTGGTGAAACTTCAACTTTTGAAGTTTCGGTTCCGTATGTTGCTGGCACAGGTGTGATTTTCTTACTGGCTTCTTTAACTAATACGCGCTCAGTCGTCCATTCATACTTGGCTGGTACTACTTCAATTTTTTCTGCAGCTTGCTTTACAACCAGTTCGGTAGTTTCGTTTTTGTAAGTCGCTGGAATAACAACTTTAGCGTAACATTCACCCGCTCTGGCGTTTGGCAACGTTGCAGTGTTATCAACCGCTGCGCTTACACTGGCAGCGCCAGCGATAAGTGCTACAGCTGCACTTGACGTAATTAAACGTTTCATCTTATGTAACCTCCTGAATTCGAGAATCTTTCTAACATTAAATTTGCGAGAGGATTTTAAAACATCTATTCAGAAAATGGGAACTATTTTCGGTCTATGACCAGATTTAACAAAGATAAGTGCTTGATTAAGACCAAAATTAACGATTCAGATCAGATTTTAGCCTAAGCCAGTCAAAATGTGGCCCAGGATCGGTTTTTCTACCCGGCGCGATATCACTATGTCCGACAATTCTATCGCTGGATAAACTCGAATAGCTCTCTAACAGAACAGCTACTAACTCGGATAGTTTTCTATATTGAATACATTCAAAAGGCTCGTCATCGCTACCCTCAAGTTCGATTCCTATTGAAAAATCGTTGCAAGCGGATCTACCTTGAAATTCTGACAGCCCAGCATGCCAGGCTCTTTTATGAAATGGTACGTATTGAACCACGTGACCCAGCCGGTCAATGAGCACATGAGAGGAGACTTTGAGATCACAGATTTCTTTAAAATACGGATGCTGTTCCGGATCCAGCCTGTTTTGAAATAACTCATCCACGTGACAACCACCATACTTACCTGGCGGGAGACTGATATTGTGAATAACCAGTAAATCAATATCGTCTTTAACGGGCCTCTCATCATAATTTGGCGACTTGATCCAGCGTACATTTTGACCATGTAATCGCCCTGAACGCTTTACGATCCGCATCTTATACTGATTAGTATTTTTTCCCATCAAAAGACTCTACCTCTGAGGCCAGCTTACGTTATCATGCATGCCCTTTTGACTCATCCACAAGTTTACAACGCCAATGGCTTTCAGACTCAATCCACCACAACAACAAGCCGTTGAGCATTTGGGAACCCCCTTACTGGTTCTCGCCGGTGCTGGCAGCGGTAAGACCCGTGTGATCACCGAAAAAATTGTTTATTTGATCAAACAGCGACAGTTGGCCGCACAACAAATTGCAGCGATCACCTTTACCAACAAAGCCGCACGCGAAATGAAGGCACGTATTACCGAAATATTGCCTAAAGAAGTCAGCAACGAATTAAAAATTTCGACCTTCCACACCCTGGGATTGAACATCATTCGTGATGACCTGAAATTACTGGGTTATAAAACCGGGTTTTCGATATTCGACAGTCAGGACTCGGAAACAGTCTTGACAGAAATTACTAAAACCAATGACAAAGATCTGATTAATCGATTGCGTTGGCAAATTTCAGATTTTAAAAACTCTACTCTGACGCCTGAACAGGCTATCGACCAGGCATCCAATGATACAGACCAACATAGCGCATCTATTTATGCTCGTTATCAACGCCAGCTCAAAGCCTACAATGCGATGGACTTTGACGATCTGATCGGCTTACCACTGCACTTGTTACAAGAGCACGAGGAAGTCCGAGAGAAGTGGCGACAGCGAATTCGTTATCTACTCGTAGATGAATATCAGGATACCAATGAATGTCAGTACCAGTTACTAAAACTGATAGCTGGCCCGGCAGGTAACTTTACCGCGGTCGGAGATGATGACCAATCCATCTATGCCTGGCGTGGTGCACGACCAGAAAATATCGAGCTGTTGAAACAGGACTATCCCACACTAAAACTGATCAAGCTTGAGCAAAACTATCGTTCAACCTCCAGAATTCTGGAAAGCGCCAATCACCTGATCGCCAATAATCCACATAGCGTGGAAAAAAAGCTATGGAGCGCGCTCGGCGAGGGTGAACGCATTAAAGTACTGGATTGTGATGACGATCAAGACGAAACCGAGCGAGTGATACATTCAATCATCTCGCAGCGCATGCAAAACAATATGGCCTATGACGAGTTTGCGATTCTCTATCGTGGTAATCACCAGTCTCGGCCCTTCGAGAAAATTCTCAGAGAGAACGGCATGCCCTTCAAAGTAAGCGGTGGTCAATCGTTCTTTGATCGGGCCGAGATCAAGGACATCCTTGCTTACCTGCGTTTAATTTGTAACAACGATGACGATGCCGCTTTCTTGCGTATTGTTAACGTTCCCAGACGACAAATTGGTGCCAGCACTCTAGAAAAGCTCGGCACCTATGCTGGACAACGCGAATGCAGCTTGTATGCTGCATCCTTCGAAATGGGACTATCGAGCGTCTTAACCAATCAAGCGCGTTTACGACTCGAGCGTTTTACTGATCTGATTCATGAAATGAGTAGAGCATCTGAACACGAAAGCGCCGAAGTCCTGCTGAAAAATCTGATTCGCGATATTGATTATCAAGACTGGTTAAGAAATCAAAGCAAATCACCTGAGATGGCAGCTAAACGACATGACAATGTCATGGAGTTGGTTAGCTGGATCAACCGTTTTGCTTCACGCTCAGGTAGAGACAGTCTCGCTGAAGTAGTCCAGTTTTTAACCATCATGGACATGGCTGAAAAAAATGAAGACGAACAACCCGCCGCCATCCAGTTAATGACCATTCATGCGGCTAAAGGACTTGAATTTAAAAAAGTCTATTTAACGGGCATGGAAGAAGACATTCTTCCGCATAAATCTAGCCTGGAAACAGACTCTCTGGACGAGGAGCGCAGGTTAGCTTATGTAGGCATCACCCGTGCACGAGAAGAACTAACCCTGAGCTATGCCAAGCAACGTAAAAAATATGGTGAAGTGTTATCAACGACTCCCAGCCGGTTTTT
>CALIRD010000057.1 GCA_938042355.1 uncultured Thiotrichales bacterium
AAGTTTTTTTGTTACTATTGTCTCTATAGTGCCGATACTAGCTAAAATTATACTAAGCCTGTAGATTGTCTTCAGGATTTTTACGCCTTTTGAGCGCAAAGAGGAATTGCCTTGATACCTAAAACACCTATTAAACTGTCAACTCTATTATTTGGCACCATCATCACACTTTTGAGTGGTTGTTCCGTTCTGAATCACGAGACTAACAAACTCAGTGACGACAGTGTGCAAAACCGATCAAGTAATTCCTATAAGGTCGGGTCATGTGACCAGTATTCAAGTCAAAATGGAGCGAATGGTAGCGCTGTATCCTACGATACCGGCTCTGCCGGCGATGGCTCGGGTTACGGCAACGGCTGGGGCGACTACAACAGTGCCCTGCAGAGTGACGCACCTGATCGCTATGTGGTTAAAAAAGGCGATACATTATGGGATATCTCGGCCACTTTCCTGAAACAACCCTGGTTCTGGCCTGAAATCTGGCACGTTAACCCGGAAGTACAAAACCCGCACCTGATTTACCCCGGTGACGTGTTATCACTATATTATGTAGACGGGCAGCCTCGCATCGGTATCAACCGTGGCAATGACGCCAAGCTCTCACCGACCATACGCAGCACCTCTCTGGCGAATGATGAGCCCGTTTCTATTGCTGCACTTCGACCCTTTATGATTCGCCCCAGCGTAGTCACCGAAGAAGAATTACGCAATGCAGCTCACGTGGTTGGCTCGGTTGATGATCGTATGATTTACGGCACCGGCGACAGCATCTATATCCACAAATTACAAGATCAAACCATCGGTGCAAAATACAGTATTTACCGTCCGAGCAAAAAACTCTATAGCCCGAGACGACCCAAGGAAGTACTGGGTTACGAAGCGATTTATGCAACCGATGCCAGGGTCACCAAACAAGGCAACCCCGCTACCGTAATACTGGAAAACGGCAAGCGTGAAGTATTGAACGGTGATCGTGTCATGCCCATTGATATTAACCCGGCTGATCTGCAGTTTTTCCCGCATGCACCACCGCCGAATATCAACGGTAATGTGATTTCCATTTTCGATGCACTAAGCGGTATTGCACAATACCAGGTAGCCGTGATTGACCTTGGCACACGAGATTGTATTGAGCCTGGACATGTGATCGCGATCAACAAAGCGGGACGTGTGGAAAATGATGAATATCATCGCCGCATGCGCCCTGACACTGACTTATGGGATATCGGCAACAGCCGCGATATTCAGCTTCCGGATGAACAGTCTGGTGTGATGATGGTATTTCGTTCATTTGAGAAGGTCAGTTATGGCCTCATCATGGATGCCTCACGCACCATCAGAGTCGGCGACAGCGCCAGCAATCCGGGCACATACTGATCGGATTGAGCAATAGCAGCGACTGGCTGACACTTTGGCACCAACCCGGCCTCGGTCCTGCAGGACTGGGGCTGCTGTTACAAACATTCAAAACTCCTGACGAAGCACTACGAGCCAGTGATGACGCCTGGCAACGTGCCGGCTTGTCTAACAGCCAGATCAATGGCCGCCATAAAACTATTGATATCAATACCGACCTTGAATGGCTGGATCAAGACCATCATCATTTAATCACGCTGGATCAGGATCGCTACCCCAATCGCTTGCGAGATCTGGTTAATCCACCACCCCTCTTATATGTATTAGGTGATCCAGACTGCCTGCAATTACCACAGCTGGCTATAGTTGGCAGCCGTAACCCCACCAACAACGGGCTGAGTACCGCAAAAGAATTTTCAGCGTACTTTGCCAAAGCCGGTCTGGGTATCACCAGTGGTTTGGCGATGGGTATTGATGCGGCAGCACACAAGGCCTGTCTGGATGCTGATGGCTATACCGTTGCAGTCGTCGGAACCGGTCTGGATCGCACCTATCCTGCTAAAAACCATCATCTAGCGAAAGAGATCGCCCGTAAGGGGGCACTGGTCTCCGAGTTTCCTGTGGGTACCCGCGCCCGCGCCGAGAATTTTCCACGTCGCAATCGTATTATCAGCGGTTTAAGTATCGGCACCTTGGTGGTTGAAGCCGCACAGCGAAGTGGCTCGCTGATTACGGCCCGACTGGCAAGTGAACAGGGGCGTGAAATTTTTGCTATTCCAGGTTCGATTCATAATCCTCTGGCTCGCGGCTGCCACCGCTTGATTCGTGAAGGTGCCAAACTGGTTGAAACAGCTCAAGATGTAATCGAAGAATTAGGACCAATGATTAGTCTGTCATTGAATGAACGGAACCCCGTGCAAGACGAACAGTCAAAGCCTATACTGGATGATGATCAAAGCCGCGTGCTGGAAGCTGTCGGATTTGATCCAACCATAATTGACGAAATAATTTCCGGAAGCGGGCTGAAAGCGGAAGTTGTATCTGCGAACCTTGCCATCCTGGAGATCGCTGGCCTTGTCACCCTGGAAACCGGTGGCTATTACATTAGAACAACGAAGGAGCAGGACTGAATGACATCAAGTGATGTGATCTATCTAGATGAAGACTATGAAAGTAATGATCGTGAAGGTCTGGAATGGTCACCTTCCGATTTCATCTATATGCATAACTGGATAAAGAACGATCCCCCTGCAAATATTGAGGAATTACTGGATGTCATCAGCGACGAAGAATTTCACAAGGCGACCAAGGTAGCATTTCTTGCCTGGGTTAAACTGATCCAGAAAATGCACGCGGATGAATTCGGCAAAAATATCCCGTCAGCAAGATTTCAAACCGATTCCGAACGCAATGACTTTACTCCAGCGGCGCGTAAGTATCTGATTTCAGCACAACACTCCGGCTTGATTGATCAACCCTTGCGCGAGCGTATCCTCGCCGCTGCATTGGCTTTTGGCCTCAAAAAAGTGACCCTTGGCGCACTACAATGGATCACTGCCATTGTACTTTTATGTCGACCTAATCAAAAAACTGACTTGGCTTGGCTCAAAGAGTTGGTCTATGATGTGCGCCCTTCGCAGCTCCAATAAGACAATAAAACTAAAAAATGAGTAAGAACCTGGTAATTGTAGAGTCGCCAGCCAAGTGCAAGACGATTAAAAAATACCTTGGCAAGGACTATGAAGTCCTGGCTTCCTATGGTCATGTGCGTGATTTGATCAGCAAAGGCGGTGCGGTCGATCCTAAAGATGACTTTAAAATGACCTATGCGATTGACGAACGTAGCGAAAAACATATCACTGCAATCTCCAAAGCACTGAAAAAGGCTGATACTTTATATCTGGCAACGGACCCGGATCGCGAAGGTGAAGCTATTTCCTGGCATTTGCTCGAAATACTCAAAGAAAAGAAATTACTGAAAGACAAAGACATCGAACGCGTTGCCTTTAACGAAATCACCAAAACCGCTGTACAAAACGCGATTAGCGATCCACGTGGTATGGCACATGAGCTGGTCGATGCCTACCGTGCCCGACGCGCACTCGATCATCTGGTGGGCTTCAACCTTTCTCCCTTGTTATGGAAGAAAGTGTCAGGTGGCTTGTCAGCCGGCCGTGTGCAGAGCCCTGCACTGCGTCTTATCTGTGAGCGTGAAGACGAAATAGAAGCCTTTAACAAGGAAGAGTACTGGTCGATAGAAGCCGACGTCGCTAAAAAAGGTCAGGAATTTCCGTCCAAGCTGAATATGCTCAAAGGCGAGCGCATCGTTGATACGACAGCACAGCAGAAAAAGGGCAAAAAATTCACCATCACGGATGAAATAGAGGCCAACAAGGTTAGCGAGGCGATCAATAAAGCCGCTGCCGGCAAACTGACGGTCACCAAGGTCAAGAAAAGCCAGCGCAAGAAAAACCCGTCGCCACCCTTCATTACCTCGACCATGCAACAGGAAGCCGCGCGTAAACTTGGCTTCAGTGCTCGCAACACCATGCAAACGGCACAAAAGCTCTATGAAGCGGGTCTGATCACTTATATGCGAACAGATTCGGTAAACCTATCCAATGATGCGATCACCAATATCCGTGAGTTGATCGTCTCGCGCTATGGCAAAGATAACTGCCCAGCTTCACCGAACGTGTATAAATCAAAGTCCCAAAACACCCAGGAAGCGCATGAAGCGATCCGCCCGGTTGATGCTGGCTTGACCCCGAATGATGCATCACAAAAATTAAACCGCGAACAACATCGTTTGTATGAATTGATCTGGAAGCGATCGGTCGCCTGCCAGATGATTCCAGCTACGCTCGATCAAGTCTCGATTGATTTGGAAGCCAGCAAAGACTATATCTTTCGTGCCTCTGGCCAGACCATCAAGAATGCCGGCTTCATGGCCGTCTACCTGGAAGGTAGCGACAACAAAAAAGGGTCAGATCGCGACGAGAAAATTTTGCCAGAGCTTGAAGAAGGCGAAAAAATCGATTTGCTGACCATACGCCCGGAGCAACATTTTACGGCTCCACCACCACGCTACACCGAAGCAAGCCTGGTAAAAACTCTGGAAGAGTATGGCATTGGACGTCCATCGACCTATGCCAATATTATTTCAACGCTACAAAACAGAAAGTATGTGGAAATAGAAAGCAGACGCTTCACACCTACTGACGCCGGTCGGATAGTGAACACTTTCCTGACCAACTACTTTGAGCACTATGTTGATTTTGATTTTACCGCCAAACTGGAAAACGAGTTGGACGAAATAGCCAGTGGTGAAAAAGAATGGAAGCCGGTCATCAAGAATTTCTGGACCCCCTTCAAAGAGCGGGTTGACCACATTGATGAAAATGTTGATCGCGCCGAAGCAAATCAATCGCGTGAACTGGGTACGGACCCGGAAAGCGGCAAGCCGGTAACGGTACGCATGGGTCGCTATGGGCCGTTTGTACAAATTGGCACCAAAGACGACGAAGAGAAGCCAAAGTTTGCCAGCTTGCTACCCAAGCAGCGGATGGCGGATATGAACATGGAAACAGCGATGGAGCTGTTCATCTTGCCACGCACCCTGGGTGAGACCGAAGAAGGCGGCAAGATCACCACCAACTATGGTCGCTTTGGACCCTACATCAGTTACTACGACAAGACTGAAAAGAAATCCAAATTCGTGTCGATTCCACAAATCAAACACGACGGCGATATGATCTTCACCATCGAGTCAGATGATCCACGTACGATTGAAATCGATCGCGCGCACGAACTGATTGCCGAGAAGAAAAAAGCCGATGCAGAACGCATTATTCAAACCTTCCCGGATGACGGACTACAGGTGCTGAATGGTCGCTTTGGCCCCTACGTCACTGATGGCAAGAAAAACACTACCATCCCGAAAATCATGGACCCCAAGACGCTTGACCTGGAAGCTTGCAAAAAACTGATGAGCGGCGAAGAGCTGCTGGTCAAAGAGTTTGCCGAGATCAAAACCACACTATTTAAAGACGGTGACGGCTATTACCTGAGCAAGGGTCGTAAAACGGTACGCTTACCAAAGAACATCAAGATCGCTGATCTGGATGAAGAAGCATGCAAGAAGCGTTTAAGCCCAAAAAAGAAGGCTGCCAAGAAAAAAACAACACGCAAAAAGGCGGCAAAAAAGAAAACAACCAAGAAAAAAGTAGCGAAAAAGAAGACCTCTAAAAAGAAAGTGGCGAAGAAAAAAACCACCAAGAAGAAAAGCACTAAAAAAAGCTGACGACTGGCGATGACGGCGACACCCGATTTAGAACAGGCGATCGAGGTATTAAACAATGACGGTGTCATCATCACCGTTACAGATACCATTCCCGGACTGAGTTGTCTCGCCAACAATGCAAACGCCATCCAGAAAATCATCGAGATCAAACAACGACCCGACGACAAAGGCCTGATCCTGACAGCCGGCCAGCTACCGCTACTGGAAGGCTATTGTCAATCCATCAGCGCACCCCAGCGTCAGCGCATCCTGTCCACCTCTAAGCCAACTACCTGGCTGGTGAAAGCACGGGTCTCAATCAACCCACACCTTACCGGCAGCTACGACACCATTGCGATTCGACTCAGTAGTCATCCGCTGATTGCTGCATTGACGGACGCCCTGCAACAACCCTTAGTGACCACCAGTGCCAATCTGCACGCACAAGCCAGCGTATCCGAGCTGGATCAAATATCGGATCAGGTAGTGAATCAGGTAGACTGGGTACTGGATGGCCCGGCAGGGACCGGCTCAGCCAGCGTCATTAAACGACTTGACAACAATCAAACCATCAGAACATGAAACAACAACTACAGGATGTCATCGCCTATCTGCAGACGCTGCAAGACGGAATCTGTACCGCACTGGTTGAAGTTGATGGCAAGGAAACCTTTGTAGAAGACAGCTGGGTACGGCCCGATGGCGGTGGCGGGCGTAGCCGCATCTTGCGCAATGGCGCCGTCTTTGAACAAGCCGGGGTTAATTTCTCACACGTACACGGTGACAAGTTGCCACCTTCCGCGACTAATCATCGACCTGATCTGGCGGGCGGTAGTTTTGAAGCGGTAGGTGTCTCGCTGGTACTACACCCGCACAATCCGCACGTGCCGGCCAGTCATATGAACGTACGTTTCTTTATCGCCAGCAAAGAGGGCGTTGACCCGGTCTGGTGGTTTGGTGGCGGCTTTGATTTAACCCCCACCATTCCTTATGACGAGGATTGCCTGCACTGGCATCAAACAGCCCATAAAGCCTGTGAAGTACTGGGCAATGATAGTTATGCCCGTTATAAGCAATGGTGCGATGAGTATTTTTACATCAAACATCGTAATGAAACCCGAGGCGTGGGCGGCCTGTTTTTTGACGACTTGAATACGCCCGATTTTGATCAGTGCTTTGCTTTTCAACAAAGCGTCGGCAATGCCTTTCTCGATGCTTACTTGCCGATCGTTGAAAAACGAGCAGCGCTTGAATTCAGAGAACAACAAAAACAGTTCCAGCTATACCGGCGTGGACGCTACGTCGAATATAACCTTGTCTATGATCGTGGCACGTTGTTTGGTTTACAGAGTGGCGGGAGAATTGAATCGATCCTGATGTCATTACCGCCGCTGGTTCGCTGGCAATATGATTATCAAGCGGCCGATGAGGAAGAAGCCAGGCTGGCGGAGTACTTACGCCCCCGTGATTGGCTCAACCAGACGTAGCATCTGGGTATTGTCGGCGCGTTGCATGACGTCGAGTAATGGCTTGGCAATATAGTAGCCCTGGGCATGATCGACACCACAGATGTTTAATAGCCTCAGAATCTCGGCATCTTCCACATACTCGGCGATGGTTTCCATATTCTGTGAATGAGCGATGTCATTGATCGCCATCACAATCGCGCGATCAATC
>CALIRD010000058.1 GCA_938042355.1 uncultured Thiotrichales bacterium
CGGCCTCAAGCGCATCTATCGAGAAGGTCACCGCGTCACCATTGGATACCAACGTGGCACGAATTGCTGCTCCATCATTAGCCAACAAATTCACATCAATACTGGCTTCACCATTTTCTGTCGTAGTTGTCGTTGCGGTTATACCACCTTCTGCAAACTCGGCTTGTCCGGCAATAATTTCCCAACTGACTTCTGCACCCTCTACGGCAGCACCTTGTTCATCAACCACTGAAACAACCAGCAGCTCAAGGTCAGTTTCCGAGTCTCCAGCTTGTCCATCACCGGAAACCAGACTAATCACATTATTGAGGGCTACTTGTTCTTCAGCCACATCAAATAATACAGGTTGATCAACATTTTCCACCTGGGCACTGATCGTCACACCGGCGGCTGTTGCCAACGTCAGACTCGCGGCAGCTTCACCATTTTCATCGGTAAGCACTTCAATAGTATTCTCACCATTTTCAAAGGTTCCGCCATCGGCTGGCGTCACGGTAAAGATTACCGGCACACCCTGGGCTGGTGTTCCATCTGCCTGTAAGGCAATGACAGAAACGGGATCCAGAGTATCACCCACACCACCGGATTGACCTTGACCACCACCAGGTTCGCCTTGGGCAGCAACGTCACTGCCAGTTTCGCCAGCCACATCTATCACGACTGGCTCATTAACGCCTTCTACTTCCGCACTGATTTGTACACCGTCATCGGTTGTCAGTGTCAATGTGGCTGCGGCTTCACCATTTTCATTAGTGAGCACTTCGATTCTTGAATCACCGTTTTCGAAGGTTCCACCTTCAGAAGGATTCACCGTAAAGACGACTGGTACCCCAACTGCCGGTGTACCGTCTGCCTGTAAAGCAATGACCGAAACGGGGTCCAGCGTATCGCCGTCACCACCGGATTGACCCTGGCCACTACCAGGCTCACCTGAAGCAGCTACATCAGTTCCACCATTACCGCCAGATCCTTCGATATTCAAACTCGAGGTGACTTCAGTATTCGGTACCGCGATATCCAGGCTAAAGTCGTCATCAGTAGCCGGCGTAAAGTTAACCGTTACCTGACCACTCATATCAGTAATCAAGCTACAACTGGATGACTGCGCTCCATCACAATCGAATGAACCTGCATCTTGAGGATTCACACTGACTTGTACTTCGCGATCACTAACCGGGTTGCCATCCGCATCATTAATTTGGAACACAATTGGGTCGAGCGCCTGGCCACTGCTGCCACTTTGGCCGGAGCCACTGACAACCTCGATGTCTGCTGGTATGCCAACATTACCACCCACACCTTCAACACTCACACTGGTAGTAATAGCGGTTTCAACCACGCCAATCTCGATTGTGAACGAGTCATTGGTATCCGGGGTAAAATTAACCGTCGCTTCGCCATTGGCATCGGTCGTGACAATCACGGTAGCGCACTTACCACCACCGTCACCCTGGCCCTGTCCGTTGTTGCCATTGCCTTCACATTCAAAACCACCTGCATTGGCTGGTGTCACTCTGAATTCAACTTCACGATTCGCAACCGCGTTGCCATCGGCATCGGTGACACGAACTGTTATCGGTTGAAGTGACATGCCTGCCGAACCCATCTGACCTGAGCCACTCACTACTTCTATCGCTGATGGTTCTCCAGCGCCGCCATTACCGCCGTCACCTTTAATGGTGAGGCTAGAAGTAACGTCAGTGTCGTTAACAGCAAAGTTCAGCGTAAAGTCTTCACCCGACGCCGGGGTAAAGTTAAACGTAACCTGACCACTCATATCTGTAGTCAAGTTACAGCTGGATGATTTGCTGCCATTACAATCAAAACTACCTGCATCTTCCGGGCTGACACTGAGCTGTACTTCACGCTCGCTGACAGGGTTTCCATCTGCATCGTTAATTTGTAAGACAATTGGTTCTAGAGGTCTTCCATTACTACCAAGTTGATCGGCCCCACTGATTATTTCAATACTAGCTGGTTCAGCGGCATTGCCGCCACCGGTTCCTTCAACACTGACACTGGTAGTGATATCGGTTTCAACCACACCCATCTCGATCGAGAATGATTCATCGGTATCAGGGGTAAAGTTAACTGATGCTTCGCCATTGGCGTCGGTGGTGACTATCAAGGTATCACACCTGCTATTTCCACCACCCTGACCTTGCCCATTGTTGCCATTGCCTTCACATTCAAAACCACCTGCATTGGCTGGGGT
The DNA here is from genome assembly GCA_938042355.1 of uncultured Thiotrichales bacterium. Taxonomy (GTDB): domain Bacteria; phylum Pseudomonadota; class Gammaproteobacteria; order CAZUMV01; family CAZUMV01; genus CALIRD01. The sequence continues at coordinate 2,216 of CALIRD010000058.1, forward strand.
AACCCTGAATTCAACTTCACGATTCGCGACCGGGTTACCGTTTCTGTCAGTAACCCGCACCCTGATTGGCTCCAGTGGTTTGCCGGATGAACCCATTTGACCAGCACCACTAATAACTTCAATCTCTGCCGGTATGCCGTCATTTTGCTGCTGGTCGTTATCTTCTATAGTGATCGTTTTTAAAGAAGTTGCCTCAAAAGGCTCGGCGCAGGTAGTTGTTTCCAGAATGGCATCCAAAACCAGTTGCTCATCTTCCTCTGCCTCATCATCATCAATCGCCAATATCTCAAATGACATGACTGATTCGGTTTGGCTGACGTTGAAGTTGTTGCCGTTAACAAATTCCCAGTCATCTTGTTGCGCAGCGTTGCCTTCAACTTGTTGAAGTACACCTTCAGCGGTACAACCCGCGATATCCGTAAACAAGCGCAAACTGAATTGTACTGTTTGCCCTTCAACTACCCGATTCGGGTCGTCGGTACCAAACTGCAATTCATCAGCAAATATAGGTGTGGCAATGAACATTACCAGCACCGACATTATAATTTTATTCAAACTTCTTATTTGTATTGCCTTTTTCATGATAATTCCCCGTGGAATGACAATAATTAAATTGTCCAGCCCCTTGTTTAAGTGTTATCGACTCTACTTGTTTATCTGGTCGTTTAACGTATTTAAAATGTTGAACCAATGCTTGTTCCAGCAACAACTATGGTCGACTCCATCAATCTGATAGAAACTGGCCGCTGATTGCCGCTGTACAAATGTTCTAACATCCTGTTGTTTGATCGTACGATCATCACTACCGAGATAATGATGCTGCACAATCGCTTTCGGCAACACGTCCTGTGTGGCCGGATTCATTGAACCTTCGAGCGGTGTGTAAGCATGCTCTCTGGCCCAACTTTCAATATCGAGGTTACCTGCGAGGGTGACCACTCCTTTTGTATCAGCAATGTGTGGCGCCATCAGTACTGCCAATGCACCACCACCGCTGTGTCCTAATAAGACTATATTTTTACTATTTAGTTGCTGCTTCAGTTTTTCAACGACAGCAACCATACTCATTACCACTTCATTCGAGTATCTGGCATGTGTCCAAATGACCGGATCACAGCCATTTTCAGACACCATTCCATCATAGCAAGGCCTTCCTACGTAGGCAGACCTCGTATCATCATTTAACATCAATTCCAGCATTACCGGGCTGGCAGATGTTGGATCGGCTGCCACCATACGTCCTTGATTGACGAACGGGGTGCCATCTCCTTCAATGTAGATATGCAATGTATTGGTCGGCTTCTCGACCTCCTTCAGATACACCACATGCCTGAAATCTTTTCCCGGTATGACTAATCGCTGGTAGTCACCCCGCTGAATCAATCGCTCGGTTGGCGTGGCGCAGGCCGACAGCACCCCCACCAGTATTGCCAGCATCCAACGAACACACATCAGCCACCAACTAAAATAAATTCTCCACCACTATGTCCGGTATGTTTAATCGGAGCGTAGGATGGTTCCTGGGTAAAGCCAACTGAAGCAGCACGTGATTTCACTTCGTTAAAGACGTTTAAATACACTCGGTAAGCGTCGATTACACCTTCACTTTTTTCCAGCTCGTTCAGGAAGGCACGGGCAAACACCGAGTGCTCACCATCGATATTATCCAGTACTGGTTCTACGCCACCTGATGTCAATACAGTTCGAGACGGCGTTTTGTTCATCACCTTCAACCATTTTTCAATGTGATCATCGTTGAGTCGAGATTGTAGTCTCGGGATCGAAGAGTTCGACATAGAACCCGAGTAACAGGAATCTGCCACCACTAATATGTGCTTGGCACTAATGGTGTTAATCAAATCTGAAATTACAGTGTTCGGGATCCAGTTAGCGGAACTCGCCTGCTCGGCGTCGACCGGTAACCAGTAACCCTGATTGGTACGCTCATCGATCTGACCATGACCAGCATAGTAGATCAGCAAGTTGTCATTTTCGGTAACCTGGTTTTTAATGTCATTGATCGCAGACAAGATCGTATAGCGACTGGCATTGGTAACGACACTCGTATCAAAGCCGTATTTTTTGCGTAAGATATTCGCGACTGCTTTGGCATCATTAACCGGAGTTTGTAGTTTTGGGTAGTCCTGATAATCATCATTACCTATCACCAGAGCGTAGTACCGACCAAAGTTGATATCGTTGGCAGCACGGGTAACTACTTTATAACGCTCAGCCTCAATATCCTCTGCCGGCGGCAATACAATAAAGGACAGTTGACTGGTTTGACCCCGAACATCTTCTGCTTCTATGTTAACGCGTGTCATTTCCTGAGCAATCGGTAAGCGCGCCTGAAAAATTCCATCCTGATTAGGACTAAGAGCGCGGCCATTCATGGTCGCGCGCTTTAATCCTGCCAGCGCAGTAACACGCCCCTTCAAGATGGGCTCGCGACCACCGGAGCGCAGCGTCAGTTCAGGTGTTGTTCCACGAGTTGCCAGCACTTGAGGTGAGATTATTTCGATGACCGGCTTGGGTAACGATGCCTGCTGACGATCAACCTCTTCACGCAAGGCATCGACTTCCTGTTGCGCCTCTTCTACGCGTGAGCGCTGCTCCTCCAGAGAACGTTGTAGCTCCGAAGTATTCATACCGCGGCTTTGCTGGCTCTCGAGTTCAGTTCGAATACGAGCCAGTTCACCACTGGACTGATCCAGCTGCGCTGTCTTTTGACTCAGTGATACCTGCGCGGTGCTGAGTGAATTACGCAAATCAACAATCAAGGCTTTTTGGCCCGCCAGTTGCTCTTCATAATAGACCGCACGCTCAGCAACAATTTCCTGCGCCTGATCCTCGGCACGCACGTTCAAACTGCTAACATAATCGATGCCATCGCCAAAACCGGAGGCCTGTCGATACCAGTTCAAAGCAGTCACTTTATCAACAGGTACGCCCAAACCTTGCTCGTAAATATTACCGAGATTGATTTTTGCTCGAGTGTGACCACTGGCGGCAGCCCGTGTGTACCACTCATGCGCAAGACCATAGTCAGGAGTCAGGCCAAGACCTTTTTCATAAATCTCACCGACATAGGTTTGCGCTTCGGCATCACCTTCTTTGGCTTTGTCCAACCACACCTTTAAAGCTGTACTGTAGTTAGCCCGATCATAGGCGGCGTATTCTCCACCCCTTATTTCACAATCAAGAGCAGCTGTTTTAATTGGTTGACGTGCCATCAAGTAGGTGGCCTGTGTCCCTAACTTGCGCACCTGGGGAGGCAACAGACAATCGACTGCCAATAATTTTTCGGCAGACACTTTTCCCGCCATGTTCGTTGACCCGAGGGTATTACCCGTCGATGTCGCGCAACTGGTCAGGATGACCAGGGTAAAGGTCATGAACATCACCCGTATCATTTTCAGCTTGGTGTTTGATTGCTTGGTAGTCATAGTATTCACTCACATCTCCACGATATTCATATCGTTAAATAAATTATTTCAGTAACTGCAATTTTTTCTCTAGCTCGAGCAGTTCGGGGTTCTTCTGATCCAGATCCAGGCCGATTTTTACGTATTGAAGGGCATCAGAAAATTGACCTTCGCCGATCAATCGTTCAGCCTCAGCAGACATCGCTACAATTAATTCTTTCATGCCAGCTATAGCTTCGCGGTTATAGGGGTTTTTTGTCAGTACTTGCGCATATAAATCATGCGCACTACTACCCGTTGGCTCCAACAAGCGGCCGGTCAAGAGCTGCACTTCAGCGACTTCGAGTAAGCCAGTAACCTCTTGAGCAAGTTGTTCCGACATCAACTCGGCTTGCAGCGGGTTATAAAAAATATGAGGAGGTTCTGCTGGTTTGACACCAACATAAAAAACATACAATAACGATAATAATGCGATCGACAACGCGGCCAGACGCCATGGCTCCTGACGTTTTGGGCTAATTTCCGCAAGAAACTGTTTGGCTGTCGGTGTTCTGGTTTCTCGGTCCAGAGACAAGCCGTGCAGCAAGCCTTTCCACTGGCGGTCAGATAAACCCTCGATTCGACTGGGAACCAGACCTTCTTCTTTTGCCTTGTTAGAGGGGCGATTGTAATAAGGATGCCTGCCTGCCAGTAACTGGTAGGTAATACAGGCGAGCGCAAAAATGTCATCGCGCTGATCTGGTGGCATTTCATCAAACATTTCCGGACTGGCATACGAAGGTGTCAGCACCACCAAACCATCAGTCGGGTTGGCAACATTGGTAGCATCATTAATTGGTGCTTTGGTGCGCTCTGAGTTCATCACCGCTCGCGCAATACCAAAATCAAGCAATTTAACACCGTCATCTTCGGTCAGATAAATATTGGCAGGCTTTAAATCAGAGTGAACAATCCCGTGTTGATGCGCATAGTCCAGTCCACCTACGATCCCCGAAATAATTGGCTCCAATACATTGAAGGGTGTGGTTGAGCCCCAGACCTCCTCCAGATATTCACGCAGCGGACGACCGTTTAAAAGCTCCATGGTCATAAAGACCGTGTTTTGATCCCGGTCAAAATCGTAAACGTTAACGATATTAGGGTGCGCCAGTTTCTGTGATTTCTTGCTTTCCTGCTGCAG
>CALIRD010000059.1 GCA_938042355.1 uncultured Thiotrichales bacterium
GAACCCACCCCGATTCAGGAGCAAGCGATTCCTGTCGTTTTATCAGGTCGTGATGTGTTGGCGGGTGCTCAAACGGGTACCGGTAAAACAGCCGGATTTTGTTTACCTATTCTGGAATTATTATCCCAGCGTCCAATGCGAGGCAAGCGGCCAATACGTGCCTTGATTGTCACACCGACGCGGGAACTGGCAGCGCAAGTAGAACAGAGCGTAAAGGATTATGGTACGCACACCCCCTTGAAATCCATGGTGGTATTCGGCGGCGTTAAGATCGGTGGACAGATTCATCGCCTCAAAAGCCCGGTCGATATACTGGTGGCCACCCCGGGCAGGTTATTGGACCATGTCAATCAGGGCACCATTAAACTACACAAAATACAAATATTGGTACTTGATGAAGCCGACCGGATGCTGGATATGGGCTTTATCCATGACATTAAAAAAATCATAAAATTATTACCGGTAGAACGTCAAAGCCTGATGTTCTCGGCTACCTTTGCGCCCAAAATAAAAGCACTGGCAGACAGTTTTCTCAAGAAGCCGGAATTAATCGAAGTGGCTAGAGAAAATGCTGCCGCTGATACAGTTGAGCAGAAAGCTTATCTGGTCGACAGGGGGCAGAAACGCGCTTTGCTCGAATTTTTAATCAAGGATGAAAACTGGCATCAAGTATTAGTCTTTGCCCGTACCCGTCATGGCGCGAATCGATTGTCGCAGCAACTCAACAAAGCCAAAATACCTTCTCTGGCAATTCATGGGGATAAATCACAGGGTGCACGCACCCGGGCACTTAAAGAATTCAAAGCAGGTAAAACGCAGGTGCTGGTCGCTACCGATGTGGCAGCACGTGGCATAGATATTCATGATTTGCCACATGTAGTGAATTATGATTTGCCCAACGTGCCGGAAGATTACGTGCATCGTATCGGACGTACTGGTAGAGCGGGTAGCGAGGGTGAAGCCGCCTCACTGGTTTGTGTTGACGAATATAAGTTACTGGCAGATATTGAGAAGTTACTGCAGCGAGAAATTCCTAAAGAAACACTTCCCGGTTTTGCTCCAACCGACAAACCCAAGTCTAAAGCGAAGCCGAAACCCAAACGCGGGCATAAAAAACGCACGCACAAAAAACGTGGTCAAGGCGGAGCTGGAAAACCCAAACCTGAAGGACAAGGCAAAGGTAAGCGAAGATCCGCTAAGAAAAAGACGGGTGGCAATGAAAAGAGCCAGTCAGGACGCCGTAGAAAGGACGCTGGTCACAAGGGTGCCGCGAAAAAGAAACGCGGTAATCAAGGGCGGCGGCAAGTGTAGTTTAGAAAAATCAGATCACCCGTGTTGGAATAGAGCAGTAATCTATGTTTAGATAAGTTTATGGATAACACTCAAATACAACCACTCAAGCTTGCGTTACTCACCATCTCTGATTCACGTACAGCTGATAATGATACTTCGGGAGATTTACTGCAGCAACGAGCCGAAAGTGCAGGTCACCAGATCACAGCCAGATCACTTCTGCCAGATGATTGTTACGTACTGCGTGCGCAGCTATCTAACTGGTTTATCGATGACGACGTTGATGTCATTGTGACTACCGGTGGCACCGGTCTCACGGGCAGGGATGGAACACCAGAGGCGGTGGCTCCACTGCTGGACAAGACTATCGATGGTTTTGGTGAAATGTTCAGGATGTTGTCATGGGACGAGATCGGAACATCTACGCTGCAATCCCGGGCGCTGGCAGGTGTCGCCAATGGCACCTATATATTCTGTTTACCCGGATCAAATAATGCCTGTGCGACTGGCTGGGATAAAATTATAGAGGCGCAACTGGATAGTCGCACCAAACCTTGTAACTTGCCGATGTTAATTTCTCGTTTGAAGGAAAGTTAACACTTACTGTAGTATCGATTAGCAGTTTTATTTATCAGAAGGAATGGAGAGAGAATAATGAGTCATGATAATAATCCTTATCGACCACCCGAGGCCGATCTTGGTGTGGAAAGTATCGATGGAAACGGCGGTGATTTTTCAGTAACAGGAATCAAAAAATTACCGGCTGGTAGAGGTTGGGAGTGGATCAAAGAAGGCTTTGAAATGTTTAAAGCTAATCCCGGGGTGTGGGTCTTACTGGCTATCGTCTATTTAATAATTGTCATTGTTTTATCATTTATACCTTTATTGGGTAGCTTGGCATTAAACGTCATCAACCCGGTGTTTATTGCCGGTATTATGCTGGCATGCGTTGCGATTTATAATCGTGAAAATTTTAGTGTTGGTCATCTATTCAAAGGCTTTCAGATTCCACAAACCGGACGATTATGTTTGTTGGGTTTGCTGTTGCTCGTGATAATTTTTGGAATCATGATGGTCGTGGGAATTATTGCAGCGGTTGTGCTCGGTGCATCAGGTGGCTTCGAAATGATGTTAGCTAATGGCGGACCTGGAATTGGAATGATACTCATGTTTTTGGTTGTTATGTTAGTTATGTTGCCCATCACAATGATGATGTATTTTGCTCCACCTTTGGTTGCGCTGAGTGATGTCTCAATCACTGAATCACTCTCACTCAGCTTCAGAGGGTGTCTTAAAAATATGCTTCCATTTCTGGTGTTTGGATTAATCGCGATTCTATTATCGATTATCGCAATTATTCCTTTTGGACTGGGATTGCTGGTGCTGATGCCAGTGATGTTTGCAGCATTATTTTGTGCCTATAAGGATATCTACACTTCGGCGTGAATAACGAACTTCAGCCATGCTGAATGTTATATGCGTGCAATCTTGATATTACGATAGGCAAACAGCAGCGTCATAAAGGGGCTGATCAAACAGAAAAACGCAAACGGTGCATAGCTTAGCGTAGCTACCCCGAGTACGCCGGCATGGTAGGCGCCACAGGTATTCCATGGCACCAATACAGACGTAACGGTGCCAGAGTCTTCCAGGGTACGACTCAGGTTTTTGCGATCCAGCCCACGCTCATCGTAAGCATCATTAAACATACCTGCCGGGATGGTTACCGCCAGGTATTGGTCCGAGGTAGTCACGTTAGAGAGCACGCATGTGCCAGCCGTTGCCGCGACCAGATCTCCATCAGAACGTACCAGAGAAATAAGCGCCTGGGTTATGCGTTGCAGGAATCCTGCACTCTGCATTACACCGGCAAAAATCATGGCGGTAATGATCAGCCAGATCGTATTGAGCATGCCAAACATCCCGCTCGAGGAAAGCAGGTCATCAACCGCTGCGTCGCCTGTTACGACAGCGGTATCGCCATACATGGTGTGCATGATGGTTTTGTAATTCAAAAAACTCTCATACTCCAGTTTTTCGCCAGTTTCTTGTAACAAGGGGTATTGGAAAATAAAAGCAAATACTGCGCCCATAATGGCACCAACAAAGATAGCCGGTAAGGCGGGCACTTTTTTATAGATCATAAAGATTACGGCGGCTGGTACCAGCATCAGCAGCGGGTTAATGTTAAAGCGTTGATCAATCGCATTTTGGATGTGACTGACATCTGTGCCCGAGTCGCTATTCACAACAAAGAAACCCATCAGCAGGTAGATAACCAGAGCGATACCGATGGAAGGCAGGGTAGTGATGGTCATGTAGCGAATATGCGCGAACAGCTCAACGCCGGATGCACCGGCGGCGAGGTTGGTGGTATCCGATAACGGGGAGAGTTTATCGCCAAAGTATGCACCAGAAAGAATTGCACCAGCTACCATACCCGGATGCACGCCAAGCGTTGTTCCGATTCCCATCAGAGCGATACCGACAGTGGCTGCAGTCGACCAGGAAGAGCCGGTAGCCAGTGATACCACCACGCTGATCAAACTGGCGGCGAGTAAAAAGTAGCTGGGTTGCAAGATCGACAGTCCGTAATAGATCATGGCCGGAACTATGCCGCTGAGTAACCAGGTACCTGAAAGAGCGCCGACCATCAGCAGTAACAGGATTGCAGGCGTCGCAATTTTTATACTGGCGACTATACCCTCAAGTATATGTTCCCAGCGTAAGCCTTGCAGCATCGCCAGCATTGAGCCAATCGCGGCGGCAAAGATTAATATCAGCTGATTGGAACCACTCAGAGCATCGTCACCAAAGATAGTCACATTGGTCATCAACATAATGATCAATGCCACTAAAGGAATCAGAGAAATCAACAGGCTGGGGACTTTAGGTGTTGCTTGCATAGTATTTTCCACGCTTGGTTCGCTCTATCCTACCTGCAGCGGGTTCTTCAGGCTACTGCTGAAATTCGTAAGGATTACCCAGAGAGAGAATTTGACACAACTCATCCAGAGCTGTGCGGGTTTCATTGATCAGATTCGGGTCAGCAAGATCAGCTGGCGCGATTGATTCACGGTAATGGGTGTTTACCCAGTCTTTGAGTCTTTGATGCAGTGCCGGAGAATAAATAACATTCGCGCCCAGTGAATCCTGCTCGGCTTCGTTTAAGACTACCCGAAGTCTCAGGCAGGCAGGCCCTCCACCGTTGCGCATACTCTCACGCAAATCAAAATAGTGAACCTTGGCAATGCCTGCGTTGCTTGAAATCAGCTCATTCAAGTAATTATGGACGCTGTCAGTTTGCTCGGATTCCGAGGGGGCAATCAGGACTTGCCCGTGTTCGGTATTGACCAGCTGGCTGTTGAATAAATAACTCTTCACTGCATCACTGACCGGGACTTGTTGCTCGGGCACACAAATGCTCATTAGTTTGGTGTCCATCAAACCCGCTTGCAATTGCTCGAGCATGCGATCGGTTTGTTGAAAAGCCTGTTCATGAAAGAACAACAAATCAAGATTGCCCACCGCAATGACATCATTATGAAAAACGCCGGCATCGATCACGGCCGGGTTTTGTTGGGCAAAGACCGCTCGGTTACCCAGTTGATGACGATGGGCAATGGTTTCACTGGCTTGTCGTGTTTGTCTGGCAGGGTAGCGTTGTGGACCCTGCCCAGGATTATTTTGATCAACTCCATAGACAAATAATTCTACCCCGGCATCACCATACTCACTACAAAAGCGGGTGTGATTGGCCGCACCTTCATCACCCATCTCGGTGCTATTTTCCAGTGCGGGGTGGACGACAAATAAATCCGGATCGGAAAATATGGTTGATAATATGGTGGTTGTAACGGGGGCTTCCATATTCCGGTGTGGCATGCTCACCAGATTGGCTGGCGTAATATGTGTTTTTCCATCACTGCAATCGGCGGCAGGTGAGATAGTTGCTGCATTGGCAACCCACATTGAAGAGGCTGAGCAACACGCGGCCGCTTGTTCCGGTATTTTTTTCCAGGCGGTTTCCCAGATTTGTGAGTCGGTGCCAGTCAAACCCAATTTTTTCAAAGTGGGTATGTGTGGTCGCTCCTGCGGTGGCAACACGCCCTGAGGAATACCCAGTTCATACAAGGCCTGCATTTTTTCCAGTCCTTGTAACGCGGCCTTTTTGGGTGAAGAAGTCAGTGCTTTGTGTTTGGCCGAAGCGACATTGCCAAAGGACAGGCCAGCGTAATTGTGCGTGGGCCCTACCAGTCCATCGAAGTTGACTTCCTGCGTGTTCATAAAGATAAACCCGGGCTCAATGTCTCTGGAAGGCTGAGCGAATTTTCAATAACACTGGCGACCGGGTAGGCGCAGTAATCAGCCGCATACCAGGCGCTGGGGCGATGATTGCCACTGTTACCACTACCACCAAATGGAGCAGCACCACTGGCACCAGTGGTAGGTTTATTCCAGTTAACAATACCGGCGCGACTGTGGCGATAAAACCGTTGCCAATCAGATTCGGCATCACTTAACAATCCAGCTGCCAGACCATAACTAGTATTATTGGCCTCACTGATCGCCGTTTCAAAGTCTTCGACTATTTTGACTTGTAGTAGCGGCCCAAAAAATTCGTCGTCTTTAGCGTCCTTACACATAGTCATATCTATGATGCCCGGTGTCAGGTAAGGGAGGTCTGGTTTAGGTCGAGTCATGGCCAGTAATGACTGCCCACCTTGCGCCAGCAGCTGATCTTGAGCCTGTAGTAAGTGATCAGCGGCGGTATTATTGATTAACGGGCCAAAGAAGACGTCGTCTTTAGGATCACCTACAACAATTTGATTGGTGACGTTAATCAGACGTTCGAGTAGAGCCTCGGTGTTGGTGTCTTTGACGATGATCAGGCGTCTGGCACAGGTGCAACGTTGACCGGCACTAATAAAGGCAGATTGAATGGTGGTATAGACCGCCGCATCAAGATCACTGACCGTACTGATGACCAGTGGATTATTACCTCCCATCTCCAACGCCAGAATTTTACCCGGAGTTTCGGCAAATTGACGACTGAGAATATTCCCCGTGTTTGAACTTCCCGTAAAGAACAAACCGTCTATACCTTGATGACCAGCCAGTGCGATGCCCGTGTCTTTTTCGCCAGTGACCAGATTCAATGCTCCCGCCGGCAAACCAGCTTCATCCCAACAACGGGTCATCATTTCTGCTACTGCCGGGGTGAGTTCACTGGGTTTGTAGACCACTGTATTGCCGGCAATCAAGGCCGGTACAATGTGACCATTGGGCAAATGCCCGGGGAAATTATAGGGGCCAAAGACTGCAACCACGCCATGCGGTCTGTGCGTCAGTAAACGCTGGCCGGCACCCATCTCTTGTGCCTCGGTCGGGGTGCGGGCTGCATAGGCGTTGATAGATAAATCCACTTTACCAATCATGGTGGCGACTTCTGTCTTGCTTTCCCACAAGGCCTTACCAGTCTCATCGCTGATACAAGTAGCTAGTGTTTCGGAATGTTGCTTTAGAACGCTTTGATATTTTTTGATGATCGTCAGTCGTTGTTCAAGACTTTTTTCTGCCCAGGATGGAAAAGCGCTACGGGCACTTGCTATCGCCGAATCTATTTCAGCTGCCGTTGCTGATGTACCCGTCCAGCACGTTTCATTGTTTGCCGGGTTTATTGAGACCAGTGATTGTCCGCTTCCAGTCAGCCATTGGCCATTAATGTACAGGTCGCCATTCAGATTCATGATGTACTCCGTAACGGTATACGACTGACCTGAGTATTGGCGTCAATATGTAATTGATCGAGTTGGTTCGGGCTTAAATACAACTCATCATCTTCAAGAGCAGTATCAGCCATGATGATGCGGTAGTCTTCGAGTTTGCGATTACTCACCAGACAGGTTTGTTGGTTCTTGCTTTGATTCTTATGGGTGGATATTTGACAAAGTTTGGCTTGCCGAACAGATTCAATCTGATCCAGTTTGCATTGTATGGTTGGTCCACCATCGAAGATGTCGATGTAATTATTATGATGAAACCCTTCTTTTTCCAGCATCTTTAATGCGGGCACAGAATATTTGTTTGGTTTGGCGACCACTTCCTGGGCTTCTTTGCTAAGTAGATTGATATGGATGGGATCTTTCGGCATCAGGTCGGCAATAAACTGGGTGCCGTTGACAGCACTCATGAAGTCAGCTTCAGTAAAGGGCAGGTCAAAGAAATGTTGGCCAATTGCATTCCAGAAAGGAGACACCCCGTCCTCATCAATCCAGCCCCTGATCTCGGCAAATACATGGTCGCTGAAATGCTCACGAAAGTCATACAACATGAGATACCGACAACAGGACAAAAACCGGCCGGCATCAGGGTAGTCTTTATTACCCCGATATTCCTGTTGCAGGAACAATGAGGCGAGCTCGGTCATACCGGTAAAATCATTGACCAGATGCAGTACCCGCGTATCTGCTGTAATACCCAACTCAACCGAACGCATAATATTGCGTGATACCTTGTAACTGTAAAAAGGATGAGACATACCGACTGCGGCAAATATGGCACATGTGCCCATCACTTGGTCATGACTGTCATCTACCAGCACCAGCTGAAAGATTTCATTACCACGTTGTTCAACCTTGCCGAAAAAGCTGGCTTCAGTGGCGGTTAGCTTTTTTTCCCAGGAACTCAAGTCATGTGGCATGGAAGTCATGCCTTCGCCCATCTTGGTAGAGAGGTTCATCATGTGATCGAGGTCGGATAGTCTGGCAGCGCGAATCAACATCAAGACTGATCCTGCATAAAGTCATCGAACGAATTCATACTATTGATTTTTTCCAGCAGCAAGTAACTGAGTTTGCTACGTTCTGTCAGACTATCCAGCAACATGAACTCATCCTCGGTATGGATCGCACCACCACGCACACCGAGGGTATCAAT
>CALIRD010000060.1 GCA_938042355.1 uncultured Thiotrichales bacterium
CGACTCAGGTTTCGATTTTTCTTCCTCAAGTAATGGCGGCATACCCATTGGCGAAATTGTATTTGATATGCAAATCAACTCGATGTCCGATGGTGCGATGCTGGTTGTTAAATTAGACAGCGGTTTTCCGAACCTTGGAGAGGTTACATTGCCAGCCAGAGTTTTGGCGCCAATCGGTGAGCGTAAAACGTATTCAGTCAAGTTCGCAGACTTGCTTGCAAATCCAGGTTTTGTAGATTGCTGTGGTGGTGCCGGTGTTGACCTGTCTAATATTGTGAATCCATTTGTATTTGAGATTGTAGGCGGTGATGCTGATGTCTACTTGGACAACATCAAGGTCACCAATGCTTGTTATGTGATCGGTGGTTGTAAGGCGCAACCTAAAACTAAAGGCATACAGGATTTTTCGGTCTTTATTGACGAGGTTAATCTGTCTACCTGGGATGTGGGTATTGCAGGAGCAGATACAGCTACGGGTTTTGCGAACTATTCAGATGGTACAGATCCAGCCAATAAATCAAATTGGGCAATTATTGATGATGTTGATCCGGATCGAGGACAAGTCATTGATGTCACTTTCAATGACAGCACGGAATTCGGTGTCTGGTTTATACAAAGTTCTACCGGCGTTGATATGAATGCCTTTAGTGCAGGCGCTGTGGTGTTCGACATTATTGTTGATGACTATGGTACTAATACCATGGGCATGACAATGAAAATAGATTGTATTTTCCCTTGCACCAGTGGCGACAAAAATCTGGGTGTAATTGCTGATGGTGAGTGGGAGACAATAACAGTACCCGTTGCTACGTTGACTGGGTCTGGTCTCGATCTAAACACCGTCAATACAGGCTTGGTTCTATTTCCTACGGATCAAACAGGGACTATACGCTATCGTCTGGACAATATTCGTTGGGTCGCTGAAACCGAGGCACCGCCTCTGGATCAAATTAACCTGCCGGTAACCTTTGAAGACGAAGCGGTTGACTACACGGTCATTGATTTTGCTGGCACAGGCAGCGTGCTCGTGACAGATCCTGAAGATGCCATTAATACGGTTATGCAGACTACCAAAGGACCCGGTGCAGAAACATTTGCTGGTACCGTTATTGGTACTGATGCCGGTTTCGCAACTTCAATACCATTTACTGCCAGTGAAACTATCATGTCAGTTCGAGTGTACTCTCCTGCCGCTGGAATTCCGGTAATGCTAAAGGTTGAAAATGCAGATGGTAGTATTTTTGGTGAAGTAATTGTTAACACTACAGTTGCTAATGCATGGGAAACCTTGCAGTTTGACTACAGCACGATTGGTCTGGATACCAATGCGACCTATACCAAAGCAGTAATCTTTTTCGATTTTGGGCAGGTTGGTGTAGACACTACATTCCTTTGGGATGATGTTTCTTTTGGTGTTGGAAGCGTTGGCGGTGGTGGCAATGTCTCGACCGACTTTGAATCCGGCGCTGCGATGTTCTCCGATTTTGCCGGGGCTTCTACTGCAGTTGTCGCTAACCCTGACACCAGCGGAATAAATGCCAGTGCTCAAGTAGGGCAAATGCAAAAGTTTGCTGGTGAGACGTTTGCAGGTAGTACGCTTGATCTTGGTGGCTCGGTAAATCTAGCTGCTGGTGATTCCTATACGATGAAGGTGCGTTCACAGCGATCTGTAGTTGTCACTTTCAAGCTCGAAACCGGTGGGCAGGAAACCACGGCTATACACAGTGGTGGTGGTGTCTGGGAGGAGCTCTGTTTTGATTTCAGTGGTATTGCTACTTCGGTAACGGGCATAACAGTTATTTTTGATAATGGAACAGTTGGTGATGCAGCTGGTGACCCGAATAACTGGACCTTCCAGTTTGATGATATACAGCAAAGTTCATCGGCCTGTCCAAGTGGTGGAGGAAATACTGTTTTCACTGCTATAACCTTTGATGATCCTGCATTGACTTATACCCTGGCAGGATTTGGTGGTGCAGAAGACTCGACTGTTGTCGCAGACCCGGTTGATGCTAACAATATGGTTGCGCGTGTAGTTAAGTCCGATACAGCCGAATTATGGGCCGGAACCACAGCGTCGACAGAAGCGAACAATGCAATACCAGTCATTCCATTGGATGCGGATAACACACAAATGACAGTGCGTGTCTATACACCTGACGCTGGTGTGCCGGTGCGGTTGAAAATTGAAGATGCTTCCGATCCTACTATTTCAGTTGAAACTGAAGCGCTCACGACGCAGGTAGATACCTGGGAGACACTGACGTTTGATTTTGCCAATGAAGCAGGCGGGACCGCTGCTTTTAATCCGGCAAGTACCTATAGCAAAGTCTCAATCTTCTTCAACTTTGGTACCGATGGGGCTACCGCTGGTGAAAAAATCTACTACTTTGATGATATTGATGTCGTCGCTGCCAGTGGTGGGGGCATGGGGCAAGCGTCTGTAGATTTTGAATCTGGAGCAACCTTTTCTGATTTTGCTGGTGCCGCTACAGCAGTGATTGCTAATCCGGATATAAATGGGATTAATACCAGTGCACAGGTTGGTCAGATGCAAAAGTTTGCCGGTGAAGTTTTTGCCGGAAGCACTCTAGACCTTGGTGGTGCAGTTGACCTTGCCACTGGTGATTCTTACACCATGAAAGTGCGAGCCAGTCGTTCAGTCGTTGTCACATTTAAACTGGAGACTGGTGGACAGGAGACTACGGCAACATATTCAGGCAGTGGAACCTGGGAAGAGCTGTGCTTTGACTTTAGTGGTGTTGAATCATCTGTGACCGGAATTACCGTGATCTTTGATAACGGCACAGCCGGAGACGCAGGAGGTGATCCGGCTAACTGGACATTTGAGTTTGATGACATCCAGCAGACGAGTGCTGCTTGTGCTACTGATGGTGGTGCTGACTTTGAAACCATTACCTTTGATGATGCCGCAATTACTTATACGTTAACGGACTTTGGCGGTAATGGATCAGTCGTACAAAATGATCCCGCGGGTGGGTCCAACATGGTGGTGCAGGTTGTTAAATCCGATACAGCAGAACTGTGGGCAGGGACGACAGTATCAACACAAGCGAATGATTCAGTTCCTGTCATACCGTTAGATGCTTCTAACACTCAAATGACTGTGCGTGTGTATTCACCTGATGCTGGTATTCCGGTTCGGTTGAAAATCGAAGATGCTTCAGATGCCACTGTTACAGTTGAAACCGAAGCAATGACGACGGCTGTTAACACCTGGGAAACATTAACATTCGACTTTGCGAATCAAGCGTCTGGTACCGCCGCATTTGATGCGTCAAATACCTATAACAAGGTATCAATCTTCTTTAACTTTGGTACCGATGGTGCGACTGCTGGAGAAAAGATCTACTACTTTGATGATGTTGCTGTTGGTTCTGGTGGAGGCATGATGTCGAATTCTATTGCTCTCCCGGTAACCTTTGATGATAGCAATGTGAATTATGAGTTACAGGACTTTGGCGGTTTGGCTACCAGTTTGATTGCAGATCCTGAAGATGCCAATAACATGGTTGCGAGTAGCAATAAGCCACTAGGAGCAGAGTTGTGGGGAGGCACTACAGTAGCTGACGTTTCTGGTTTTGAGAGTGCTTTACCGTTCACGGCAACTGACAGTGTGATGACTGTCCGTGTCTATTCACCAGACACAGGTGTGCCAGTAAGGCTCAAAGTTGAAGACCGTACCGACGGCACAGTGTCAGTAGAAACAGAGGCCATGACAACAGCCAGTAATACTTGGGAAATGCTGTCATTTGATTTTGCTAATGAAGTCGTAGGTACGGCAGCTCTGGATCTCGCCAAAACTTATGACAAAGCAAGTATTTTCTTTAACTTTGGTACAGACGGGAATACAGCGGGTGACAAAACCTATTTGTGGGATGACCTGACATTTACACCAGCACCTGCTACGACATCAATTGTTTTCGATGATGCTGCCAATGCAATTTGGGACACTGGTATTGCCGGCACAGAAAGTCCAAATTTCCCACTCATCACAGATGGTGCGTCTGGTATGGAAGTGAATTGGTCAGTGATTGACGCATCCGATGCAGCCAGAGGAAAAGTAATTGAAGCCACTTTTGCCGGGACCAATGAGTTTGGTTTGCTGTTCATTCAAAGTTCGGGGCCGGTTGATATGAGTACTTATAGTGCAGGAACCGTAAATTTTGATTTGCTCGTCAGTGATTATGGAACCAATACGAATGGCATGATCATGAAAATAGATTGTGGTTTTCCATGTACCAGTGGTGACCAGGCTTTGGGCGTAGTTGCTGATGGTGTTTGGGAAACAATCACTGTTCCGGTTTCTCAACTGACCACAGCGGGACTGGATCTAACTACGGTGAATACCGGTATCGTGGTCTTTCCGGATGTTGCTGATCAACAGGCTGGCGCAGCAGTGACACTGCAAATAGATAACGTGCGTTGGGAACCATAAGATGAAAAATATTCGAACAAATACAATAAACGAAAAACCTTCTTTTGTGATGGAGAGAACGAATATGAAATCCTTAGTTAAACTGATAGTTTTGAGTATCTTGATGCTTGGTGGAACACAGGTTTTTGCTGCCGATGAAGATAATCTCAAGTTGGAAGAGATTACCGTAACGGCAACACGTATTGAAACCAATCTAATGACGACCCCCATTGCAATCTCGGCATTTTCACAAGAGGAACTGACTCGCGACGGCGTCAAGGACATACGAGATGCGGCTGATTTGGTGCCAAACTTTGATGTGTCATTTTCACCTTCGGACAGTGGTGTTCAGTTGACCATGCGCGGTATTAATAGTAATAACTTCACCGAGATTGGCGACCCCAGTGTGGCGTTCCATGTCGATGGAGTTTACTCGCCACGACCACAAGGTGCAGTTGCACTGATGTTTGACCTTGAGCGACTGGAGGTAATGCGGGGTCCGCAAGGGACATTGTTTGGTCGTAACTCAGCGGCTGGCAGTGTCAATGTGATTACCGCCAAGCCATCAACAGAGGGTGTGTTCGGAACATTGGGAGCCGAAGTAGGTAACCGGAACCAGAGAAATGTGTTGGGAACACTCAATTTACCGGTAACAGATACGATCGCAGTCCGTGCTAATTTCTTCGTGGAACAACGTGATGGTTTCGCCGATCAGGGATCTGGCGACAAAGATCTTGAGGGTATCGGTAATCAAGGCCCTGATGGAATTCCTGATATGGATCAACGACGTAACCGAAATGTCAGTAAGTCGGATTATTATGGAAACTCTGACCGATGGGCAGCACGTTTGAGCGCTCAGTGGGAGCCTAATGATCGCCTGGATTGGCGGGTCAGTGTTGAGAAAGCCCAGGACAACTCAGCTGGATGGCCAATCGCGCCTGACTGCGAAAAAAATCCAACCTTGTGTCAGTACAATGGTGGTGGAATCGACTATGTTGACCCCAACATACCTGGTCTGCTGGACATGGAAATGGATGCGGTACGAAGCCATATCTCTTTTGATCTTACTGACTCTGTCAGTGTTGTTTACAACGCCGGTTGGGCCAGACAGCAACGTCGACAGGAGTGGGATGGTGATATGGGCTGGCGAGCTGTGCCGGGCGCAAATACAGGCTGGTTAAACCGGCACCAGCCGTGGGAAAGTCTCTATTTGGCAACCGCCGAATCTCATTATGAGTCTGTTTCTCATGAACTACAGTTTATTGGGCAGACCGGTCGAGTTAACTGGATTGCGGGTGCATTCGTTTTTGATGAAAACAATGATGTCATCTTTGACGTTGAGCAACCGTTCTGTTGTTCGCAAGGTGCGCTTGGCGGAATCTCATTCGTACAACCTGAGCGACGGCTTGAGTCACAAGCAATTTTTGGACAGGCTACCTGGCATGTCACTGACGATTGGCATTTAACGTTGGGTTATCGACAAACCGAAGACGAGCGTGAAGATATTGGTGGGCGTAACATTGGTTGTTTTGGTGGTGCAGGATGTTCGTTTAGTGCAGGTACCATACCGTTTGATGGGTTCCCCCAAACTACCGGTCAAAGAGACGAGTTATTGTTGCCACAATTTACCAGTGCTGATCTGTTACAAGGCTTTGGTGCACAAGATCGCTTTAATAACTATCAAGTGTTTGACCTTAATGACAACAAGGCAGATTTTGATCAAGGCAATTGGCGGGTTGGACTGGACTATGATCTCAATGACGACACTTTTCTCTATGCATATGCCGCGACCGGGTCAAAATCAGGATCGTTCGGTGATGGTGTTGACGTCTGTCGTTGCGGGCGAGTTGAAATATTCTCCTTTGAGCCTGAGGAAGTCTTAAACTATGAAATTGGGTACAAGGCAACCTTGATGGACGGTCGTATGTCCCTGGCCTTGTCTGCTTTCCTAACCGACTTTACCAACAAGCAGGTATCACAATTTAGAACAGTCGGCGTGGTTGAAGATCCGCCAGGAACGCCTGTACAACCGATTCAGGAGATAGGTAGCTTGGTGACTTCCAATGCTGCCGAAGCTGACATAAAAGGTATCGAGCTTGAGTGGGATGTAATCCCATGGGATAACGGAAAATTCACGGGTGGCATTGGCTTGCTCGATGCAAAATTTAAAAGTTGGCCTGGTTATGCGGGTGAGGCCTACTTCTGTGATCAACGTGCAGAAGCTGGTCCCCAGTTTGCTTGTGTTCCGCAAGATGACGGGTCAGGTTCTGTCGATATCGCCGGAAACGAATTGCCGTATTCAACTCCGATATCTCTCACAATGGCTTATTCGCATGACTTTACATTGGCTAACGGTGCCTTGCTTCGACCCTATGTAAAATTCCACTGGGAAGATGAAATGCATTTCACAGAGGGCAATTTTGATGGCATTGAGTCGTTATCACAGAAACGCGATGCTTTTGGAATGTTGGATGCAACCGTTCGATACGAAGCACCAAACAACAAGTGGGCCGTTGAGGCATTCGCATACAACCTGACTGATGAACGAATTCCAACCTATTGGGTAGACAGTAATCAGCCAGGTGCGCCTTTATTTACCTGGAATGCGCCGCGCGCTTTTGGTGTTCGCGCAACTTACAATTTCCACAATTAAGGGTCGATAAATAGCATTTAATTACGCTATGTTTTTAGTTGATACATTATGAAATCGAATACCAAAAGAAAACGTCTCTTAGTTGATTCTGTCGCTGATAGAGTCGAGCAGCTTCTCGTACAGATGACTATGTCAGAAAAAATAGGGCAGTTGAGTCAGTTACAAGGCGGTTCGGGGGTTGATCAAGACATTCTCAAAGAAGCAATTGCAGCCGGTCAAGTCAGTTCATTGTTAAATGAAGTAGATCTCGATACCGTGAATGAGCTACAAAGAGTCGCTGTTGAAAAGAGTCGCTTGGGCATACCCTTGTTGATAGCAAGAGATGTTATTCATGGATTTGAAACCGTGTTTCCAATTCCACTGGGACAAGCGGCGAGTTTCAATCCGGAGGTAGTTAAATCCGGAGCACGCGTCGCCGCATTAGAGGCAGCATCGAAAGGTATCAATTGGACCTTTGCACCCATGATCGATGTGTCTCGAGATCCACGCTGGGGGAGGATAGCCGAAAGTCTTGGTGAAGACCCGTATCTGACCAGTGTTCTGGGAAATGCCATGATCGATGGTTTTCAAGGTGATGACTTGGCAGATGCAGGATCGATAGCAGCCTGTGCCAAACATTTTGCCGGTTATGGGGCCAGTGAGGCAGGCATAGATTACAACACTACCAATATTCCTGAAAATGAACTTCGTAATGTGCATCTGCGCCCATTCAAGGCGGCAAGCGAAGCAGGTGTGGCTACTTTCATGTCTTCTTTTGGAGACTTGAATGGTGTGCCCGCTACTGCTAGCAAGTTTTTGCACACTCAAGTATTGCGTGATGAGTGGCACTACGATGGTTTTGTCGTGAGTGACTGGGAGTCAATTTCCCAACTCTCTATACATGGTTTGACAGCCAATGATAAAGAGTCTGCTTATGAGGCGGCGGCAGCTGGTATTGATATGGAAATGACCAGCACAACTTATCGCGACCACTTGCCTGATTTGATAGAGGACGGGTTGATTAATGAAAGTGAGATTGATGGTAAGGTGCGTGCCGTTCTTGCACTGAAGATCAAATTGGGTTTATTTGAAAATCCGTACACTGATTCGAAAGACTATGAGCAAATATCTAACCCCGAGTACATGCAGGAGGCCAAGTCAGCGGCGCTAGAAAGTCTGGTGTTACTCAAGAATGAAAATCAAAGCTTGCCACTCTCGGTCAGCGACAAAAAATCACTCGCGATTATAGGGCCGATGGCTGATGCACCCTATGAACAATTGGGTACATGGATTTTTGATGGTGAGCAAAAAATAAGCCAGACACCGTTGCAGGCCATCGAACATCTTATTACAGATGATGTTGATATTCATTACTTGAAAGCTATGGATACTACTCGTTCAAGAGATGACGGCAGTATTTCTCAAGCAGTGGAGTTAGGAAAAAAATCCGATGTCATCATTCTGTTTCTTGGTGAAGAATCTATCTTATCGGGCGAAGCACATTCTCGTGCCGATATAGATTTGCCGGGTAATCAGGTTGAGTTGATCAAAGCGATGAGTAAGCTTGGCAAGCCAGTGATTGCTGTGATCCTGGCTGGAAGACCGTTAACCTTGAGTAATATCGTAGATGATGTGGACGCTCTACTGTATGCATGGCACCCCGGCACTATGGGTGGACCTGCGATAGCGGAAGTATTGTTCGGTCTGGAATCACCCTCAGGCAAAACGCCCGTTACCTTTCCCAAGGTGGTTGGGCAAATACCTATCTATTACGGCAAGAAGAATACGGGTAAACCTGCCACAGATGAGTCCTGTGTTCATATAGATGAGATTGATGCCAAGGCTGAACAGACTTCGTTTGGCATGACAGCGTTTCATCTGGATGCCGGCTATAAGCCCTTGTTTGAATTTGGATACGGTCTGAGTTACAGCGAATTCAATTACTCGGATTTACATGTCAATACGAATAGTTTGACGATTGGTAACTCACTCAGGGCCAGTGTGAAACTTTCTAATATTGGTTCGTGTAGAGCGACTGAAATTGTTCAGTTGTATGTACGTGATCTGGTGGGTAATGTTACTCGTCCGGTTAAGGAGTTAAAAGGGTTCAAGCGCATCACTCTGGATGCGGGTGAATCTACTGTCGTTTCCTTTGATATACACACGGATGATCTCGCTTTTTATAACCGCGAGATGAAATTGGTTACCGAGGCTGGTGATTTTCATTTATGGATAGGTGGTAGTTCTGCCACCGAGTTGCGCACGGAGTTTAGCGTTACGAAACCATAGGATAGAGCATGGACAAGTACGCACGGTTTACATTCAAAACTTCGTTGCTGGTCGCATTGGGCGG
>CALIRD010000061.1 GCA_938042355.1 uncultured Thiotrichales bacterium
GGCGTAACGCTCATCGTCAATCCCAAAAGTCTCGTGTATCTAGACGGTACCGAACTGGATTACGCCAAAGAAGGTTTGAACGAAGGTTTTAAATTCACCAACCCGAACGAAAAAAATCGTTGCGGGTGTGGCGAAAGTTTCACCGTCTAGTTCAGGCAAGCAGTCCCAGACCCTAATATGACCCAACTTACCGACAACTATTTCGAGTTGTATGGCATGCCTGTGAATTTTCAGCTGGATATCTCGGAGCTGGCTAGCCGGCACCGAGAGCTGATGTCCAGATTTCATCCTGATAAACATGTGCAAAGTGATGGCTTGAATAAAAAGCAGGTCGCACAGATGGCTGCTTTGTTGAACGAGTCTTACACCACCTTGAAGTCCCCAATAAAAAGAGCAGCCTATTTGCTCTCGCTGGTGGGTCTGGATGATAAAGCGGACAGTGAGACCAGCAATGATGGTGCTTTTTTGATGCAACAGCTGGAGCTGCGAGAAAAGGTTGATCAAGCTTCAGAGTCGGAAGATCCATTTTTAGCGCTGGATCAAGTCCGTGATATGGCAAAACAAACCGAGTCCGAGCTCTATCAGGAGTTTGAAAAAAATTATGTGGCTGAACAATACACCGAGGCGAGAGCCGCCTGGGTCAAACTGAAGTTTTTTACCCGACTGCATGATCAAATTGATCGTACAGAGCAAAAGCTGGAAGATCGTTAATGGCATTACTGCAAATATCTGAACCAGGCATGAGTACTGTCCCGCACCAACACAGGCTGGCGGTAGGGATAGACTTGGGTACGACAAATTCTCTGGTGGCCAGTGTACGCAGTGGAATCGCTGAAGCGTTACCTGATGTGAATGGCGATCTTTTATTACCTTCGGTAGTGCGCTACAACGAAATGAACAGCGTGGATGTGGGTAAGACCGCTTTGGCTCACGCCAGCTCTGACCCCTTGAATACGATTGCCTCGGTCAAGCGACTACTAGGTAGATCAGTTGAGGAAATGGATTGGGTTGCCAATCATTTGCCTTATGAGTTTGATCAGTCTGACCCGGTCATGCCAGCTGTGATCACACGGCAGGGAAATAAAAACCCGATAGAAATCTCGGCAGAAATTCTTAAGGTTCTTAAAGACCGTGCTGAACAAACGCTCGGCGGAGAGTTGCAGGGTGCGGTAGTCACCGTACCGGCCTACTTTGATGAGGCTCAGCGTCAGGCTACCCGTGATGCAGCCAGAATAGCTGGTCTGGAAGTGATGCGATTGATTAATGAGCCAACCGCTGCTGCAGTCGCCTATGGACTGGATCAGACCGAAGAGGGTGTCATTGTTGTTTATGATTTAGGTGGTGGCACCTTTGACGTTTCCGTATTACGTTTGCAAAAAGGCGTGTTTGAGGTGATTGCCACCGGTGGAGATACCGCGCTGGGTGGTGATGATTTTGATGCGGTTATTTTGGAGTGGGTATTGCAACAACTGCCAGGACTGGATGTCTCCTCACACAAGCTGATGCGCGCTTTGTCGATGCAGGTTCGTGAGGTGAAAGAAACACTGACTACCGAACCGGAATGTAATTTTGAAGTAGGCATTGATTCGCCATCCAAATTGACCTTAACCAGAACAGTTTTTGATGAGTTAATTCATCCTTTAGTGAAGAAAACGATTCGCACCTGTCGCAAGGTTTTACGTGATGCAGAGATCGAGCTGGATCAGGTTATGGATACGGTGATGGTTGGTGGTGCAACGCGTGTGCCATTGGTTCAAGCAGAAGTGAGTGAGTTTTTTGGCCGTGAACCCAAGACGGATATCGACCCCGATCAAGTGGTTGCTATCGGTGCCGCACTGCAAGCTAATGTACTAGTGGGTAACTCGCAAGACGATCAGGTTCTATTACTGGATGTCACACCCTTATCACTGGGTCTGGAAACTATGGGTGGTTTGGTCGAGGTTATTATCCCACGTAATACTACGTTGCCAGTTGCCAGGGCTCAGGAATTTACCACCTTTAAAGATGGACAGACGGCAATGTCGATTCATGTCTTACAGGGTGAGCGTGATCTTGTTAGTGAGTGCCGTTCATTGGCGCATTTTGAGTTACGAGGATTTCCTCCGATGGTAGCGGGTGCTGCCAAGATCAGAGTCAGTTTTCAGGTCGATGCCGATGGTCTGTTAAATGTTGAAGCGGAAGAAGTGAGTAGTAACACGCGCGCCAGTGTCGTCGTGAAACCCAGTTATGGATTAACCGATGAGCAAGTAGAAGCAATGTTGCGCGCCTCGGTCGAGCATGCCGATACAGATATGCGACAACGGCAACTGTTGGAACATCGAGTTGAAGCTGATCGAGTCATTGAGGCAATTACTGCTGCACTCAAAGCCGATCAAGAATTACTCAATGAATCAGAAACGGCAGACATTGTCGCTGCAGTTGCAGATCTTGAGCAGGCGAAAGCCGGTGAAGATGGTGATGACATCACTAACGCAATTGAAGCGGTTGAACAGGCTGCAGCTACATTTGTTGCCAGACGCATGAATGCCAGTGTTCGAGAAGTGATGGCAGGCAAAACAGTTGCAGAATTTACGGAAGAGTAAAATGACCAAAGTAATATTTCTACCACATGAAACAATTTGCCCGGATGGTCTGGTGGTTGAAACAGAACCGGGTAAAACCTTGTGCGATCTGGCCTTGAAAAATGGCATCAGTATTGAGCACGCTTGTGAGAAATCCTGTGCCTGCACTACCTGTCATGTTTATGTGCGCGAGGGTTTTGATTCTCTCGAAGAATCCACCGAAGAAGAAGATGATATGCTGGATAAAGCATGGGGATTAGACCCCGATTCACGACTGAGTTGTCAGGCTGTGGTGGCGGATGAGGATCTGGTCATCGAGATACCTAAATACACCATCAATATGGTCTCTGAGAATCATTAGGAGGATTGTATGAAGTGGACAGACACAATTGATATCGCCATTGAATTGGTCGATAAATTTCCGAACGTAGATCCGATAACCATCCGGTTTACTGATTTAATGCAATGGGTAATGGAGCTGGAAGAATTTGATGATGACCCCGATCGCTGCGGCGAACGAATTCTTGAGGCAATTCAAATGGCGTGGCTGGAAGAGAAGGACTAACCCAATCGATGTCAGACTCAGGACGCCAGCAACAAATTTTGAATGCGATGGGTATCGACCAATGGGTTCCCAAAGAGCAGATAGCAGTTGTTGCTGAGCCAGAAGTTGAGCAACTACAGTCAGCTAACCCCGTACCGCAACAAAATACAGTTACCAAAAATAATGAAGCCCCGCTTCAGCCCAGGGTTGAGCCGGGAAATATTCTCGGGCGTGACAAGAAGCAGGAAGAAACAGAAAAACAGGTAGATGAAAAAGCGCTTATTTATACCAAACCTGATCCGGAGAAAATCAAAAGTCTGGATTGGGAGCCGTTGCAACAACTCATCAGTGAGTGTGGTGGCTGCGATTTACACGAAGGCAGAACCCAAACAGTTTTTGGCACGGGTGATAAAGATGCAAACTGGCTAATTATTGGCGAGGCACCCGGGCAACAGGAGGATATTCAAGGCGAACCTTTTGTTGGTCGCGCCGGACAGCTGCTGGATAATATGTTGCTGGCTGTTGGTCAACCCAGACAAACGGTCTACATCGCCAACGTGGTCAAGTGTCGTCCACCCGGTAACCGGGATCCCAAAGATGAAGAGACTTCAGCCTGCCAGTCCTATTTAAAACGCCAAGTCGAACTGATTAAACCTAAACTGGTTTTGGTGGTAGGACGGATTGCAGCTCAAAGCCTGTTGGCGACAACCACACCCGTTGGAAAATTGCGGGGGCAGGTCTATCAGTTTCCGGAGACACAGATTCCTATGATCATTACCTATCACCCAGCCTACTTATTGCGACGACCCAGTGAAAAAGCCAAGTCGTGGCAGGATCTCAAGTTAGCCATGGCAACCTACAATGAAATCTGAAAAGCCCGAACTACACACTGGCATCACGCCAATGCGTCTGGAAAGCCTGCCTGAAGTAATGAAGATCGAGGCTAAA
>CALIRD010000062.1 GCA_938042355.1 uncultured Thiotrichales bacterium
CGCGATTTGATGGGGCGTAAAGTTGTCACCATACCCTCACCGAACCGACGTAAGGCAATGGAACAAGGTAATGGTTGGGTGTTTGACAGCGTGCCGCTGGTGCCAGCCAAGAATGCAGCTAAAGATCAAGCACAAACGAAAATTGAGCCGCAGCCGTTTCTAGCTGACGACTAAGCGATAACAGCTTTCGGTGGTGGGATTATCTTCCCCGAGCTCATTGGTGGCGACAGTTTCGAGTTGTGTAATCTGACACCATGATGAATAAAGTCTGTCTACCTCTGCCGGGTCAATAGAAAATGGAGGACCCTCGCGTTTACTTTGGTCGTAGGTAAAGGTGATTAACAGTATCTCGGTTTTTGGTTCTAACAAGTCCTTGAGTTTTTCTACGTATTGATCACGCATATCCTGTGGTAACGCGACCAGTGCAGCACGATCGTAGACACTATCAATCGAACCGATTTGATTTTTATTCAGTGCGAAAAAATCTCCAACGATTAAATGATAACCAACTGCTTTATGGCTGGTAAAACTGGCGACCGTTCGTGAGGTAAATGAAGCTTCACAATCCTCAATAAAGTCTTGCATCGCAATCTCGCTCAATTCCGATCCCACCACTTCGAGACCTTGATGCTGAAGCCAGTGCATATCTTTGGATTTACCACATAGGGGTACCAGCACATTATGTCGAGGTTGAGTCAGTGCAGACCAGTGTTTTACCAGCATGGGATGAATATCGGATTGGTGAAACGCAATCTCATTCTTGTTCCAGCGATCCAGCCAAAAGTCTGTATTCATATCAGGACTCACCCGTTAGTAAGTATCAATATATCATCGCATTGTATCGGCAATTATTAAACTGTTTCCAAGAACGCCACTTTGAGCTTGAGAGGCTCTACTATTTTTTACCCTTCTGCTTTTCGTCATCTACACAGGTGTTACGCGTACAGGATGCGTCATGTTTATGATGACCTTTACCAGGATTGCTCGAATCAACGCCATCTTCATTATTTCCATGACCATTATTTCCTTTAGCACCGCTGCCAGAATCCGCATCTGAGTCATCAGAACTGGAGTCATCGGAACTGGAGTCATCGGAACTGGAGTCATCGGAACTGGAGTCATCGGAACTGGAGTCATCGGAACTGGAGTCATCGGAACTGGAGTCGTCGGAGCTGGATTCGTCGGAACTGGAGTCATCAGACTCAACTATGACCTCAATATCACTTATCGATACAAAACCATTGCAATCCAGGCTCACGTATTTTTGTCCTTCGGGATAATCCCAGCCGCCGAAGTCACTGTTATAGTAATGACAATCAAAGATAAACCCTTTGTTTTCGGTTATGACTGTTGCCATGGCAACAATTTGTGGAGCTTCAGCGGGCGCATTAATTTTTTCTTTATCAATGTGTTGATAGAGTAAAAAATCAAAGTCGGATTGTTTGTTTCCTGTGCGTTTTGATAGGTAATTAATACCGTCAGTATGGTCGAGTCCGAATAAATTATTAATTTCATCCGCAGTGTGATCGCCATCAGAAATGTCAGCGTAAGAATATGAATGTACTATTGCGTAATTAATCACGGCTCGGCTGTCAGCATCCAGTTGCTGAATAGCCGTTGTATATTTGAGTTTGACCAGATATCGCTCATAGACTGGAATAGATAGTGCGACAAGGATGCCAATAATGACCAGCACAATCATTAGTTCAAGTACATTCATGCCTTGTTGTTTTTTTATATTTTTAAGCGTTTGAGGTGTTTTTATTGTTGTTATATGCATGTGTAAATTCATGTTTAAAGTTGTAAAGATATTAACCAATAGACAGTTTTGTTTTGTGACATGATAGAGCTGTTAACAGAGTCTTGGACGAGCGGTTGCTATTAACAGATCAGGTGACTAGAGATTTAACATTTGTGCTGGTGATGCACTGGTTATGAAATCTCACATCTATAACAAGACCAGAGTTATTATGAATAACGATGAACTGCATCCGCTTCAACAAACTAACCCGAAAAAATTCAACATTCAGAAAGTGATAAATATGAATAATATGTCTCAGCTGTCAATTTTCTTTTGTAGTTTGATGCTATTGACGAATCTATATGCAGAACAAAATTCCGGAGATGATAATAATCTTGACTGGGATATTAGTTCGCCACCAGGTGCCAAGATAACTCAAATCTCTATTGATGTTGATGAAGGTAGCTGGATGGATCTTGATGTCAGTTCAGATGGTAGTACTCTGGTATTTTCACTGTTAGGAGACATTTATCGAATGCCAATCACTGGCGGTTCTCCAGTGCGTATTGCAGAAGGATTGGCTTGGGAGGTGCAACCACGGTTTTCGCCGGATAATAGCCGTATTGTTTTTACTTCTGATCGTGGTGGCGCAGATAACATCTGGATCATGAACAGTGATGGCAGCGATAAACGACAACTTACCAAAGAGAAGTTCCGGTTACTCAATCAGCCGAGTTGGAGTCCGGACGGACAATTCATCGTTGCCAAAAAACATTTCACAACATCACGCTCACTTGGCACCGGTGAAATCTGGCTTTACCATGTTTCCGGCGGAGGTGGTGTGGCATTGGTAAAAAAGCCGGGTGAGTCCCATCAAAAAGAGCTGGGTGAACCGACCTATGCTCCGGATGGAAAATGTATTTATTACACCCGTAACGTGACGCCGGGTTCACAATTCATTTATGCGCAAGACTCTAATTCCGATTTATTCAACATCGAACGTTATGATCTGGCAACCGGTGAAGTAGATACGGCGGTATCCGGTCTCGGTGGTTCCGTCAGGCCTGCCCCGTCTCCGGATGGTAAAAGTATCGCTTTTGTTCGCAGAGAAGCGACACGATCAAAGCTTTATATCAAAGATATTGCATCCGGAGTCGAAAGAAAAATTTATGACGGACTGGATCAGGATATGCAGGAAACCTGGGGAGTATACGGGTTATATCCAAACATGGCCTGGACCCCTGATAGTCAGTCGCTGGTGTTTTGGGCTGGTGGTAAGTTACGTAGAATTTCCAGTGATGGCGGAGGAGCTTCCGTTATTCCATTTCGGATTCAGGATACTCGCGGTGTCAGTGCAGCACCTCACCCGGTAATCGAAGTATCACCTGAGACGTTCACTACGCGCATGTCACGCTTTGCTGCGATTTCACCGAATGGTAAACAAGTGGTTTTTGAAAGTATGGGTAAGCTATATCTTCAAGCAACCAGTGGTGGAAAGGCAAAGCGTTTAACCAGCACAAAAATTGATCGGGAAGTATTTCCAGCATGGTCTCGTGATGGTAAACGGATTGTTTATGTGGCATGGCAAGATCAGAAGTTGGCCCAGATAAAAACGGTATCAGCGACCGGGCGTTCGTCTAAAACGGTCACTAAAAACCCTGGCCATTTTTCGCGCCCGCAATTTTCGCCGGATGGAAAAACTATAGTTTTTGAAAAAAATCAGGGAGGATATTTAACGTCATCTGCATGGTCAGAAAATCCTGGTGTTTATCAAGTAGCTGCTTCTGGTGGTGAGATTCAACGTGTCAGTAAAAACGGTTTCAACCCGCAATTTGGCGCTGATAATCAACGTATCTTTATGCATGCCCGTGAAGATAACAAGTTACAGCTTATCAGTACTGATTTATATGGGGAGAAAAAACGACTCCACGCTAATGGTGTACTGACCAATCGATTTTCTATTTCGCCTGATGGTGAATATCTGGCCTTTCGCCAGAATTATGCTGCGTTTGTGATGCCATTAATGCCAGGTCCACAAGCTGTGGATGTTGCATCCGATGCCAGCGCTTTACCTGTTGTTCGTGTGAGTGCAGGTGGAGGAGATTATATTCATTGGTCTGGCAACGGTGAACAGTTGCATTGGAGTGAAGGTTCAACAGTTTATAGCGTCAATATTAGCGATGTATTCAATAGCAGCCCTGCACTGGAAGATGATGAGGTATTTAGCCCCCCGCTGAACGGCCTTTCAATTAGTCGAGATGTTGTTGCTGACAAGAAAAAGGGTACGGTAATACTAAGCGGTGCCAGGGTTATCACTATGTCAGATGACAGCGGTGGCATCATCGATGATGCGGTGATCGTGATTAATGGTGACCGAATCGTATCTGTCGCTGGAAGCGATTCCCAGGAAATCCCGGCTGGTGCGGTCACCATTGATGTCACTGGGAAAACGATTATCCCCGGTCTGATTGATGCACATGCGCATGGCAGTCAGGGCAATGACGAGCTGGTGCCACAACAAAACTGGTCGCTCATACAAAATCTGGCCTTGGGAACAACTACGATTCATGATCCTTCCAGTCGCGCCAGCGAAATTTTTGTGGCTGCCGAAATGCAGCGTGCCGGAATGTTACTCGGCCCGCGTATATTTTCTACCGGAGAAATCATCTATGGTGCAAAAGCACCTGCCTATTACGCACAAATAGATAGCTATGCAGATGCTCTGGCACATGTAAAACGACTCAAAGCACAAGGTGCTTACAGCGTTAAAAACTACAATCAACCGCGTCGGGAACAACGTCAGCAGGTTGTAGCTGCAGCTCGTGCCGAGAATATGTTGGTCGTTGCTGAGGGTGGGTCTCTGTTTGGCATGGATATGAACCTCATCGCTGATGGCAACTCGACACTTGAACATAATGTGCCGCTGGATGTTTTTTATGAAGACGTATTGCAGTTTTTCTCCGGCTCATCAACCAATTACACACCGACTATAGTGGTCAGTTATGGAGGCCTGGCAGGTGATCCCTACTGGCGCCAGGCAACAGATGTATTTGCCCATCCGTTATTGATTCATACACCTCCAAAGCGGCTACTGGCAACAACTGTACGTCGTACCAAAGCACCCGAGTCAAATTTTGTTGATGATGATAATGCCCGAGAAGCCAAAAAACTGGCTGAACGTGGCGTGCAGGTCTCTATTGGTGCGCATGGACAGCAAGCTGGTATCGCTTCGCACTGGGAACTTTGGTCATTTGTGCGTGGTGGTATGACGCCATTGCAAGCCCTGCGGGCCGGCACCATTGCTCCGGCAAAATCACTGGGGATGGATGCAGATATTGGTTCACTGGAAGCTGGTAAGTTAGCTGATTTAGTGGTGCTTGATGCAGACCCGACGCAGGATATTCGCAATAGCGATAAAGTCAATCGAGTCATGCTGGGTGGACGTTTATACGATCCGTTAACCATGCATGAAGTGGAAACCGGTAATCAGAAGCGAATGCCGTATTGGTGGGAATAGTCTAATTAATGATATTAAGAATATACCGCCTCCCCCGGAGAAACCGGACCCTGATTCGTGTTGTGGCAGTGGTTGTGCACCCTGTATTTTTGATTACTACAATACGGCACTGCTGGCCTGGGCAGAAAAACATGCTGGACTGACAACCTGGCAAGAAGCCGAAATATTGGCCGCAAAGTTTCAGGCGCAGAAGAAACCGTAATGTTCAGTAGTAGTTACTGGAAGGGTGTTTTTACTTATTGTGTAAGCCATCTTCCCATACATGCGTTGGTGTTTCGGCTGGTTCTATATCGAGATTAACAACAACCGCTTGTTGCCCACTGCGTACCAATACACATTCCAGTGTCTGGTCATTATCTGCATTAATTTCCTGATGTGGAACGAATGGGGGTACATAAATAAAATCACCAGGCCCGGCTTCTGCTACACATTCAAGCTGTTCTCCCCAGCGCATGCGCGCTCGCCCGCTAACCACATAAATGACACTTTCGAGTTCACCATGATGATGTGCGCCAGTTTTGGCATCCG
The DNA here is from genome assembly GCA_938042355.1 of uncultured Thiotrichales bacterium. GTDB lineage: Bacteria > Pseudomonadota > Gammaproteobacteria > CAZUMV01 > CAZUMV01 > CALIRD01. Next base: position 5,787 of record CALIRD010000062.1, read on the forward strand.
GTGAGATAGAGACAGTTCCAGCCCATAATTTTTTGGCGCCGGTAGTGGCTGTTGTGATAGCGGCAGCGCGCTGCATACTGGGAGTTTGAGGTGTATTGCTATCAAGTGCTTGTCCTGTAACAACTCGCACGCCATCGGTTTTCCAGTTTTTAGCCATGATGGTTTTCCTGACATCATTTGTTATTGAACGTTATTACAGGCAATACCGGAAAAGAAAAAGAAAGCCGGTTTAATGGTTGTGCATTCGTTGTGGTAACTGATTACAATGAAGAGATGTTAACTGTATTAATTACCGGTGCAAATCGAGGTCTCGGACTGGAATTTGTACGCCAGTATCTGGCAACAGGTTGGCGAGTTCACGCGACCTGTCGCAATATTGACGATGCGGTCGAGTTAAAGATGTTGCGGGGACAGTTCAAACACCTGCACCTTCATGAACTTGAGCTCACCGATTTTTCTCAAATCGACAAGTTAGCTAAAAACCTGAGTCAACACCCGCTCGATCTGTTAATAAACAATGCGGGTATATTTGGACCCAAGCCAATCGCAGAAAAAGATTTCAGACAAAAGTTTACGCACCTGGATTATCAGATTTGGTCTGATTTATTCACCGTCAACACGATGGTCCCAGTAAAAATGTCCGAGGCATTCATAGAAAATATCCGGTCAGGTGATGAGAAGAAAATTGTGACCATCTCATCAATTGTTGGCTCTATCGCAGATGGGGAAAAAGGCCTCATTGGTTACCCGTCCAGTAAAGCGGCGGTTAACATGGCGATGGCGACGCTCGCACATGAGTTGAGAGAAGAAAATATCATAGTTAATGCGGTGAACCCAGGCTGGGTCAAAACAGACATGGGTGGTAACAGTGCACCGCTTGAAATCATTGACAGTATTCAGCAGTTACGCGCCTTGTTTGAAAATTTGAGCCTGGAACAAAGCGGACTGTTTCTGGATTATGATGGCAACATCATCCCCTGGTAATGCTTAATGTTTTTATCAAAAAATAGAATGAAATTTAACCTATAAAATTCAGGAGTAGGACTTGCAACAGTTTCAGGTAGAAAAAGCAGTGTTGAGTAATCATCGTATTGTTGAAAATAATGATATTGAGTTACAAGACGATGAGATAAAAGTCAGGATCGACAAGTTTGCTTTTACAGCCAACAACATCACCTATGGAGTAATGGGTGAGCAACTTTCCTATTGGGAATTTTTCCCAGCCTTTGCAGATGAAGACCAATGGGGTGTACTTCCAGTCTGGGGTTTTGCCAAGATTATTGAGAGTAATTTGCCAGCGCTACCGGTTGATGATCGCTTGTTTGGCTATTTTGCGCCTGCCACAGAAGTGATTTTGAGACCTCAGAATATAAGTGAAGAACGTTTTCATGATGGCAGTACTCACCGTCTACATTTACCTCCTGCCTATAATATTTATCGACGTGTGTATTCCGAGCATAAGTACAAACGAACATTTGATAATGAGCGCATGTTGCTTTACCCATTACACCTCACCTCTTTCTGTTTGTGGGATTATTTGCAAGACAATAACTGGTTCGATGCTGAGCAGGTGATTGTTTTAAGTGCTTCGAGTAAAACCAGTGTCGGTTTGGGATATGCGTTGCATATTGATGAAAATAGTAAGCCGTCCATTGGTTTGACGTCAGAGCGAAATCTCAAATATGTACGTGGCTTATGGTATTTCGATGAGTCACTCAGCTATGACGAGCTTGAGTCAGTAGATGCCACTATTCCAAGCGTGATTGTCGACATGTCGGGTAATCAGGTTGTCATGTCCAGATTGCATCAGCACCTCGGTAATAATATGAAGCGTTGTTTAAATGTGGGTATCACGCATTGGGAAGAAGAGAGAACTTCTACAGGAATTGACACTGATAATAGCGAAGTATTTTTTGCCCCGGGGCATATCCAGAAGCGCCTGAAAGAGTGGGGGCTAGAAGAGTTTGAAAAACAATCTACAGCTTTTATTCAACAATCGATAAAAGAAAGTGCCAACTGGTTACAAGTGAACTACTTGAACGGCTTACAAGGACTTTCTGATGTCTATCAGGATATCTGTGCGGGAAATATTCATGCCAAGCAGGGATTGGTTATCAAGATGTAAATCGGGATTGCTCTTATATCCAAACATAAATGAAACAAATTAAATACATTTTCAAACTATTTGCTCTGGTTATTCTTATTGTAGTGCTGTGGTATTCGATTGGTCGTATATTCAGTAAACAAAATGCAATTAATGTTTATGAAATTTCTAATCAAGAAATTAAGACTGATGTACCAGCTGATATAACGGTGATGACTTTTAATGTAGCGCATGGCCGTGGAAATAAATTAGGTGCAAGTAACTGGCAGAAAAATGGTTTAGATGAATTAAAAAAACATCTTGAACAGATAGCTAAACAGATAGAATCATCCACAGCGGATATTGTGGTTTTAAACGAAGTAGACTTTTCTTCAGTCTGGAGTTTTCATTTTAACCAGGCAAAATATATAGCAAAAAATACGTCTCTCAATTATGTAGTTGAGCAGAAAAACATGGATGTGTCGTTTCCATTTATTAAATACCAGTTCGGGAATGCTATCTTGAGCCGTTACCCGTTAAAGGATGCCGCTTTTATACAACACCTTCCTCTTTCAAAAATTGAAAATATTTTTGTTGGTAACCATGATGCTGTTTATGCAACCAGCGAGACTCCTTTGGGTAACATTGGGGTTTTCGCTATACATCTTGATTATCGTAGTGAAGACACGAGAGTCGAGGCAATCAAGCAATTAGAAGAAATATCGAATAAGAGTAAGCAACCAATAGTGATACTAGGAGACTTTAATTCAACTCCAACAGGCTATCCTAAATCAAGCTTAAGCACCTCTAGTCAAAATGCGATTTCCTATTTGCTTGATAATACAGAATTCAAAACTGATAGTGCCTTACAGAATGATGCTGCTTTCTATACTTTTCCAAAAGAGAAGCCTGATAGGGTTATCGACTGGATTTTTGGGAATAGTGAACTGACTGTTGATAATTTACACGTTATAGACAGTGAGTTATCTGATCATTTACCCGTAGTAGCCAATATCAAGTTATTGAAATTACGAAATTAATCGCCCTCAGTAATAAGAAACCCGTCATGCTTTGATGGTAAATACAGTCATTCATATTCTCTTTAATCCCGCTCATCTGCTTTAAATATCTACTTATATTTCAGACGTTTAGTATTCAGGATGGAATTTAATACCCTGACTTTAAATGGAATTTTTACCGCATGTTGATATACGAGCCAGCACTGACAGACGCTGGGGCTTGTTGTTGTGCGCGGTATTTTTATATCTCTCACCGGTTTTTGCACAAGCTGCAGATTTTATAACCACCTGGAAAACTGATAATCCCGGCACCTCGGGTGCCAACGAAATTACGATACCAACTGCTGGTGGTGGTTATAACTACTCCATTGATTGGGGTGACGGTAATACAGATGTGGGTGTTACGGGCTCTATTACCCATACCTATGCAGTACCGGGAACCTATACCGTAAAAATAAGTGGTACCTTTCCGCGTATTTATTTTGCCAACACAGGTGATAAGGAAAAAATTCTAAGCATTGAACAATGGGGTGACGGCGCCTGGAGTAATATGTTCTATGCATTTTTTGGCACTACAAATCTGGTCATTAATGCGACTGACGTTCCGGATGTATCTAACGTTACGGACATGCATTCCATGTTTCGAAACTCGGGTATTGGTAGCCCAGACTTCAGTGGTTGGGATACGAGTAACGTCACACGGATGGCCTATATGTTTCTGGATGCAGTCAATTTCAACGGCGATATAACGACCTGGGATACCAGTAGCGTCACCAACATGATAGGTATGTTTTTACGGGCGCCAGTTTTTAATCAGGCTATTGGTGGTTGGGATGTCAGCTCGGTCACGAATATGCAGCAAATGTTCCAGCAGGCTACCGCATTTAATCAGGATCTCGGGCCCTGGGGTAATAAAACCGGTTCTGTTACGACCATGTTGAATATGTTTTATCTGGCAACATCTTTCAATCAGAATATAGATAGTTGGGATGTCAGTTCTGTCACCACCATGCGCAATATGTTTCTTAGAGCGTCGTCGTTTAATCAGGATTTAAACTCCTGGGATGTCAGTAATGTGGTAAGCATGTGGGCAATGTTCCAGCAAGCCAGCGCCTTTAACGGAGATATCAGTAATTGGGACACAGGTTCTGTTACTGATATGCAGGCAATGTTTTACCTGGCATCAGCATTTAATCAAGACATAAGCGATTGGGATACGGCTGATGTAACCACCATGCGCTTTATGTTTGCTCGCGCTACGGCATTCAATCAGGATATTACCGCCTGGGATACCGGCATGGTAACCACCATGGAATATATGTTCTGGCTGGCCGTAAATTTCAATCAGGAAATTGGTGGCTGGGATACAGCCATGGTTCAGAACATGGGTATTATGTTCCAGCAAGCCGCTGCATTTAATGGTGATATCAGTGCATGGGATACCGGAAGCGTCACTGACATGCGACAGATGTTTTATCTGGCAACCGTATTTGATCAGGATATCGGAGCATGGGATACGGCCGATGTAATAAACATGCGCTATATGTTTGCCAGAGCAACGGCCTTCAATCAAGACATCGGAGCATGGGATACCGGTATGGTGACCAATATGGAACGCATGTTCTGGTTGGCCAGTAGTTTCAATCAGGAAATCGGCGGCTGGGATACTGCCATGGTTCAAAATATGAGACTTATGTTTCAGGATGCGCGGTTATTTAATGGCGATATCAGTGGCTGGGACACGGGCAATGCTACAACAATGCAGCAGATGTTTTACCGGGCATTGGCATTTGATCAGGATTTGGGTGGCTGGGATGTTACCAGTCTTACGATCGCAAGCAATATGTTCACGCTCGCAACTCTATCAACACAAAACTATGACAGTTTGCTGATCGGTTGGGATGCACAAGGTCTGAACCCGAACGTTAATTTCCATGGTGGCTTTAGTAAATACTGTCAGGGCGAAGCCGCCAGAGCGAATATGATCGCATCGGACGGCTGGACCATTGCCGATGCTGGTCTTGGTTGTCCGAATGCTGCTCCGACTGATATTGCGATTGATGGTGCAAATACCGATGCTGTGGATGAAAACTCTCCTGTTGGCACCAACATTGGTGCGTTAACGACTGTTGATGATGATGCCGGAGACACGCACACGTATACATTAGGGTGTGACACTGCCGGGCCAGATGATGCGTTGTTTCAAATTTCAGGAACCAATCTACAAACCAACGCGATTTTTGATGTTGAAAATCCTAGCGATGCCAACGCTGATGGTACCTATGAGGTTTGTATATTGACGACTGACGATGGCGATCCCGCCGAGTCATACGAAGAGATCATCACCATTACGATTAACAACGAAGAGCCGGATATAAAAATTATCAAGGGCGTGAGTGATAACGAGCCGCAGGTGGGCAGTACGGTAACATTTACGCTGACCGTCAGTAATGGCGGTCCTGATGATGCTACAACAATTGTAGTGAATGACCTCGTGCCGGCTGGTTTTACCTACGCGGGAACGATCACAGGTGGTTCATCGCAGGATGATAGCAACCCGAATAGCGGTTCAGGTCTGGAATGGGTGATCAATAGTTTGGCTGCAAGTGCACCGGCAATATCGCTGAGCTTTACTGCAACCGTAAACCCACCGTAAGCCGTGCAGAGTTAGCGCGAGAAAAATCCGACCAGATTTACCAAAACAGTTAACACCACAGAAATAATCAGCATGGTTTTCCAGGGAAAGAACACTTTAACTCTGGGGCGCTGATCATCTTCATGTTGTTCAATAGCTCGCCGCGCATTTTCTTCCAGTTTCTTTTGTGCCTTGGCAGCGGCATTGGGAAAGATCAGAGGCAGTACATTCAATAACACTGTTAATACGACTGAGCCAATAATTGAAGCAAGCAGGAAATTGTTCATCCCTGCTCTGCTAAAACGGCGCGCTTTGAGGCACGCGGGGGAAGGGTATTGCATCCCGTATATTTTCCATGCCACTGATGTACGAGAGTAAACGCTCAAATCCCAGACCAAAGCCGGCATGCGGTACGGTGCCATAACGGCGCAGGTCACGATACCACCACAATTCCTCAATCATGTCTTTGTCCATACGCGAGTCCAACACGTCGAGCCGTTCTTCACGTTGCGCACCACCAATGACTTCTCCGATACCCGGAGCCAATACATCCATCGCGGCCACGGTTTTTTCGTCATCGTTCAGACGCATATAAAATGCTTTGATGTCTTTCGGATAATTTTTTAGTACCACAGGGCCTTTCACATGTTCTTCACACAGGAAACGCTCATGTTCGGATTGCAGGTCAATGCCCCACTCAACCGGGAATTCAAATTTCTTGTTAGCACTCTTGAGAATATCAACCGCCTCGGTGTATTCCATATGAGTGAAGTTTGAGTTGACCACATTCTCGAGTCGACTGATGGCTTCTTTATCGATGCGTTGGGCGAAGAAATCCATATCGTCCTGACGCTGGTTCAACACTTCACGAAAGCAGTGTTTGAGAAAATCTTCTGCCAGTGCTGCGTCATCTTCCAGATCGGCGAAGGCTATTTCGGGCTCTACCATCCAGAACTCGGAAAGATGTCGTGAAGTATTTGAGTTTTCAGCGCGAAAGGTCGGGCCAAAGGTATAGACCTTGGACATTGCCAGACAATGAGATTCAACGTTGAGTTGACCCGAGACGGTCAGGTAGCTTTCGCTACCGAAAAAATCCTGACCGAAATCGACTTTTTTATTTTCACCACGCGGCAGGTTCTCCAGATCCAGAGTGGAAACCCTGAACAACTCTCCGGCACCTTCACAATCACTACTGGTTATGATGGGTGTGTTTACCCACTGAAAATCATTTTGGTAGAAATAGTTATGTATGGCATTAGCCAGTGTGTTGCGTAAGCGTGTCATCGCGCCAAAGGCGTTGGTGCGCGGTCGTAAGTGTGCCACGGTACGCAAGTATTCAAAGGTATGACGTTTCTTGGCGATCGGATAGGTGTCCGGATCATCGACCCAACCCACTACCTCAAGAGCATCCGCCTGAATCTCGACCGACTGACCCTTGCCTTGTGACTCTACCAGTGTGCCTTTGCCAACGACCGCACAACCGGCACCGAGTCTCGTGACTTCTTCATAGTTATCCAGTGTATCGGGCACGACCAATTGTATGGAGTCAAATGCGGACCCATCATTAATAGCGACAAAAGAAATACCGGCTTTCGAAGTGCGACGGGTACGTACCCAGCCTTTGACGGTTACCTGTTCGCCGAGCGTAACCTGATTCTGAAACAGATGTTTAATTGTGTGGCTGGACATAGAATGCGATCCTTTTGTGAGGTCATGGCTACGCAAACGCGTAGCCATGATTATACCTCAGGAGCACATGTCTTGTTCAAGCTAGAAGTATCGCGTCACTCCGACTGTGATGGCGCGACCGGGCTCGGGTGCTGTTTCACGTAGGAACGAAGTGGCATTACGAATATCTTCATCGGTGAGATTATCGATATTTACAAATGCACTCCAGTTTTCAGGCTGGTATCGAAGACTGGCATCGACTCGGGTGTAACCTTCGGTTTCTTCTTGATTCAAGCCAGGTCGATCCTGATCATCAGCGAGCATACCAGCCAGTTCAAGATTCCAGGGGCCTAGTGAGTAATCCCATTCCAGGCCGATGCGATGGGCAGGAATGCGGGGTACATCTCCGGAGCTGTCCAGTTCGGCTCTGACAGCATCTGCCCATAAACGAATTGATTGTGAATCCGTCAGTTGCCAGCGACCTTCAATCTCAATCCCGGTGAAGGTCGCATCTTCCTGTTCATAGAATAAACACTCAATACTGTCCTCATCCAGCCCTGCTAGTGGTTGACAGCTTTCCGATGCTTCATCAAAACCGGTGCCGAGTGATTGTTGATAAATAAAGTCACTAAACTGGCTATGGTAGAGACTTGAGTTCAGGCTGAAGCTATCGCCATCGTAGCGGTAACTTAATTCCAGCGTATTGGCGGTCTCTGAATCGAGTGATGGGTCGCCAATTTCAAACGAATTGGTGGCAATGTGTTCGCCATCCGAGAGTAATTCTTCTGCCGTAGGTGCACGTTCGGAATGGAAAGCCGAGACGGCAAGTCTGCCAGATCCCCCTAATGGAAAGGCGAGCGTGGCATTGGCATTAAGGCTGTCATGATCAATGTTTGCCAGGCCTGCGGTTTTGATTGACTGAGAGGTGTAACGTAAGCCCAGCTCAAGGTCGGCAAAAGACAATGCGGTTTCTTCCAATAAATAAATACCCAGACTCTCTGTGACTGAGGGTGGTACAAATGCTTCAGCACCAATCGCTACGAAATCTCTATCGGTATATTGAAAACCAATCGCACCTAGCCAATTGTTCATACTGTGATGTAACAGTTCTATTCTGGCATCCAGCCCGTCTACATCGAAGAAGGTGCCTGGTGAGACGTCGTCACCTTCGATTTCCAGTTCGGTGTGTTCATAATCGGTAAAAGATAATTCGGTTTTGATGGTCTTTAAAAAGCTGCCTGTCAAGTTGTCACGTTTAAGATAAAACTCGTAACGGGTTTGTTCCAGCTCGATATCAACCTGCTCCTCTTCTTCCTCTTCATCATGATCTTCATCGTCGTCATCATGTTCGTCGTCGTGTTCTTCATCTTCATGATGTCCGTGACTGCCCGCAGGAATTCCATAACGGGTATCGAGTAGGTTAATACTAAAACCGGCGACCAGATCATCACCCGTGTAAGAAAAGCCAAGACTGCCGGATTTAGCTTCCGCCTGGGTATTTTCGATAAAGCCGTCGGTGGTTTCATCGGCATCATCGGCTTCGTGATCGGCAAATCCGGGTATGGAGATCTCATTGCTTTCACGCAAGACGGCATCAGCATGAAACGCCCAGAGGTTATTGCCAGTTTCTATTTTGCCTACCGCAACTCGCTCATCATTATTGGCATTGAATCGTAGTTGCAGTGCACCACTGGTGTCGGCAATAGACTCTTTAGGTATACGATTATCGATGACATTGACCACACCACCGATGGCTCCATTACCGTAGCGTAATATCGCTGAGCCTCGCACCACCTCAATACGCTCAGCCAACAAAGGTTCACTAGCAACGGCATGATCCGAACTGGTGTCCGATGCATCCTGAACAGTAGTGCTGTTTTGCAAAATTTCAACTCGACTACCGCTCAAGCCTCTGATTACCGGCACGCCCACACCGGGCCCGAACGAACTGGAATTCACGCCCAACTGGTTGTTGAGTGTCTCACCCAAAGTGGAGGCGACTTCTTTATCCAATTCATCGCCGGATAAAACATTTACTGGTCTGACCAGCTCATCCACGCTTTTTGCCAATGGCGAAGCGGTTACTACTATTTCTTCTAATGATTCTGACTCTGCGAGTACTGCCAACGGCAGAACCAGCAAAAGCCCTGTTACAAACTTGTTCATGGGAACCTCGTAAATCTAATCAATACAACAACAGAAATTCAAAAAAAATTTCTGAAAAAACGAACGTTTTAGATTGAGGTACCAGGTGGAGAGCGTGCTTGATGTAAAGCGTGGCGTGAATGAGGAGCAATAACCGTGGTAGTTATTGCTATAAACGCTTGTTTCTCATGTTGTTCAGGCTTGGCGGAAGATGGTATTACGTCATCATCATCAGCCTGATGGACACACATGACACACGGCACAGCATCGTTTTCGGTAAAATCCACATGAACGTGGAAAACCTGAAGAGACAGCGCAAAAGCCAGAAGATAGGCGGTGTGTAACATGTATCGCATAGCGGGAACTTACTCCTGACAAGATTGAATGTCAAAGTCTCTCAGGCTTGTTGCTGTTAATTTGTGATTTTCTCTCCGATTCAATGCTAGATTAGACCTTGGTAAATTTTATGAGAAAAGTAGCACTCCTATGAAACGATTCCTATTGATGTCATGTTTAGTTTTTCTGAGCGCCTGTATCCATCAGGATAAAATCACACCAGATCAAGACAGTAATTTTTTGCTGATTACCAATGCCAATGCCTGGACGGGTAACACCAGTCAACCATGGGTAAGCACAATCGCCATTAAAGATAATCGTATTGTGGCGACTGGAAACGACGCGCTGGTAGATCAATACCCGCTAGCCAGTGTCATTGATGCACAAGGCCAATTGGTACTGCCGGGATTTATTGATAACCATACCCATTTTATGGATGGCGCTGCTTCATTGGTGAGTGTTGATACCTTTTCAGCAAAGTCCAAAGAAGCGTTTGTAAATACACTGGCTGATTTTGCCAAAGACTTGCCTGTTGGAGAATGGATTACTGGTGGCTTATGGGATCATGAAACGTGGGGTGGTGAATTACCACAGCGCATCTGGATAGATGAGGTAACTAGTGACAACCCGGTATTTTTGCTGCGTATGGACGGGCACATGGCACTTGCGAATACAGCTACCATGGAACTCGCCGGTGTAACCGATAATACGCCCGATCCCGAGGGTGGTTTGATCGTTAGAGATGAAAATGGAAGAGCAACCGGTGTCCTGAAAGATAATGCCATGAATCTGGTGTTTGATATTTTACCCGAGTTAAGCGATGAAAAAATCACTACTATGTTTGATGCTGGCATTGCTGAAGGTTTACAGAACGGTGTAACCCAGATACACAATATGAGTAACTGGGACAACATAGCGATTTTTGAAAAAGCGAAAGCAGAAGGGCGTCTTAAAATCCGTACTTATTACTTCCCACATATTTCAGAGCGTCATCGTCTTGCAAAACGAATTGAGGAACAAGGCAGAGGTGATAAGTGGTTACGCTTTGGTGGCGTTAAAGAATTGGTCGATGGTTCACTAGGTAGCACGACCGCGTGGTTTTATGATCCTTATACTGATGCGCCGGAGACCAACGGTTTTCCTTTGATGACTATGGAATCTCTCAGACAGAGTATTCAAGAAGCGCATGACTATGGTTTACAACTGGCTATTCATGGTATTGGTGACCAGACCAATGACGAGATTCTGAGCATATTTGAAGAGATAAATGTGAAAGGTCATCGTGCCCGCATAGAACATGCCCAGCATTTGAGTGATAACGCCATTACCCGTTTTGCTGAACTGGATGTCATTCCATCGATGCACCCCTATCACGCCATTGATGATGGGCGGTGGGCTGAAAAACGTATTGGTGCAGAGAGACTAAATGGTACTTACGCCTTTAAATCGTTGCTGGACGCCAACGCAGTATTGAGTTTTGGATCTGATTGGTCGGTAGCACCACTTCATCCTTTGAGTGGGATCTATGCAGCAGTGACACGCCGAACACTGGATGGAAAAAACCCGTCAGGCTGGGTGCCTGAACAAAAAATATCGGTTGAGCAAGCGGTGCGAGCCTACACCGTAAATAACGCGTGGTCTGGCAAGCAAGAACAAGATCTGGGCACGCTGGAAGCAGGTAAGCTCGCCGATCTGGTGATCCTTGGCGATAATATTTTTGAAATTCCACCAGAACAAATAATGGATACCAAGGTCAAGTTAACTATGATTGGTGGAAGAATTATGTATCAATCCGATTGATTTAGAAAAGGTAGTTTATGCGTGCAAATAGTCAGGAAGGATAATTGAAAACGATCGGTATGCTCGGTGGCATGAGTTGGGAATCAACTGCCAGTTATTATCATGCTCTCAATCAAGGGGTGAAACTATCTCTGGGTGGTTTTCATTCAGCGAAAATTTGTATGGTCAGTGTTGATTTTGCTGAAATAGAAATTCTACAACAGCAGGGACGGTGGGAAGAGACAGCAATAATTTTATCTAGAGCGGCGCAATCAATAGAAAATGGTGGTGCGGATTTTTTACTGATTTGCACCAACACCATGCATAAAGTGGCTGATGAAATAGCAGCAAGTATTTCTATTCCGATCTTACACATTGCTGATGCCACAGCTAAAGAATTACTTGACGATAACATCAGTCGTGTTGGGTTGTTAGGTACGCGCTTCACTATGGAGCAAGAATTCTATAAGGGCAGATTGAGTAAGAAGTATGGTATTGAGGTGCTAGTGCCTGATGATGCCGAAAAAACTATAGTACACGATGTCATATACAAGGAGCTCGTTCAGGGTAATGTGATTGATCGTTCCAGAGAAAAATATCTTGCGATTATCGACTCGCTCCATCAGCGCGGAGCACAGGCGATCATTCTTGGTTGTACCGAAATAGCCTTGCTGATTCAGCAACACCACACAGAGGTGCCAGTTTATGACACCACAGCAATACATGCTGCTGAGGCAGTAAGAATGGCGCTCGTCTGAGTCTAGCTGGCAGGCATTAAATCCATCAGCATATGAATAGTTGCCTCGACACCTGTTCTAACCGCGGGTTCAGGTGTGATTTTAAATAAGGGGCTGTGGTGACTGGGAACTGCGGGGCCACCATTTTTGGCTTTTTCAAAGTCTTCAGCCGGTGTGCCACCTACGCCAAAATAGACACTCGGAATGTAGGGGTCGGTAGTAAAGAAGCCAAAATCTTCGGCACCCATGCCCAAGTTATCGGGTTCTGCCAAAGTATCTTCACCCATTTTATCCAGTACTATACGCTTCACCCGTTGGGCTAACTTCTTGTCATTTTGTGTTGGTGGGTAAGAGAACTCACTGACCGATACGTCTGGTAACTTGTCTTCAGGTAACCCAGCCGTTCTGGCAGTACCATGAGCGACACGTTCAATAGCGTCCAGTAATTGTGTGCGAACACGAGGATTCAGACTGCGTACTGTCAACTGTAACTCAGCACGATCAGAAATAATATTATGTTTGGTACCTGAGTGTAGCGCGCCAACGGTGATCACACCGGCATCTCTGGGAGCTAACTCGCGACTGATGATCGTTTGCAGGTTCAAAACAATTTGAGAAGCGATTACGACCGGGTCTTTACCCGAATGCGGATAGGCGCCATGCGCACCAATGCCATGCACAGTGATATCGACAGTATCCGCACCGGCATACGGTGAGCCTTCATCAACATACACTTTACCAGCAACACCGGTAGAACCCACATGGAAAGCCAGCGCATAATCGGGCTGGCCAAATTTTTGCCAGATATTGTCATCCATCATCGCCGACGCACCCGGGCCTTTTTCTTCAGCCGGCTGCCCAATCAGCATTAACGTACCAGACCACTTGTTTTTATTAGCAGACATCCAGCGTCCGGTACCTACCAGGCTGGTGATATGCACATCGTGCCCGCAAGCGTGCATCACACCTACTTCGTTACCGTCCCAGTCTGTCATGGTTGCGGTAGAGGCATTGGGGAGGCCAGACTTTTCAGTGACCGGTAATCCATCCATATCCGCACGTACCATGACCATAGGGCCTTTACCGTTTTCCATCATAGCGACTATGCCGGTACCACCAATTTTCTCGGTTACTTTGAAACCAACGGCTTCGAGTTCCTTGGTGAGTCGTTCAGCTGTTTTGAACTCCATCAGAGATAATTCGGGATTACGATGAAAGTGATCCCAGAGATCGCCCAGATGCTGGTCGTAGTCGTTTTCTATGTCGCCACTCAAATCAGAAGCAGCAAAGAGTGGTTGGCATGACAGCAGTATGAGTAAGGCAGTAATAATGAGTTTCATGGTGATGGCCCGATGTTTTATTTTTTGATGTACAGGATTATACGCAATTTCTGAGTGTCATCACCAGCATAGAAACAATTGCCCAAACCAGTGTAAGCTGGTGAAACGCAATGCAGGAGAAAAATATGTCGGTAAACGGAATCAGCCTGAAGCAGTTTCCCTTAAATCTCGGACCCGGAGCTTCAGCGATACAGCAACCGGAATTCAAAGGCGGTATGGATTGGTATCAAGGTTATGGCCTGCGACATGGCGATGAGGGTATCGAGTCACGTTTGGTGACCATGCATACTTTTAGTGAATCCTGGGATTCATGGGAAATGCATCCTTTAGGATCTGAAGTGGTTGTTTGTGTTGATGGAGCAATCAGCTTGATTCAGGAAGATCAGCAAGGCGAAGTGATCCAGGTCAATCTGTCGATGGGTGAATATGCGATTAATCTACCTGGGGTATGGCACACCGCCGATGTTTCAGAAACGGCTACCGCTCTATTTATTACGTCTGGCATGGGAACCGAGCATAGGCCAAGAGAATGATTTTCAGCTCATTTTTTTGATGAGAAATTCTTTTTCAATCTCGTTATTGGTTAATTCAATAGCCTGATTGAGATAGACTTTGGCTCGCTTGACGTCACCGGCACGACGCGCCAGATCGGCTCGTGCTACATAATACGGCTGATACTTTTGTATGTTTTTGTGCTCGGCAATTTCATCCAGAATATCCATAGCCGGCTCAATTGACTCTGCGTAAGACACAGCCATGGCTTGATTGAGTCGCACCACAGGTGAAGGCTGGAGTTGAAATAACAGTTGATACAAGGCAGAAATTTGTGCCCAGTCTGTTTTTTCCCAACTCGGTGATTCGTTATGTAAAGCACTAATGGAGGCCTGTAATTGATACGGTCCAATTTTTTGTTTTTTCAAGGTGTTGGTTAATAATGCTTTACCTTCCCTGAATTTCCCTTTATCCCATTTTTGTCGGTTTTGGTCTTCCAGTGCAATCATCTGACCATCATTGTTGAGACGGGCATATCGTCGCGAGTCATGTAGCAACATCAGAGCCAGTAAACCTGAGACTTCTGTTTCATCAGGCAGTAGTTGCTCCAGAATTCTGGCCACGCGTATTGCTTCAGTACTCAGGTCTACATTAGTCAAAGTCTCTCCCGAACTGCTGCTGTAGCCTTCGTTAAAAATTAAATAGATGACACTCAAGACATCGCGAAGGCGTTCTGGCAATAGATCCAGTGCCGGAATTTCATAGGGGATGCCGGCCAGTTTAATTTTCTTTTTGGCACGCGCCAGACGTTGGGCCATGGTGGATTTTTTCTCGATAAATGCATGAGCTATTTCATCTACGTTTAATCCACCCACGGTATTGAGTGTGAGTGCTACCTTGGTCTTTTCTGCCAGACTTGGGTGACAACAGGTAAACAATAGTTCCAGCCTTTTATCCGGTATAGCATCCAGATCCGGTTCTTGTTCAGATGTGCTGGTCATTTCTAGCAGATGACTGATTTGTTTTTCTTTACTGGCGAAGTTGGCATCTCGGCGTATACGATCAATCGCCTTTCTTTTGGCAGTTGTGATTAACCATGCTGAAGGAGATGAGGGTATGTCCTGATCTGTCCATTTGCGTAGTGCAACTTCAACGGCATCTTGTAAACAATCTTCAGCCAGTTGCAAATCGTTCAGAGTTTTTGTCAGCGCTGCCAGCATCCGCCCCCATTCCTCTCGAACAGTTCTTGTGATTATTTGTTCAAGGGAATGGGGGGCAATCATGGTTAGTACTTAACCACGGGGCGCACTTCGACCCGACCGTGAGCGGCTGAGGGAATCATCGAGGCGTATTCCAGTGCCATATCCAGATTCTCGGCCTCGACCAGATAATATCCACCGAGCTGCTCCTTGGTTTCTGCAAATGGTCCATCGGTCACTTCCATTTTTCCGTTTTCCATTGTCACCGTTGACGCCGTTGCTACAGGTTGCAGTTCATCACCGCTAACAAACGCATTTTTCTCTTGCAGATGGGTTGTGAATTCTTGATAACCTTGCATGAAGGGACCAAACTCCGGTGTTCCCGGCTGTGGTGCGGCATTTTCATCAGCATAAATAAGTAGTAAATATTGCATAGTTTTCTCCTTTTTTTATAGGCAGATCTTGTGATCTGTACCTTTAAGACGAATCAGAAACAGGTAAATCGACACTTTTATAAAAATAAATGAAATATTTTTTATATTATTCTGGTAAATAGTACTCGACCAAGAATTAATACCGAGCTGCGATTTTTCTATTCGATAATTAGTGGTAATCAATCTGAATCCATAGCGATGATATTGTCGTATCAGTATAAACCGTTGCAGCTAGAGCTTAGAGGTTATGGTAATTTTCTCTCCTAATCGAATCACAGGTTTTAACCCTGACAGAACAAGGACAGGTAGCGATGCTTAATATGGATTTCACAAAGTCAGTCGTGTTAAACACCAACGACATGGATTGGCAGGGCAGCCCTGCAGAGGGCGTACAGCGCAAACCACTGGCGCGAGAAGAAGCCGAACGAGGTCATGCGACCTCTGTGGTTCGCTATGCCAAAGGGGCAAGTTTTGATCAACACTTTCATCCTAAAGGTGAAGAGATACTGGTTTTGGATGGTACCTTTTCAGATGAGCATGGAGATAATGGCCCGGGAACTTATATGCGTAATCCACCGGGTAGTCATCACACACCATTTAGCAAAGAAGGCTGCGTTCTATTTGTAAAACTGCATCAGTTTGCCGAAGATGATCTTGGCGAAGTACGAATTAATACCAATCAAGCGGAGTGGCAAGCGGGTATCGGCGGCTTACAGGTTATGTCTTTGCATGAGCACAAGGGTGAGCATGTTGCTTTGGTCAAATGGCCAGCGGGTGAAGTCTTTCAATCGCATAGTCATTTTGGAGGCGAAGAAATATTTGTGCTGTCAGGTGTGTTTAAAGACGAGCACGGTTCCTACCCGGCTAATACCTGGATACGCAGCCCGCATTTAAGTCAGCATCATCCCTATGTCGAAGAAGAGACGATAATCTGGGTTAAAACCGGACACTTACCGGTTTAGCTCAACCCTGGTTAGTAGCAAGCGCATCAGCTTCAGCCTGACAATCGCGTGCGGGTTGCGCGCCACTACTTATTTGAGCCATCAGTTCTTTTCTGGCTTGCATGGCATCGAGAGTGAAATCGGTATCTTTTCTTAAAGCCTCTACTGCTGCGTCACCAATAATCCGCCCTGCTTCAACATCACTTTGCCAGTGTAAATTACAGACAACCCGGCTTTGTCCGTAGGCGCGTCCGCGAGCAAGAATTTGCTCGGCTCGTTCTGGCACCATTTCACTCAGTATGACCGCCCATGCCCAGCCAGCAGCGGTATGACCCGAGGGATAGGCGCCGCTCTTTTTATACCCCTCGGATTGATCACCGGCACAACTCGGTGCCTGATTTTTTACAAAGGGTCGTTCAACGAAAAAGTACTCTTTGGGTTTGAGGGTGGAAAGCCCGGCATCTATGACCGCTAGTTGCATCAGTTTAGCCAGAGTCGGTGTGTCGGTTGGATTGATGGAGGTGCCGAGCGCGCAG
The DNA here is from genome assembly GCA_938042355.1 of uncultured Thiotrichales bacterium. Classification (GTDB taxonomy): domain Bacteria; phylum Pseudomonadota; class Gammaproteobacteria; order CAZUMV01; family CAZUMV01; genus CALIRD01. Next base: position 23,131 of record CALIRD010000062.1, read on the forward strand.
TCATAGGTACTTAAGGCACCCGGAAAATCAAGATCATGGTCTTGCATAGCAACATCCCAACGTGCGGTACCATGTAATTTAAGGCTTTCCTGACTGCGTGCCAGATCAGCCAGTTGAGCAGGGGAGCCAGCAGTAGGAGGACCACTTAATATTTTGATGCCGTCAGGTGTTTCTTCAATCGAAAGATAACCTGTGGGCATGCCTTCCCGGCTGGTAGGGACTTTGTTGGCAGGCGGCTCAAGCTTAACCTCTTTAGGTGTCTGTGTTGTCTGTGTGCTGGTACAAGCGTTGATCATTAGCAAGCAGGTAATCAAGATTAAAAATTTTTGCATAAGAGGCTGTCTCACTAGTGGATTAGTATAGTTATACGTTAAATCTTATCGAACCATTGTTCCAGTTTTAATCGTTGTTTCGCATCAGGTAATCTGCCCATAGCAGCACCCATATTATCGATTAAATGATGCACTTTGGTTGTGCCGGGTATAGAGCAAGTCACGGCGGGATGTGAAACCACATATTTAAGAAAGACCTGTGCCCAGCTAGTGGCATCAAATTCACTCACCCACTCGGGCAGTGATTGATTATTAACTGCTTTAAATAACTTGCCTCGTCCAAAGGAGAGGTTGGCCATTACTGCAATACCTTTCTCTTGAGCGGCGCCTAGAATGGTATCTTCTGCTGCACGATCACCCAGAGAATAATTTACTTGCACAAAATCCAGAGGTTCTTGTTGCATGACTTTAACCACTTCTTGGTGCTGACTACCTCTAGACGTGGTAACACCAATATAGCGAATTTCATTACTGGCTTTGGCTTCTTTGAGTACTGGCAACTGTTTCTTCCAGTGCTTCAAACTATGCACCGCTACTAAATCAAGTCCGTCTGATTGTAATTTTTCTCTGGATGAATGAAGTTGTTTTCGTGTTTCATCGCCACCCTCAACATCGCACTTTGTGGCGATAAAAAATTGATCGGACAGATTCAATTCATTGATAAGGTTACCAAGTACGGTTTCAGAGCTTCTATACATGGGTGCGGTGTCGATTAGTCCGCCGCCAAACTCAGCGAACTTGTTCAGTGTTTCACGCAGTGGCTTCAACGCTTGCTGGTCATCACCCACACCATAACGATTAGTACCTATGCCAATCACAGGAATACGTTCGCCACTAGAGGGAATAACTTTAGTGATGCGTGGTGAAGAATTATCTGCCAACGTCAGCCCGAAGGGCAAGGTGGTCATGGCAGCGCCAGTTTTGAGTAATTTCCGTCGGGTGATCATCACATCATCCTGTTTAAGAACAGGCAACAGTTTATCAAATACCAGAATTTTCTGGCGTTGAACTAGCGTTTCAACTCATGTGTGCTACGCATTGCGTTTGCAAGCGCTGTATTTCCACGTTTTTCAAGGTGTTGCGCAACGTTCTCACGATCCCGATCAGATTGTCCCTGGTTTAATTTGAAGGCACATTGAATTGAATCGATTTCAATTTCCAGCCCGACAATACCTCGGAGCATTTTTGGATTGTACTCTGGTTGCCATGGTTGTTTGAATTGTGCTTCATACTTTTCACTAAGCTGGTTGACAGTCTGTTGCAGTTGATCCGGGTCAGTAAATGTTGAGCATTGTCCTGTGATATGCACGGTTTGGTAATTCCACGTTGGAACACTGGCAACCGAATACCAGTTTGGTGAGATGTAGTCATGAGGCCCGTTTAAAATTATCAAAACCGATGCGTGGTCCAGAATTTCCCAGTGAGAGTTTTGTTTCGCTATATGCGCAGTAAGTGTGTTGTGTTCGGCATCAAATAGAAACGGCATAAGTGTCGCCGTTGGAACATTGTTATTTACCGAGATCAGTTCTCCAAACGCATTTTCTTGAATAAAGTCATGGATGATTGCTTTATCCGTTATTTCATAGTGTTTTGGGATATACATTGGTTAGATGCTTTCAATAATTGGTGCAATTTGTTTTGCCCACATTTCATAGCCTTTACCAGTAAGGTGAATTCCGTCATATGAATAATGTTTTTCGAGGTAACCTCGTGGGGCCAAGGCGGTATTTAAATCTATGAACTCAACATTTAAGTCTTTCGCTAATTGCATAAGTTGTTCATTAGCTTCCCGAATTCGATTGTTAGTTTCTTTCTGATCTTGGCTAACATGTAAAATGGATTGTAAAATGGGTTTATGATTTTTTTCTAAGAGCAAACCGATTATCTTTCTCGAATTTCCTATCAAACTTTCAGTGGTGTTGTTTCTGGTAATATCATTAATCCCGACCATCAAGAATGTGTATTTTGTCTGTGTGCGTAACACAGGTTGAATTCTATTTAAAACTTGTTGCGACGATTGACCGCGTATTCCACGGTTAATTATTTTTATTTCAGGAAAAAATTCATGCCATTCATTTTCATCTGTTAATGAATCTCCCAACATGATGACGTCGGCATTGGTTTTAAAGAATTCAAACAAATCTTGATGTCCTTGAGTATATAATGCTGAATTAGAAGGGTTGTCTGACAATTTGTGATCTTCTCTATCAGCACATGAAATGACAAAGAAAATGATGAACAGAATGCATGAAATTATATGAGTAATTCTATTTGGCATATCCTATTCTAATGCCACGTCACATTTTTAGCACTATATTGATAATAGAAGACTAATAAACGTTTATGATATGCGATCAGAAAAGTTAAAGCCCACGTGCATTTGACAAAAATCCATGCTTTTTAATTCCTTTGTATTCATCCTCGTTTTTTTACCGATTGTTTTGTCCGGATACTTTTTACTAGGACATTTCAATAAGCTAAAAGCTGCGCTGATATGGTTGGTAGCTTCATCATTATTTTTTTATGGGTGGTGGAACCCCAAATATTTACTATTAATTGTTATATCGGTTGTTGCAAATTTCGGGTTAGGGCAGCTAATACAAAAATCAGACTTATATAAAAAACCATTTTTAATTCTTGGGTTGGTTTTGAATTTAGGTGCTTTAGCATATTTTAAATACGCTAACTTTTTTGTCGATACAGTAAATACCCTAACGAATACGAGTTTTCATTTACACACAATAATACTTCCGCTCGCAATATCGTTTTTTACGTTCCAGCAAATCACGTACATTATCGATGCATATAAGGGTGCGACTCGTGAGTATAGTTTTCTTCACTATTGTTTGTTTGTTACTTTTTTTCCGCAGCTAATTGCTGGCCCCATTGTTCACCACACCGAGATGATGCCTCAGTTCAAAAAGAGTTGGGTATATCGATTGCGTGTGAATCATTTATCAGTTGGGATTACAATATTTTGCCTTGGTTTATTCAAAAAGGTTGTCTTTGCGGATACTTTAGCAGGGTATGCAACACCAGTTTTTAGTGCAGCTAATCTGGGTATCGAACTATCATTTTTTGAAGCATGGGTTGGTGCGTTAGCTTATACCTTCCAGTTATATTTTGATTTTTCCGGCTATTCAGATATGGCATTAGGGATTGCACGAATGTTCGGTATATTGTTGCCATTGAATTTTTATTCACCCTATAAATCAAGAAACATTATTGAGTTTTGGCGAAGATGGCATATGACGTTGTCACGGTTTTTACGGGATTATGTTTATATTGCGATGGGTGGTAACCGT
>CALIRD010000063.1 GCA_938042355.1 uncultured Thiotrichales bacterium
GGGTTATCCAGTGCTTTGGCCAATGCTTTCAATTCACCATCGAGCAGTGGCCCGGCGGTGGCAACCGAGGCATGTAAACCCACACCATGGGTGGAAGCCTGAGCGCGATGCGCGGTACCAAAAGCATCCATCACATACACATCACAAAGTGCCGCATACTGTTTCGATAAATGTTCTTCATTAGCTTTTTCACCGGCATTGAAACGTACGTTTTCAAGCAAAACCACTTCGCCTGCTGCCACTTCAGGAGTGTTTTCAAGATAGTCACTGATCAAGCGCACTGGCTGACCCAGCAATTCGCTCATGTGTGCCGCTACGGGTGCCAGTGAAAATTCCGACTCTGGCTGCCCTTCAGAAGGGCGCCCAAGATGCGACATAACCATCACACGCGCACCGGCTTTGATCGCCTGTTGCAGCGTAGGTAGAGAAGCACGAATACGCTTATCACTCGTTACTTTGCCGTCTTTAATGGGTACGTTAAGGTCCTGCCTGATCAAGAGACGTTTATCTGCCAGATCAAGTGAGGCCATAGTTATGATAGTCATAGTAAATCCATTTTTAGAATAGAAGCTACTTAAGCAACCGACAAAAAAATAGCCGCTGACCTTAAGTGAGCGGCTATTTTACGCGTATCAGCGCTGAATAAAAGTGAATAGATGTTTACTTAGCTTTCATTAGCGCAACCGTCGTATCCAGCATGCGGTTTGAGAAGCCCCACTCGTTGTCATACCAACTGCAGACTTTAACCAGATTGCCGCTTACGCGGGTCATACCGGCATCAAATGTAGAAGATGAGCTGTCATGATTGAAATCACACGAGACTAAAGGCTCATCGGTGTACGAAAGCACTTTACCATCAGCGGCGCGCTTCATAATACGGTTAACCTCTTCAACGCTGGTCTCTTTACCCGCTTCAAAAACCAGATCGACTAATGAGACATTGATAGTAGGTACACGCACTGAAAAACCATCCAGTTTTCCATTAAGTTCAGGCAGCACCAAACCCACCGCTGCCGCTGCCCCGGTTTTAGTCGGGATCATTGACATCGTGGCTGATCGTGCACGTCGCAAGTCTTTATGGAATACATCTGTCAGCACCTGATCATTGGTATAGGCATGAATGGTGGTCATCAATCCTTTCTCTATGCCTAACTTGTTATGCAATGCACTTGCCATTGGCGCCAGACAATTCGTCGTACAGGATGCATTTGAAATGATCTTATGTGACTTTTTCAGGGTATGATCATTAACACCAAATACGATAGTGTTATCAATGTCCGGGCCGCCCGGAGCTGAAATAATGACCTTCTTGGCGCCAGCTTTTATGTGCTTGCCAGCAGTATCGCGCGTGCGGAAAAAACCGGTGCACTCATAGACCACGTCAACCTTAAGTTTTCGCCAGGGAAGCTTGGCAGGATCACGTTCAGCTAGAACAGCGATGCGATTGCGGTTCACAATAATATCACTGCCATCGACTCTGACTTTGCCCGGAAATTTACCATGTGCGGTGTCGTATTTAGTCAGGTGGGCATTGGTTTCTGCGTCACCCAGATCATTGATCGCGACAATATCAATATGTCTGTTTTTTGATTCATACACGGCGCGCAGTACGTTTCTACCGATCCGTCCGTATCCATTTATAGCAACTCTGATTTTTTTCATTCCGGTTCTCCTAGTTATTTCGTTTTACAGGCTTTCTGCTGCCTTTATGACTCGCTCGGTTGTGAATCCAAAATAGTTAAACAGATCTCCAGCCGGCGCTGATTCACCAAATGTATCAATGCCCACCACACTACCCGAAAGGCCGACATACTTCGACCAAAAGTCTGTGACCCCGGCCTCAATTGCAACACGCCTGGTCACTCCAGCTGGCAATATTTTCTCCTTGTAAGCATTACTCTGCTTGTCAAACTCTGTGGTAGAGGGCATGGAAACCACTCTCACACGCTTGCGTTTCTTTTTCAAAGCTTCTGCAGCTGCCATGGCTAGAGACACTTCAGAACCAGTAGCGATCAAGATAATTTGCGGCGTGCCTTTACAGTCAGATAATACATAGGCACCGCGCTCTATAGCTTTTATCTGTGGCTTGGTACGCGCTTGATGCTCCAGATTTTGTCGCGAAAAAATTAATGATGTAGGTCCGGTGGTATTGAGAACCGCCATTTTCCAGGCAACTGCCGATTCCACCGCATCGCACGGTCTCCATACCGCCATATTTGGCATCATCCGCAAGGTTGCGGTTTGTTCAACAGGTTGATGCGTTGGACCGTCTTCTCCAAGACCAATAGAGTCATGGGTATATACCTGAATACTCTGTATTTTCATTAACGCAGCCATACGCAACGCATTGCGTGCATATTCAGAAAACATCAGGAAAGTAGCACCATAAGGCACAAAACCCCCATGCAAGGCTATGCCATTATTAATGGCAGTCATGCCAAACTCACGCACTCCATAGTAGATGTAATTCGCCTTCGCATTTTTTGCAGTCAGAGGTATTGAGTCACCAACAATGGTCATATTTGAACCAGCCAAATCTGCCGATCCACCGATAAAGGGAGTTTTGGAAAATAATCCACTCAACGCATTTTGAGAGGCAATACGTGAAGGGATTGATTTGGCTTCTTTTGCTGTAGCAGCAATCATTTTGTCAGCATATGCTTCCCAGTTAGCGGGTAACTTGCCTTTTGTCCGCTGGCTATACTCACGTGCAAGCTTGGGATGTACAGCCTTGTACTTACTGAAAAGTTCTTTCCATTTCTGTTCGGCTGCTTTACCTTTGGCGCGTGCATCCCACGCCGCATAAATCGCTTTTGGTATTTTAAAGGGCTTGTGTTTCCAACCCAATTGCTTACGGGTGAGTGCTATCTCATCTTCACCTAATGGCGCACCATGACAATCTTCTTTACCACCTTTGTTTGGTGATCCAAAGCCGATGGTCGTCTTGCAACAAATCAAACTGGGCTGTTGAGCTGCTCGTGCTTGTTTAATTGCTTTCTTAATAGCAACAGGATCATGTCCATTCACGTTTTTAATTACATGCCAACCATAGGCTCGAAAGCGTGCGGCGGTATCATCGGTAAACCAACCTTCTACTTCGCCGTCAATCGAAATGTTGTTATCGTCATAAAAAGCAATCAGTTTGCCCAGCCCCAGAGTACCGGCAAGCGAACAGGCTTCGTGTGAGATGCCCTCCATCAGACAGCCATCACCCAGAAATGCATAGGTGTGATGATTAACTATTTTAAAACCACGCTTGTTATAGGTAGCCGCCAGCACTTTTTCTGCTATTGCCATACCTACTGCATTACTGATGCCTTGCCCCAACGGACCGGTGGTTGTTTCGATACCAGGCGCATAACCGTATTCAGGATGACCCGGTGTTTTTGAGTGTAATTGCCGAAAGTTTTTAAGTTCTTTCATAGACAGGTTATAGCCTGTTAAATGCAAAACGGAGTATGGCAACATCGAGCCGTGACCATTCGACATAACAAAACGATCTCGATCAACCCATTTGGGGTTGGCCGGATTGTGTTTCATAAAATCATTAAACAAAACTTCTGCTATATCAGCCATCCCCATCGGGGCGCCAGGATGTCCTGACTTGGCCTTCTGTACTGCATCCATTGATAAAGCCCGAATGGCGTTGGCTAGTTCTCTGCGCGCTGGCATAGTGGTTTGGCTCCAGGATCCTGAGTAATCGGTGTTGTTATTGTTTTGAGACGTGCGTGCCAACTTTGACAACGCGGCACTATTTTCGCCCATTACATTAATACCAGCAAGAAATAAATGAAATTGAGAGCGGCTAGTTGTATTTACACTACCTAATTAGGGTAATATTCCATACCGAAACACAAGATCACTTTATTTCAGGAATACACGCGCATGAGCAGTAGCCTTTTTACCTCAGAATCCGTCTCTGGCGGACATCCGGATAAAATTGCCGACCAGATCTCGGATGCAGTACTCGATGCCATACTGGAGCAAGACCCACATGCCAGGGTTGCCTGCGAAACACTGATAAAAACCGGGGTGGTGATGATCGCCGGTGAAGTGACTACTTCTGCCTGGGTGGATCTGGAAGAAAAGGTACGCGACACCATCAAAGCTATTGGCTATAACAGCTCTGACGTCGGTTTTGATGGCGAAACCTGTGCCGTACTGAATGCCATTGGCAAACAAAGTACCGATATAGCCATGGGCGTGGACCGACAAAAAGCTGAAGACCAGGGTGCCGGAGATCAGGGTCTTATGTTTGGCTATGCCAGCAATGAAACCGATGTACTTATGCCGGCACCCATTACTTACTCGCACCGTCTGGTAAAAAGACAGGCTGATTGTATGCATGACAATACATTGTCATGGCTACGTCCTGATGCCAAAAGCCAGGTCACATTCCGTTATGAAGATGGAAAGCCGGCCGGTATTGATGCTGTCGTGCTATCTACGCAACATGACCCTGATGTCAGTCAGGAGGATTTGCGCGAAGGAGTCATGGAACACATCATTAAACCTGTGTTACCAGAACAATGGCTGAATAAAGATACTGTGATTCATATTAACCCTACCGGTCAATTTATCATCGGTGGCCCAGTCGGAGACTGTGGGCTGACTGGCCGAAAAATCATTGTCGATACCTATGGCGGTATGGCTCGTCATGGTGGCGGTGCGTTCTCTGGCAAAGACCCCTCTAAAGTGGATCGTTCCGCAGCCTACGCTTGTCGCTATGTCGCCAAGAATCTGGTGGCGGCTGGGCTGGCTGAACGTTGCGAGATCCAGGTCTCGTATGCCATTGGCGTGGCTGAGCCTACTTCTATTTCGGTCGAGACTTTCGGTACCGGTAAAATTGACGATGAAAAAATTGTCGCTCTGGTGCGTGATCATTTTGATTTGCGCCCCTATGGACTGGTCAACATGCTGGACTTGATCCGCCCGATTTATCAACAAACGGCTGCTTACGGTCACTTTGGCCGCGATGATATCGACCTGCCATGGGAAAAAATTGACCGGGTTAACATCTTAAAAGAGGCAGCAGGGCTTTAATTCAGCCAATAATTTGCTAAAATAATCTCAGATTGTTGAGGGGCACTGCAACGGACTCCCGTCAGGCTCGACGATCTTCTTCATTTACAACGGTGCTCGCTCATGGAGAAATACTATGAACGCAGTGCTTAACCCTGCCGATGACTTTATTGTTGCCGACCTGTCGCTCGCTGACTGGGGACGCAAAGAACTATCTATCGCTGAAACCGAAATGCCTGGCCTGATGGCCCTGCGTGAAAAATTTGGTGACAGTAAACCCTTACAGGGCGCCAAAATTGCCGGCTCCCTGCACATGACTATTCAGACGGGTGTATTGATCGAAACCCTTACCGCACTAGGCGCCGAAGTTCGCTGGGCATCCTGTAATATTTTTTCTACCCAGGATCATGCGGCTGCCGCTATTGCAGCAACAGGCGTGCCGGTGTTTGCTACCAAAGGTGAAACTCTGGAAGAATATTGGCAATACACGCATATGATCATGGAATGGTCTGACGGCACCTCACCAAACATGATTCTGGACGATGGTGGTGATGCGACCATGCTACTCATTCTGGGTAGCAAGGCCGAACAGGACATCAGCGTACTGGACAATCCAGGCAGCGAAGAAGAAACGGCTCTATTTGCCTCTATCAAAGACCGATTAAAAAGCCAGCAGAACTGGTATTCCACCAAGCTGGATAAAATAAAAGGTGTTACCGAAGAAACGACTACGGGTGTACACCGTCTTTATCAAATGATGGAACGCGGCGAATTACCCTTCCCTGCGATTAATGTAAATGACTCGGTCACCAAATCAAAGTTCGATAATCTGTATGGTTGCCGCGAATCACTGGTAGACGGTATCAAGCGCGCTACCGATGTCATGATAGCCGGTAAAATTGCCGTCGTTCTGGGTTATGGCGATGTCGGCAAAGGCAGTGCACAATCACTTAAAGGATTGGGCGCGACCGTGTGGATCACTGAGATAGACCCTATTTGTGCGTTACAAGCTGCGATGGAAGGTTTCAGAGTGGTTACTATGGATGAAGCTTGTTCAGAAGCCGATATCTTTGTGACCGCAACGGGCAACTTAAGCGTGATTAATCACGATCACTTATTAAAAATGAAAGATCAGGCAATTGTCTGCAACATTGGTCATTTTGACAATGAAATTGATTGCGCCAGTCTCGAACAATATGAGTGGGAAAACATCAAACCACAGGTTGACCACATCATCATGCCTAGCGGTAATCGTATTATTTTGCTGGCACAAGGACGTCTGGTTAATCTGGGTTGTGCCACGGGACATCCAAGCTTTGTCATGTCGGCCTCATTTACCAATCAGACACTGGCTCAAATCGAAATCTGGAATGACAATGACGACAAATATAAAAACGAAGTCTATGTCTTGCCCAAGCATCTCGACGAAGAAGTCGCGCGATTACATCTGGATAAAATTGGCGCTAACCTGACGGTCATGACCGATGAGCAAGCCAGCTATATCGATATTCCGAAAGACGGACCGTACAAACCAGAACACTACCGTTACTAGGAACCATTGTGGCAGGAAAACAAAATCTCAGCTTCGAGTTTTTCCCTCCTCGTAATGATGAAGCACTCGATGAGTTGACCAGGACTGCAAAGGATCTTGGTCAACTCAATCCCGAGTTCTTTTCGGTCACTTATGGTGCAGGAGGGTCTTCGCAAAACAAAACTCTGGAAACAGTCTTGAAGACCAGAGAAGCGACAGATTTAAAAGTCGCTCCACATCTAACCTGCGTTGGCTCCAACAAAGAAAACATGCAAGCGCTGCTAGATGAATACCAACTCCATGGTATCAATCACCTGGTGTGTTTGCGCGGTGATATTCCGTCTGGACTAATGCATCCTGGTGAATTTCTGCATGCTTCTGACCTTGTGAGTTTTATTCGTGAACACAGTGGTGACCATTTTACGATTGATGTCGCCAGCTATCCCGAACCACATCCAGAATCAAACAGCCCGGATGAAGATATCAAGCACTTTATCAACAAAGCCAAAGCTGGCGCCAACAGCTCTATCACACAGTATTTCTATAACGTTGATGCTTACCTGTATTTTGTTGACAACGTTCGAAGTCAGGGGCTGGACATTCCAATCGTGCCTGGCATTATGCCAATCACTAACTACAAAGGCTTGATACGATTTTCTGCATCATGCGGCGCCGAAATCCCACGCTGGATCCAACTCCGCCTGGAAGCGTATCAACATGACATAAAATCACTGAAATCGTTTGGTGAGGATGTAGTAACCAGTCTTTGCCAGCAGCTGATTGACAATGAAGTTCCCGGACTGCATTTCTACACCATGAACAAAACCGAACCCACTCTGAATATTTGTAATAACCTTGACCTAGTAGGTTAATACCCTGATGCGCAGTCAACGCAACATCCGCGCTTACCTGCCCGTGGCTTTTGGAAACGGTGTGAGTATTGAGCTGGATAAACGTAACATTCATCACTTTCATACGGTGTTACGACTTCGAAATGATGATCAAGTCACACTCTTCAACGGCGAAGAACAACTTGAAGCTAAAGCGACCATCACCTCACTGAATAAAAAAAGTGGTTCGCTACGTATTAACGAGATAAGACCTGTAAATACCGAAAGTTCATTAAACACGTGTTTGTGCCAAGCCGTGAGTCGCTCTGATCGCATGGATTTCGCCATTCAAAAATCTGTAGAGCTTGGCGTGACCCAAATACAACCTGTAACCACAGAACGTTCGCCTTTACGCCTTAAAGATAAGAAACTTGAGAAAAAGATGGTGCATTGGCAGGGCATCATAATTAGCGCCTGCGAACAATCCGGTCGTACTGTGCTGCCAACATTACAAAAACCACAGTTAATCGATGAGTTACTGAGTAACCGAGACTCGGCAAAACCCGGTATCCTGTTGGATCCTCAAGCAAATCGCAGCTTGCGTGAAATCAGCACAGTGAGTGATTCGACAGATATTTTGATTGGCCCGGAAGGTGGGCTCACAAAAAAAGAAATTGATGCGGCAAAAAGTGCCGGCTTTGTAAACTATCAACT
>CALIRD010000064.1 GCA_938042355.1 uncultured Thiotrichales bacterium
AATTCGTTTGATTGATGTAGAAGGGGAAAATAAAGGCGTAGTTGCGCTGACCGACGCTCAAGCAATGGCAACGGAAGCGAAACTCGACCTGGTAGAAATTGTTCCTAATGCAGATGTGCCAGTCTGTCGAATCATGGATTATGGAAAATTCAGATTTGAAGAAAGTAAAAAAGCACAGCAGTCGCGTAAGAAGCAAAAGAAAACCACAGTTAAAGAGATTAAGTTCAGGCCTGGTACTGAAGAAGCAGATTACCAGGTAAAATTGAGAAAGCTCAGGGAGTTTCTCGAGGACGGTGACAAAACCAAAATCACTATCCGTTTCAGAGGGCGCGAAATGGCCCATCGAGAACTAGGCGCTGAGTTGTTAGATAAGATTGAAACTGATTTGTCCGAGCTCGGAGATGTAGAGCAACGACCTAAAATGGAGGGGCGGCAAATGGTCATGGTCATTGCTCCCACCAAAAAGAAATAACTATTAGGAGCATAGTATGCCCAAGATGAAAACCAACCGGGGAGCCGCGAAACGTTTTAAGCGTAACGGTTCAGGTGGATTTAAAAGAAAGCAGTCTTTCCGCAGTCATATCCTGACCAAGAAAAGCACCAAGCGTAAGCGTCAGTTGCGTTCACCTCTGGGTGTCGCTGATTGTGATACCGCAATGGTTAAGCGGATGTTGCCATACAGTTAATTGTTGAATTATTTCTCACCGTAAGGTGAATCGGAGTTAGTAATGCCAAGAGTAAAGAGGGGCGTCAACGCACGCAGAAAACATAAGAAGGTTCTGAAAAAGGCTAAAGGTTACTACGGTGCGCGCAGCAGAGTTTTCAGAGTCGCAGAGCAGGCCGTCACCAAGGCAGGTCAATACGCCTATCGTGATCGTCGTCAACGCAAGCGTCAGTTCAGAGCACTCTGGATTGCACGCATCAATGCTGCGGCACGCTTGTATGACATCAGCTACAGCCGTCTCATGGATGGTTTGAACAAAGCCGATGTAGAAATAGACCGCAAAGTGCTGGCTGACATTGCCGTGCATGACATTGACACTTTTGGCAAGGTTGCAGATAAAGCTAAAGACGCTCTCGCTGCCTAGCCGTAGCTAACTTGTTCACGTACAACAGACAGGGAAAGACAATGCGTCTTTCCCTGTTTTTTTTGACGGGTTCTTTATCAATAATATGAAGGTCGCGTTGTGTATAGTGACCATAGGGTTAACTCAGGAACGTTATGACTGATCTTACTGCCGATCTTAAACAATTGGTCGCTGATGCACTGGCGCAAATCAGCGCAACTGATGATGCCAAAGCATTACAGGATTTGCGTGTTCAATATTTGGGCAAGAAAGGTTCGCTTACGGCGCAACTTAAATCTTTAGGCAAGCTGGACCCGGCTGAACGCCCCGCTGCTGGTGAAAAAATCAATCTTGCCAAACAGGAAGTACAATCCGCCATCCAGGTAAAAATAGATCTGCAAGCCAAACAGGCCATGGATGCCAAACTGGCCACTGAAACCATTGATATAACCTTACCGGGTCGAAAGACAGCGCGTGGCAGTATGCACCCGGTTACCCATACGATTAATCGTATTAGCGAAATGTTTGCGCAGGTTGGTTTTAATATTGAAGAAGGTCCTGAAATTGAAGATGAATTTCATAACTTCGAAGCGTTAAACATTCCGGATCACCATCCTGCCAGGGCTATGCACGATACCTTCTATTTCCCTGATGGAAAACTATTACGGACGCATACCTCACCAGTACAAGTACGCGTCATGCAAGAACAAAAACCACCCCTGAGAATCATTGCGCCAGGGCGTGTATACCGCTGTGACTCCGATCTCACACATACTCCAATGTTTCATCAGGTTGAGGGCTTGCTGATTGATGAGCAAACCAGTTTTGCAGAACTCAAAGGTATCCTCGATCAGTTTTTAAAAGCTTTCTTTGAAAGCAGTACCTTGAAGACACGTTTTCGTCCATCGTATTTCCCGTTTACCGAACCTTCCGCCGAAGTCGATATAGAGTGTGTCATGTGTTCCGGTAAAGGTTGTCGTGTTTGCTCCCATACTGGCTGGTTGGAGGTTATGGGTAGCGGCATGGTGCATCCTGAGGTATTGAAACATTCGGGAATCGATGATCAGCAATATTCGGGTTATGCCTTTGGCCTTGGTGTTGAGCGTCTGGCAATGCTGCGCTATGGCGTCAATGATCTGCGCCTGTTTTTTGAAAACGACCTGCGTTTCTTGAAGCAGTTTGCTTGAAGTGGTGAGTAAGACATGAAAATAAATGTACTGTGGCTAAAAGAAATGGTTGAGACCGATGTCCCGGCCGATGTGATAGGTGCACAATTAACCATGGCAGGTCTGGAACTGGATGCTCTGGAGCCGGCTGCTGGAGACTTTAGCGACGTCGTTGTAGCTGAAATTACTTCAATTGACTCCCATCCAGATGCGGATAAATTACGCGTCTGCCAGGTAAGTGATGGAAAAGATTCCTGGCAAGTCGTGTGTGGTGCTGCCAACGCCAGAGCAGGCCTGAAAACGGCGCTGGCACAAGTAGGGGCCAGCTTGCCGAATGGCATGGCAATCAAACAAGCTAAATTACGCGGGGTAGAGTCCAGTGGCATGCTTTGCTCAGCCTCTGAGCTGGGCATCGATGACGAAGCTGACGGAATAATGGAACTTCCGGCGGATGCAGGTATTGGTACAGCATTAAGTGAGTATTTTAAGTTGGATGACCAGGTACTTGATCTGGATTTGACCCCTAATCGAGCGGATTGCTTCTCGGTGCTGGGTGTCGCCAGAGATCTGGCGGCTATACAGGAGGCAGATTTTTCTGAGCCTGTAGTAGATGCAGTGGCTGCAACTATTGCTACTGATTTTCCAGTCAAATCCAGTGCTCCTGAACTGTGCCCGATCTATCTGGGACGAGTAATAGAAAACGTCGATACGAATGCGGTAACACCGCTTTGGCTCAAGGAACGTTTGCGTCGTTGCGGCCTTCGCAGTCTCGGTCCCGTTGTGGATGTCACCAACTATGTCATGCTGGAGTTTGGTCAGCCCATGCATGCATTCGATCTGGATACCTTGAAAGAGGGCATTGATGTACGTCTGGCCGAGGCCGACGAAAAGCTGGAACTGCTCGATGGTAATACCATTACCTTGCAAAGCGATACATTGGTAATTGCCGATGATACGGGTCCGGTCGCTTTGGCGGGCATCATGGGTGGACTACCCACTTCTGTAACCACAAAAACCGAGAACATATTTCTGGAATGCGCATTCTTTAGTCCACGTGCGATCACAGGTAAGGCGCGAAAGTATGGTTTGCATACTGATTCGTCAATGCGCTATGAACGTGGCGTAGATTTCACCCAACAGCAGCGTGCCATAGAGCGAGCGACACATCTGATCCTCGAGATTTGCGGTGGCAATGCTGGAGCTGTGAACAAGGCAGTTGCCAATGAACATCTGGAAGCATTAAAGCCGATCGAGTTGAAATACTCAGACTTAAGTCGACGCTTAGGGATTGAACTCGAATCCGACACGGTCAATTCCATGCTGTCCAGACTGGGTTGCAAAGTTGAGTCGACCAATGATGGCTGTTTCGTAACCCCTCCGGCATGGCGTTTTGACCTGAGAATTCCCGTTGACCTGATTGAAGAAGTCGCCAGACTGTATGGCTACGACAACATACCTCTGGTAACCAGCAACTGGAACTCCGAGATTACCTCGGCAGACGAAGCGTCTCTCAATATCAATCAGCTGCGTGAAGTCCTGATAGCTAACGGCTTTTATGAGGCAATAACGTACAGTTTTGTTGATGAGAAGACGGAAAAAAATCTGGCAACCGGATTTACTCCGGTTGCTTTACTTAATCCTATATCGTCTGATCTGTCCCAGATGCGTACTACCTTGGTAGGCGGCTTGCTCAATACCTGTCTCTATAATTTGCGCCGTCAGCAAAATGATTTGAAATTCTTTGAGACCGGGTTGGTTTTCCAGGAAACAGAGCAGGGTTTGCAGCAAACCCGCAAACTCGCACTGGCTATCACTGGATCCAATAGTGCCGAGCATTGGGATCAAACATCCAGTGCTGTCGATTTCTATGATCTCAAGGGTTCGATTGAATCATTGTTGGAAATGAGTAGTCACCAAAGACACTATCACTGGCAACGCTCTGAGAATGAGATGTTACATCCGGGACAGTCCGCCAGTATCAGCGTCGATGAAACAAACGTGGGTAATTTCGGAGCATTGCATCCCGCCATTGCGAAAAAGTTTGGTTTCAAACAAGCTGTCTACGTTGCTGAACTGGATGTCGAGTTTCTTTTACAAGGTTCGATCTCTGCTTTTACTGCCTTATCCAAGTATCCTTCCGTCAGAAGAGACCTGGCAATTGTCGTAGATGAAGCCATTAGCTATGACGAACTTGTCAAGACAATTCAGGCTGCTGACATCGAAATTCTACGCAGCTCGCATATTTTTGATTTATATACCGGTGAAGGTGTAAAAAATGGCTTAAAAAGCATTGCCTTGGGGTTGATTTTGCAGGACTTTTCACGCACTCTAGATGAACAGGAAATCGAGTCAGTTGTCGCTAAAATCACTGCAAAATTACAACAAGATCTGCAAGCGTCAATAAGAGATTGAGTTTTACTCACTAACTTACTACCGATAAAACAAGAATAGAAAGAACCTAATACTGATGTCACTTACCAAAGCAGCAATGGCCGAGAGATTATTTGAAGAACTTGGCTTGAATAAACGTGAAGCCAAAGATCTGGTTGAACAGTTCTTTGAAGAAATTTCAAAAGCTTTGGAAAGTGGTGAAAATGTAAAGTTGTCAGGCTTTGGGAATTTTGTTCTACGTGATAAAAAGCAACGTCCGGGAAGGAACCCCAAGACCGGTGAAGAGATTCCTATTTCAGCACGCAGGGTGGTCACATTCAGACCAGGTCATAAACTCAAATCAAGGGTAGAAGGATATGTTGGAAGC
>CALIRD010000065.1 GCA_938042355.1 uncultured Thiotrichales bacterium
GTATTGTTTCTCCAGGCTCTGTTTTGCTACTATGCAAACAGAGTTTGGGGAAATAGATGTCATTCATAAAACAATATCAGTCGTATAAAAAAAGACCCTTCGGAAACTACCTGTTCAACAAAGGTATCGGCCTGAGTGCACCGTTCTTTGGTAAATTAAAACCTGACGTCAGTCATTACACCGAAGGACACTGCGAAGTCAAAATGAAGGACCGATGGGGTGTTCGGAACCATATAGGCACAGTCAATGCCGGTGCCTTGTGTTCTCTGGCTGAACTCACTGGTGGCCTTACCATAGACTCGGCGATAGACCCCGGCTTGCGTTGGTTACCCAGCGGCATGACGGTCGCCTACATAAAAAAAGCCAAAGGTACGCTTACCTGTAAATGCAAACTTGATGGCACCATCACCGAAACCGGTGATACCGTGGTGCCACTGGCTATTGTCGATACTTCAGGCGATACCGTCTTTACGGCCGAAATTAGTTTTTACGTCAGCCGTCGACCCACATAAGAATCGAATTCAACTGACTAGTTATAGTCGGGTAAAAATGAGTAACGTTCGCCATAACTCAACATCTGCCCCATAAAGTCATCCGGGTATTCCACCTTGATGTCGGTAATCTCACCCGCACTGTTGGTTACCGCTACCAGCTCGGGATTAATAAATCCTCCGTAGGGTGGGATGTTGAGTTTTTTCGAACGCGCCAGAACTTCGGCGTGTAGTTCTTTGTCAACAATAACACCATAGTTTTCAATCAAATCACGACCCGCCTCATAATCACCCTGGGATTTAACCCGCTGAACTTCACGCAATAGCTGACCAAACAGTTCTCTTAACTTGTCATAGTCATTAATTTCAAAATAGGTTTTGCCATCACGTACTACTCGGCTTATAACGTTGTCAGGCTCACCTTTTTCATATACCCAGCTGGCTACCATTTGACGATTACGCATGTGCGCCTGTTCAATGTTATTACCGGGCTCTATACGTCGTAGCTGCAACATCAAACCATTCTTGATATAGCTGTCATAGCCTGCATGCGCTACATCAATACTGGGCATTAACTTCATTTCGAGCAACCTGGGATCCATCATAAAATACAAACCGACCAGGTCAGCACGTGCTTCTTCCAGCGCGGAGGAGTAATTTTTTAGAGTCTCTTTGGGTGTGGCTACGCCGGGCTCCAGCTGTCCCGAAGCGTGACCAATCACTTCATGCAACGCAGTCTTCAACTTACCCGACAAAGTGCTGTGTAATTTACTCAAGGCAATTTCGCGCTCGTCATGCGAAAACTCGAGCAATAACCCGGAGCCCTCTGCCTGCTTGTAACCATCGGTGATATTTCCCAGGCTGACTGATTTGGAACCGTGCTCGGCGCGTATCCAATTGGCATTGGGGAGGTTCACGCCGATCGGCGTCGACGGCGAGGCGTCACCACTTTCACCGGCAACACTCACCACGTTGTAACTGATACCTACCACCTTGTCTTTTTTATGCGCT
Organism: uncultured Thiotrichales bacterium; assembly: GCA_938042355.1. Lineage (GTDB taxonomy): Bacteria > Pseudomonadota > Gammaproteobacteria > CAZUMV01 > CAZUMV01 > CALIRD01. Next base: position 1,503 of record CALIRD010000065.1, read on the forward strand.
GGATCGGTGGTTGAATTGTCTTCAAACCATTGGGCGTTCTGTGCCACCTGCTGCATTCTTGCTGATGCTTCAAAATCCTTGATCTGTACAATGTTCTCGAACGAACCACGGAAACCTTTGGGGTCGTTATAAACTTCTATAAAGGACTGAATGTAATCAATATCACCATCCGTAGCCTTCACCCAGGCTACGTTATAATCATCCCAGATCTGCAAGTCACCTGTCTGGTAATACTGGATCAGGAGTTTAAGCGCATCGGCTTGTGGTTGATTTTCCGCCACGCCAACTGCCAACTCTAACCAGCCAATAATTTCCTTAATCGCCTCGCCATACATACCCTCTGCATACCAGACTTTTTCTGCAAGGCTACCATCCGCGTTCTTTACCAGCTGACTGTTCAAGCCGTGCGACAACGGTCGAGGGTTACTACTGTCCATTTTACTAGCGTAAAACGCATCTACATCGGCCGCACTAACACCCGGACCATAGAAATTAACGGCTGATCCCAGAATAAGATCTTTGGCGGGGTCCAGATTAATTTTCTTGGCATCGACTTGAGGATCAAACATTGCCAGCAACGCTTGCTCATTAAGACTACCACCCACTTGATCAAGTGCCGAGGTGAAATACTCACGGGGAAAACCAGGGATGAATTTGTCATTGGAATAATGATGATGGATCCCGTTGGCAAAAAACACGCGTCGCGCATATAACATCAGTGCTTGCCATTCACTGGCTTCCTTATCACCCTCATAGCCAGTGATAACTTTTTCCAGAGCACGACGAATACTCAAATTATGTCGGTAATTTTGATCCCACATAATGTCTCGACCAGCCAAACCTGCCTCTACCAGATAATGTACCAGTTTCTTTTGTCGCAGAGAGAGTTGATCAAAGCCCGGTATCTGATAACGAACAATTTTGATGTCCGCAAATGTTTCAGGTGACCAGACAAAAGCATCCTGCTCTTCAGGTAAAACAGAAATAGTTTGTTGTGCACAGCCGTAGGTAAACACCGCTAGCAACAGTATGAGGATATTTTTCATGGGAACATTGCTCAAATTATTTGCAGCAAGTATACGACAGATTGTGCTTTAGATAACCTCTGCCAGCCGTAATATTACTGGCGCCATCGTCAACACAACACAGCTGGTCATAACCAGGCGTAAACGAAAATAGTCTTTGCTGATCACACCGTTTCGAGAAAAACCATAGTCCAACCAGAGTTGTAACAGAAACCCGGCCAGCACCAGAGACATGCCTGCTACTTTGAAAGGCAAAGCAACGCCGATCCAGGCGACTACTGCAATCAGGTTACTCCATAACAAGGTTTTCCAGGCATCGTCCAATTGTGCACTGAGCACCAAACCCCAATGAGTACCTGCCATGAAAGATAGTATGACGGCGGTATAAACCGCGTAACAAACAAAAGCATACTCAGGCGTTATCCACCAGATCCCGTTCGTCGCAAGGTAAACCACTGCAAAAAATAGAAACGGTATAAACCCAAGCCAGGTCAAGAGTCTTTGAAGTTGTTGTATTGGCATAGCCAAAGAATGTCTTAAGATCTCGTCAGCGTCAATTTACAACAACACTGGTAAGTCTGCGTTACACTCATCATTCTTTGACTGATGGAGTAACAACATGTATTCAAAAGCCCCGGGCGGTATATCGTGGATTGATTTGACGGTGGATAATGCTGCAGAGACCAAAGATTTCTATGCCAAGGTCGTCGGTCTTGATTCTATGGGCCAATCTATGGCTGATGGTGAGTATGAAGACTACGTGATGACAACCACAGAAGATCCGGAATTTGCAGTCGGAATTTGTCATGCCAAGGGACCCAACCAGGACATGCCGTCACAATGGCTGATGTACTTCAATGTATCGGATGTGGAATTAGCGCTGCAAGAGTGCGTAAAGATGGGCGGCACAGTGATCAAGCCGATGACAGATATGGGCAGTTTTGAAATGGGTGTCATCAAAGATCCCGCCGGTGCCGTTGCCGGGGTGATCAAAGCCAAAGCAGAAACGTAAAGCAAGGCTTTACTCACGGACACAAGACGGGTCTAATCAGCGCCACACAACATGAAGTACCAAAGTGAGTTACACCACTAAACCTGCCGGGCTGGATGTCAGCTCAAAAGAAATTCTCTGGACCATCTGGAAACTCGCCTGGCCCAGCGTATTGCTATACCTGTCCATTACGCTGGCTTTTTTTCTCAGCTTCAAGATAGTAAGCCCGTTAGGTACCGAGGCATTAGCCGGTATCTCCAGTGGCCAACGCATTTATTTTTTGATTAGCTCGGTGGTCATGGGTCTGGGTGCAGGCACCACCGCCATGGTCGCACGTGAGTGGGGCCGCAATGATATCAACCAGGCATCGGCCTATACCAAGTTAAGCCTGTTGGTGGGCATCTTGCTCGGCGTGTTTATCGCCCTGTTGTTTAACGAAATAGCACCACAGGTATCAACATTTTTCAAACTTAGCGGCCCCAACCATGAAGCTGCTACCGATTATGTGCGTACACTTAGTCACTTTGGTGTGTTTCTAAGTTTCTTTTTACTGTCCGGTGTAGCCATGCGTGCCATCAGCGATGCTGTGACACCGTTAGTGATCACCATGATTACCAACGTACTGCTGCTGGTTTTTTCAATGATGCTCACCCACGGCTATTTTGGATTACCCGCGCTGGGCTTACGTGGCTCTGCCATTGGCACCGGGCTGGCGTATCTCATTGGCACCGTGATGTATCTGTTTGTCTGGTATGGCAAACGTTACCCTCTCAAAGCCAACGTGAAAAACTATGCCGACCGGGTGAAAGTTAGACGGCTGTTTAAAATCGCCACGCCCGGCATGCTCGAACAGTTACTACTTCAACTTTCACTGATTGGTTTTATGTGGGTGGTGGGCCGTTATAGCAGTACTGCATTTGCTGCCTATGGCATCGGATTGAGTGTGTTCGGAGTAACGCTGGTTTTTGGTATTGGCTTTTCTGTCGCTGGTGCAGCGTTAGTAGGACAACAACTGGGGGCGGGCAAAAAAGCAAACGCGGTTGCCTATGCTCATCATACGTTACATATCAGCCTGGTATTTATGCTACTAGCGGGTGTTGTACTGTTTTTACTCTCGGGTAGTATCGCTCGCTTTTTGAGTAATGACCCGGAGCTTATCGAACTCACCACCTTCGTGTTACGTATGATGGCATTGGCACAACCATTACTGGCATTTGAATTTGCTATCGGTGGCGCACTACGCGGTGCGGGTGATACACGCTACACCTTAATGATTACCGTCATTTGTTATGTTGGAGTCCGGGTTGTAGTCTCCTATGTTTTCTTGAAACTGGGGCTTTCCATTTACTGGATTTACAGCGTGCTGCTCGTTGATTACAGTATTAAATCAATCTTGCTCTATCTCCGACTTCGATCGGGAAAATGGCTCGACATCATGGAGCATAATGAGTCCATCATCCCCGCTCCCGAACCATTGACACACGACCCATAAGCGCCTTCAGGACTTCCCCCACTTCTTGGGTTTTTTTTCAATCACCCGATAAGTTTTGGTAACTATTTCGTTGGCAATAACTTCTTTAATCACATCGTCGCGCAATTGTTTACCTATATATTTACTACCAGTCGACTCTAAAACAATGGAGCGTAGCGCATCACGATTTCTAAAATCTGACAAGGCATTAGTGATAAACGTTTTCGCAACATTAACAGTTGAAATAAAACGGACTTGCTCGTCACTGGCAAGCGCCAAACGTCGAGTTAAAAAAACAGTTTTACCCGTTGAGGATTCCAGTATTTCATAATCTCCATGCATTAAAATACATTATGAAAAAGAAACCTCTGATACTTAAATCAACTTCACCATTTAACATGGATCTGAGAAATTTTACATTTATCTAAAAAAAGGGTGCATATGCACCCTTTTTTCTCTATTCAGAAATTGTCTGAATCACTTCCAGAACTGCCACCACTTTTTGCTGTTGGCTTCTCGCATTTCCTGGCCTTTCGCCGAGCCTTTATCCAGCTCTTTTTGCTCCATCTCGGCTTTCATTTCAGCCTGCTTTTGCATGGCTGCCTCTTGTCCGCTAGCCTCGCCCTGACTGGTTTGCGCATTAACCCGATTTTGCGCTGCGGCAGCATTATTGCCACGCTCGGCAGCCTGACCACGCGCCTCGGCCTGTGCGGACCCCATGCCCATCCCACGATTGGCTTGACCTTCCGGTCTTGCTGAACCACGCTCGTCGTCACGAGCGGTTCTTTCAGCCTCACGCTCTGCTCTGCGCGCGTCTCGTTCTGCCATTCGCTCAGCTTTACGTTCAGCACGAAGCGCTGCACATTCTTCTTTAGTTAATTCACACTCGAATTCTTCATCATAATCATCGTCGTCTTCATACTCTTCATCATGATCTTCATCGTCATCACGATCCTTATCTTTCTTACCTTTATCAGGCTTACCTCGATCAAGAATATCACTACGACGCTCCGAGTCTTTCATTTGCTCGGCCATGGCTTCAACATCTTCACGGTCGGGCTTGCCTTTTCCCGCCCATTCCGGCTTGGCGGCGAAGCTCAACGTAGTCATTAAACAAAAACACACTATTAAGAAAATTTTCTTCATTAATACCCTCCAATGGGTTAGCGATCTAGCTGAGTAAAGTATGACCATATGTAAGGTTATTAGTCAGTGAAAACTGTAAATCGATGTATCAAACCAGCAGTTTTCAAACAATTATTCGATCAGTATCACACTTCTATTTCTAATCAGAGATAAGGGTGTTTGATATGGGTCGCCGCTTCTCGACCACCTACCGGCGTGTAATTGACTTCATGAAAATCCAGCTGTTGCTGACCAAATAACAACACTGACGTGGTGCGGGTACCGTAGTTTTGATCACTCTCAATAAATATGGATGACAACTTTAATTCCAGCGTATTACCCAGACCTGTATCGGGCAGGTTACAGACATCGGCTTGTGTGGAATCACGCATCAGGCGTAGAAACGCTCGGGCATCCAGTGACTCGTTGTCTTCTATCAACTCTCTGACTGCTAATACGCCACGACTCATTTTTGGCCAGGGGTCATCAAGCTCACCATTACTGATAGCAGTATAACCAGGCTGTAAGGTAAGCAGCTGTTTGCTGACACTGCTATAAACCATGAGCTTTTCACGCGTGCCGTACACCAGGTTGAACGGGTTATAGGTATGCGACTCTTCTTCGAGAAACCGACTGAAGGCCGCATCATTGTCATCATCACGCAAGTAACGTGCTACCAGATCACCACGTGAGCGAGCATCTTCACGTAACAATTCCGGGCGGCGTATGTTGGTCACCGCAGCAATGCGATTGTTGTAATTCACCCCGAGCCAGCTGCCCCCGGCTAACATGTCACGGCCAGCCAGAATATTGGGGTAATCTTCCCAGTAGTGCAGACCGGCACTGGGGCGATGAAAAAACTCGTCCCGGTTGGCAGCGATAATTAAGGGAAAGTCTTTGTGCTGGCCCAGCGCAACGAACAGGATACACATGCTTAGTCTACAACCGGCAGCTTCAGGTTTTTAGTGTCAGCAATTTTGGTTCGATCTTGTGGCAGGGAATCACGCATCAGTGTTAGTACGTCTTGTGCCATGTGACGGTGCGCCGTCAGCTTGCCACCATACAAACTGACGACTCGAGGTGCTTGTTCACGATCAGTCAGCATCAAGGTATCGCGCGGGCGATTAAAGGCTGAACTTTTGGCAACCGGTAACACGCGCAACCCTGCCCAGGCATTGATGACTTCTTCCTTAACCAGCTGGCGTTCAAAATATTTATTGTAAACGGTGATCAAATACTCAATCTCGGATTCCAGCGGTTCAATCTTGGCCGGGTCACCCAGATAGGGAGCCTCGGTGGTACCGATCATGGTACGGCCTTTCCACGGCATAACGAAGACGACGCGACCATCGTGCGCCTCAACGTAATACATACCCTCCTTGATCTCGCCTTCTACTTCGATGTGGGTGCCGGCCACCAGATCGATATCACGCTGGGTTTCACCGGCACCAATACTGGCAGAAACCCGATCTACCCATGGCCCGGTCGCATTGACGATCACAGCGGCCGTTAGCTGATGACTGCTATCATCTTGCTGATAGGTAAGTGAGCAATGTTGATCTTTCAAGCTGGCGCCAATCACAGTAGCGTTATATTCCGTCTTGCAACTCATTTCTTCTGCCGATGCCAAAACGCTACGGGTCAAATGTGCATCATCAGTCTGGGCATCGTAGTAACTGAACACGGCATTTAGGTCTTTGGTCTTTAAACCATCCAGCGCGGCCCAGCGTTTTTTCGGTACCCGACGAAAGCCTTTCCAGCTGAACAAAGAATAAATGCACAGACCAATAAATATTTTCCAGGGTCGTCTGCCGGTAAATTTATAGACTGGAATCCTGAACTTCACCAAGTGCACCAGATGAGGTGCATTCTTTAACAGAAAGGCACGCTCATCCAGACACTCTTTTACCAACGCAAATTGTGCCGTCTCAAGATAGCGCAAACCCCCATGTATCAGTTTGGATGATTTACACGATGTGCCCAGAGCAGGCTGATCAAACTGCTCCAGCACCAATACCTTATAGCCCTCCGCTGCTGCGGCTTGGGCAACCGCTGCACCCTGAATGCCGGCGCCTATGACGATGACATCATAGTCCATGCAATCTACCGCGATTTAATTGGTCATCCATTAACATCGTTGTCATATCCGCCGTTTCTATCAACTCCGCACCCAGCTGGTAGTACTGTATGGCACGAGCCGGTTTTTTAATGTCATACAACATCCACCACCAATAACCCGGCCAGAGTGGTTTATCCGGAACCTTTTTATAGTTACAAATCAACCCGTCTGGCTGTAATTCTTCTGCCATTGTACGGAATTGATCATTGTACTTCTTCAACACCCAACACGTTTTGAAGGTGCTGTGCGTCTGCACGTAGTGAATCGCTTCGTAAGAAAATGAAATTACGTAAAACGGTGCACGATGCTGTGACAGCACCGCGATCAATTTATCCATCACCTTGTCCAAGCCGAACCGAGTCATAGACTCTTCCTTGATTTCGACATACGACGTTACCTGCGGGTAGCCATCCAGATAATCCAATACCTCGGTGAGC